>QHYU01000232.1 GCA_003224235.1 Acidobacteriota bacterium
TCACTCGCTTCAACGTTAGACGACCCGTGCAGAACCCTGTGCAACGGCGCATCGAATCCTCCTGCAAGGCGCGCCATTCTATCCCGCGCAGGGTAGATGGCGAATGGTCAACGGGGAGAGCCCTTTGCGACGCGCGGCGCCTCACGAGCCCTCTTTCTCAGCGACAAAGATCATTTCCGGCGAGTCGTCGCGCAACGCCGAACGGTCGAAATTGCCGAACAGCTCAACCACCCGGAATCCGCAGCGCGCCAGCAAGTGCTCGACCTCGTAGCGGAAGAAATACCGCAGCGTGAAGGCGAACACGAGGCGTTCGGCGCGGCCGTCGGGATGGGTGACGTAGTAGACCAATTCCACGTCGTTGCACTGCTCGGCGCGGTGAAAGGCAGCGACGCGCTCGGCTAGCCGAACTCGGGTGCCATCGGGCAGCGCTACCTCAGGATGGGGCGAAGATTCTTGCATGAAGGCCGGGTCGTGCATGCGGCGAGCATCGGTCTGGAAAAAGTCCACTACCAGCCGGCCGCCCGGCGCGAGATGGCGGCGCGCGCAGCGCAAGCAGCCGAGTTGCTGCTCCACCGCGAGCAGGTGCTGGAACGGCCGGAAGGGGATGTTGATGAGGCGGAAGGTTTCGCGCAACTGAAAATCGGTCATATCGCCGTGGACCAGCCGGACACGATCACGGACCGCGGCCGGCTGGTTTTCGAGCTTTGCGCGGCAGCGCGCCAACATCGGCTCGGAGAGATCCAAGCCCACCGCACGCAGACCTGCCTGGGCCATGTGCAGCAGGACTCTTCCGGTGCCGCAACCCAGCTCGAGGATTGGCTCGCCTTGTGTCCGACCGACCTCAAGATAAAAGTCGAGATCCTGCCGGCCCGCTACCGGTGGCAAGTAGTCGTAGTAGTCGGCGACAAACGACTGGTACGTGTAGGGGTTCGCCCTGCTCATGCTGCGGTGCTCCGCTTCACTGGACAATCACCGCATCCGCTTCGATTTCGACCAGCATCTCGGGCGCGACCAGGCGGCTGACTTCCACCATCGTACATGCCGGCCGGATGGCGTGGAAAAACTCGCCGTGCGCTTTGCCGACCTTCTCCCAATCCTCGATCTGGGTGACGTAAATCCGCGTGCGCACCACGTCGCTCAGGGTCGCACCGGCCTTGCGCAGCGCCGCTTCAATGTTGCGCAGCGCCTGGATGGTCTGCGCGTAGGCATCACCGGCGCCGACAATTTTTCCGCTGGCGTCGGTGGCCGTGGTGCCCGAGACGTGCACCGTCGAACCCACGCGTACAGCCCGTGAATAGCCCACGATCGGCTCCCACGGCGTTCCGCTCGCAATGTTTTGTCGTTCCATCTGAATTTTCTCTCCCTCCGCACAAGCGGAGCGCGAGTATGCCATAGCTGGGAGCAAGGAGGCAGGGAGGCAGGGAGGGGGGCCACCTTTTTTGTAAGTGATGTCATGAGACACGCGCCTCCTGGGCGAGAGTTGGTACTCTCGCCCTGAACCGTTCGGCTTCGGCTTGAACAGGAGGCGTGAATGGCAGTGTACATCGGAGTTGACTTGCATGTCCGCACCCAGACCGTCTGCTGGATGAATACAGCCGACGGAGAGATCCACCGACACACGCTCGACCACAGCCGCGACGACGTGCGCGCGTTCTACGCGCAGTTCACCGCTCCCGCAGTGGTCGGCATCGAGTCCTCGGGGTATGCGTTGTGGTTCCACCAACTGATCGAGCAAGCGGGCCACCGGCTGCTGGTGGGCGATGCTTACGCC
>QHYU01000130.1 GCA_003224235.1 Acidobacteriota bacterium
GCAGAAGGTCGCCCGGAATGGCGAAGCGGCGGAGCAGAGCAAACTTCCGCTGTCGGAGACGAGAAGCCAGAGGTCCGCGCGCTTCCTTCATTCTAATGGTATAGATACCATTAGAATGCGGAAAAAGCAAGCGGTCGTCGGGAATGCGAAAATAGCACACCGCCCCCTGCGGGCTCCCACGGGTCCTACACCCAGCCCTGCGGCCGCGCTAACGCCTATCCCCCAATCTATGTTCCGAAACGGCTGTGCCCAGTCCACCCCGTCCTCGCTGTATCCGCTGGCGCATCGCGCACGGTTGGAGGGTTGCGCGCGTCGCGGAGAAACTAGGTATCTCGATGGGCAGTGATAGCCCACGCCCCGGTGTGTGGAAACCGAACGACAGCCCCCGCGCAAGCGCGCCGCTTGACTCCAGAACCCGCCTTAATTTACAACGTCAGGAATCCTCACAAATGCAATCGTGTCGCCCGGTTGAGCAAGACCTTTTTCCAGTGCAGCAGTTAGCAGCGATTCGAAAGCCTCTTCAGGCGTTTCAATATCATACCGCGTCAGGTCAAGATCCATTGTTGGCTGTTGACCTGGCTCACCAAGTGAACCAAACACCACACGTGCTTTTCGGTCTGCCCACATGAGTTGGAACTCGATGCCCTGCGGCACACCTGGCACGCGCTGTGCTCTCGCTTCATCGAATGTCGTTACCGCCCCTCGGTCGTTATGCGAGTGGCTTTTAGGCTTTGTCTGAGACATATATCCTCCTCTTACTGCCGGCCATATCGCAGGATGCCACGGGCAATAGGCGAGCGAGAATAGGACAGAAGTCCTACAGTGCCACGCCCTGCTTATCTTTTCGATTGTGGCCGTATCTGATTCCGCAGAGAGTTGAGGCGCAAATCCCGCAGAGGGTGAGGGTGCCCCATCCTCCCGAAGGGAGGGTGGGTCTGTCTTGTGCTCCATCGGACGGCCCCGCCACGGCGGGATCACGCAAGGCGTGCTGACAGGCGCCAGTGCCTGATCCTTTGGGGTGCCCCATCCTCGCCTTGTGAGGGTGGGGCCTTTGGTTTCGGAAGACTGACTCACCCTTGCCCCAACCCACGGTGTCGGGGCAAACTCCGCGTAGGTGAGCTCAACACCTGTGACCGGTCGTAGGGGCGTCCACCGGAGCAGACCGTTTGTCACAAGGCGGGGCCGCCCGCTATGGGGGACTCGAAATGACAGCCCCACCGTCACAAGGCGAGGATGGGGCAGCGCCGACCCCTACCCCATTGACATTTACAAGGCCGGAGCCGCCCACCTCGAAGCCCATCTATCTTGGCAAGTATGATTTTGCTGCGGTAAAGCGGTAAAGATGTAGCTAAGAAGTGCGATGCTGGCGGTGGGTTCGTCAGCACTGAGACGACCGCCGAGGGGGCGAAGTGAAAAAAGCCCCCGCTGTTCTACTCGCGGCATTGCTGACCGGCGCCCCGGCGCGCGCAACAGCCGATAGTGTGAACCCGTGGGCGACCGTACAATATGCCAGCAACAGCCGGCAGTGAGTGCAAAACGACTTGCAATCGTCGCCGCAGTCATTGCCGGGGTCGCTGTCGTTTGCTACGCTGTCCCTACAAGAAGCACGCGGAAGCCCCCCCGCGCGCACAACCCCGGGCGACTTGTTCGCCGGGTATCTCAAATAGAAGGTGAACATACTTGAAGGAAGAACAGAAAGCAAAACTCCTGGAAGCCGCGAAAGCCGCCGCGTCCTCCGCCGTCATAGCCGCCGCAGCCGCCAAAGCCGCCCACGCCGCGCGCAATGCCGCCGACGCAGCCACCGCAGCCGCCGAAGCCGCGTACAACGCCGTCGAAGCCGCCGCCAAGGCCGCGAAAGCCGCCGCGGCCGCCGCAGCCGCCGAAGCCGCGCGCAACGCCGCCGACGCCGCCGCCGCAGCCGCCGGCGCCGCGCGCAACGCCGCGGCCGCCGCCGCCGCCGCCGCGAAAGCCGCCGCGGCCGCCGAAGCCGCAGCCGCCGACGCCGCCGCGAAAGCTGCCGCCGCCGCCGAAGCCGCAGCCGCCGCCGAAGCCGTTTTCAATTAGGGACGCGGCACTCCGCGCCCGTGGGGGGAGCGGCTGACCCCCCGCGCCCGCGCAACCCGGATAGGCGCGAGAAAGGAAAACAGGAATGTCAGCACGCGAGTTTGTCACGGTCGCGGACTTGGCAAAGATTGTCAAGCGCGACGTGTCCGCCGGAAAGCGCCGCCGCGATGCCGGACTACACGCCCGGATTCTCCGCTGGCGCGTGGAACATGGCTGGACAGTCGCAGCGGTCGCCCGGAAACTCGGTATCAGCACGGCGACCGCTATGCTGCACGCCCCGGCCGGGTGCCGCCGTGGCCGCTGACTGCAAACCTACGCCCCGCTGCATTCACTCCGTCTACTTTCCCGACGCCAAGAAGGGGGCGACAACCGGCAACCGGAACTGCGGTCTATGCATGCCCCGGGCCGCACGCGCTGCTCCCGGCACGCTGCGCATCGAAGACAACCGGACAAGCCGAGAGAAGCGCGAATACCCCGACGCTATCTTGCTTGACTTCCCGGCAAGGTGAACCCCGCGACGGCAGTCGCTTATTTTCAGAAAACCGTTGACCGGCGACCCCCCCTAGCGTGGTAACATGCGGGCTAATCAAATCCCACAGAAAGGGTGTACAACCTATGAAGACCGCCCACGAAGCCGCCAAAGTTGCCGAAAGGTTCGCCGCCGTAGCCGCCCGCTGCGCACAAGCCGCCCGCGACGCCAGCGACTTTGCCGCCGCACTAGTCTCTGCCGAAGCTGTCGCCGCCTATTGCGACGCCTGCGCCGCTTGGGCTGCCGCCACCGACAGAGCCAGCACCGCAGCGTTTTACGCCGAACTGGCATCCGAAGCCCGCCGCAAAATCGCCGCCGCCAGGCATACCGCCGCCAGCTATGAGAGCAACTTTACCCACGATGCCCGAACTTGACTTTGTTGACTGATTCGCTGGAAATCCCGAGTTGCGAGAAGAAGTCTTGAATAGGCTTGGGTACTGGCTGCGGCACGGCTCGATATTGCAGTAAACCCGCTTTCAGTAGCAACCCAAACGACACCACTACCCCGCCGTCGCGCCCGCCAAGCGTGCTATTACTGTAGCTACCTACTGTTCGCGGCAGTGTCGCCGCGAAGCGCGTGTTCGCAAAACACTTTCAGGCGTGGGCACGGAGAGAGAACTCATAGGGGGATTCCATGCCGTTCAACAGTCTGATAGTACGTTCGGGGTCCGCTGTTTTATGCAGCTTACGAAGTACCTGAGGCTATCGGGCCACAAGAGGGCAGCGTTAGTAGGGCTCGCTGGCGCCCGCACCCGCGGCGTGTCCGGCGACAAATGAAAAAGCAACGCGCCGGCGACCCCGCCGAAAAGCCCCGTCAGTAATTTTACAACCGGCTCGCCGTACCGCCGAAGCCGCCCGCGACGCAGCCTACGCCGTTGCCATTGCCGAAGGTGAAGCCGCCCTTGCTGAAGCCCCCAGACCGCGCCCGACCCGGCGCAGAAACGAAAGCGAAAAGATGCGAAACGAAGTCGCCGCCAGGCGCGTCTGCTTTTTATGGACGTTCACCAGATAAAGACACTGCGCGCGCTGAATGAAAAGACCGGCGCGCCCATGAGCGAACTTGCGCGCCGGATACTCGCGGAGTTTTTCAAGGCGCAGGCGGCAACGGTCGGCGCGAAGGGGGAAAAATGAAAATCTGGCGTCTTCCCTTCAGTCACGGCAAGATTCAAGCCAAAGCCGCCGCCCGCGCCGAAGCCAAGGCCGCCGAAGTTGCCCGCCGCCTCGCCGCTGAAGCCGACCGCCTCGCCGCCGAAGCCGACCGCCTCGCACGCGAAGGACGCGGACGCGCCAACGGGGCAGCGTGAAAATCCGCGCACCCTTTTCCGTTGTGCCGGTCGCAAACGGCTACTGGCTAATCCGCGACGCAGCCGGGCGCAAGGTGCAGACGATACGCCCGCGCGACCGGTGGGGAGAGATTTCCTTAATTTGCCCTGAGTGGCGGGACATAACGACAATTTTGTCCACGCCGAAACGACTAAGTTAATCGAAGTGGTAACTCGCCAACTTAAGGAAAAGGAAAAGGCGCGGCGCGACCGCAGCGCGCCCGCACAACCCGCGCCCGATAGGCGCAGAAAGAGAAGATGAACCCTTGATAGAGAAAACCATAACGATAAATTTTCTCGCAACCGACCACGCCGCCGCCGCCGCTGCAATCAAGGCCCTGACTCGCGCCGTCGAATCCGCGCCGGGGGTAGATTCTAAGAGCGTGGAAGTTTGCTACGACGATAACCCCGACGCCCTTGCTGAACTTGCCGCCCGCGCCGCTGCCCGCTTCAACCGCCGCGCGAAAGGAAAGTAAAAGTGAGACTCGTAATCAGCATTGCTCTACTCGCCCTGTTCCTAGTCGCCCCCGCCACCGCGCAGAAAGAGAGTAAGTAAATGGCACTTCCCAAAGTAGTCGCTATTGACGCGTATCTTGACCGCCCCAGAAAAGAAACCATTAGCACCGGAATAGACTTGGTGGGTGAAAAAATTTGCGACCTCATCGGAGAAGCCGCCCGCAAAGCCGCTGTCGAAGCCATTCACGCCGCGTTTGACGAATACGAAAAACTCGGACGCCGCCTCGCCGACGAAGACGCGACCGTGTAAACCGTGGCATTGGACTTGCAAGGCTAGCTGTTTTTGCTTTTGAGTCTCGCGCGTCTGCTAGTTCCGCCACTCCAGCAGTGTGGGAAAAGGTTACCACGCTACGCCGTTAGCGACAATCGCGACTTGCCCCGTCCACCCGTCCTCGCTGTGAATTCTGGCACTTTGCTCTCCTCCAGACGACGTACGGCGCTTGGCGGATGTTGTAGTGGTCTACCGCTAGGACCGTCTTGCGCGCAGCCAGCTCGTAAACGTGCTCTACCAAGTCACAGAACTATCGTTCGAACCCACTTTGCCCCGCAGTTAGTCGCGGAGCTGCAAGCAACTAGGTTGCCCCGTGGCGGAGTGCAAGCAGGGCTTTCACCTGTCGGCCGCACTTAGGAGAATCGAAGCACTGGTCAAGGGAGGGCGCTACTGCATCCACGGCGATCTTGCGCCCCGTGGCAGTTCTCGAACGGCAGCGTGGAACTAGGAACGCTCGGGGACCTCCGGCTGGACAAGCGAAAGAGTCGCGAGCGCGTGGACGCAATCGCAGCGGCCGCCAGTGCGATGCACGCAGTTATGAAGCACCCGCCTAAGAGGCCGGACGACTTCTTCAACCGATTGGCGCGCCCGCCGGCTTGGCGCTTCGAGTGCCCGCGATGCCATCTTATCATCCCGTTCCACGCACCCGCCGAAGTATTTCATTCCAGTGCCGTGGAAAAGTGCCCCTCGTTGGTGCCTTCCGGCGAAGTGCAAAAGGCAGAAGAGTCCTACCGTGTGCGCTGGATTTGAACCGGCGCGCCGCAGGCAGGCAACCCAGGCCAGCCCGCCAGTTGATTTACCGTGCGGCATCCCAGGCGAGTAGCAGCTCGAAGTAAGCCGTAAAGACAATAACCTTTTAGAACCAGTACTAACGTACTGTCGCTGACCAGACAGCCGGTCGTTAGCCTCTACCAAAGGGGTCGCTGAATCTCGGCGTACCAGCAAGAAAGTAAGACTAGCGGCGAGAAACGCACGCCTCGCTGCGGTCGATTCCAGTTGATGGAAAAGGGAGAATTAATGAAGCGAAGATTAGTCCAACCAGTCACAATTGTGTGCTGCCTGTGTTTGTCCTCGTTGGCATCGATGGCCCAGACGACACCGCAGACTCCACAACAAGCGGCAGCCTCACCTGCGGCATTGAGCAGTACACCGAATTCTCAACCTGCTGCAGCCGCACCATTGAGCACAAAGATTGTTCCAGGGTCAAAAGTGTACATTGAAAAGATGGATGGGTTCGAGAACTACTTGACTGCGGGATTCGCCAAGAAGAAAGTCCAACTGGTGCCTATTGCCGACAAGGAACAAGCGGATTACATCATTTCAGGCTCTTCCATAGACAAGAAGGCTGGGTGGGCCAAGATCGTGTTCATGGGCAACATTCATTCCGACAACGCTGCAAGCGTCACAATGGTGGACAAAAAGTCTGGTGCAATCGTCTTCGCTTACGCAGTCGATAAGAAGAGCACGCTGCACGGACAGCAGACGACTGCGGAAGCGTGTGCAAAGCATCTCCAAGCGCACATCGAAGGCCGGGAATAGCTCGTTTGGACAGTCGCGACCGTGAGCAAGCGAGTTCGGGCTGAAGCAGAAGTAATCGAATTTGGTCCTAACTTTTGCCGCAGAGTATGACGCAAATCATGCCAATGACAATGTTCTTCTAACAGGGGGAGCCGGTTTCTCCGGCTCCCACATCGCCGATGAAATCGTCGCCACGGCGGACTGGAACGTCGTCGTGATTGACGCGCTGACCTACGCCGAGGCTTGACCGATCGGCGCATTTGCCGGGCGACCTGGTGCGTGGTCTACCACGACTTTCGAGAGCCGTTGAGCAACAATGTGTTCTCGTTGCTTTGCACCCGCGACATTGACTACATCATCCACAACGGCGCGGAGACGCACGTGGGCCGGTCGCTGGAAGACCCCATCGGCACGTTCAACATGTTTTCTTTTTCATAGCCACACCCCAAAGCCGCCGGACCCTCATTTAGCGATCCGATTCAAAACGACCGAACCACAGCCGGGGCAACTTCCTTCAAGGACCGAGGATTCAAGTGGGAGAATGCTTCCGCCCGTCTCAGTGCTGCCACCGAATGCCACGGACCCGCCGCGACCTTCGTCCTTGCCAGTCAGATCGACACGAAGGCCTGAAACGCTACCATTGATGACCAACGTGCTGAGGCGCGTCGAATTAGTGACCGTTACCTGTTCCCGTGACGCGGCCCCCCTCATCCCGAAGCTGCGTCGTCAGTCCTACCGGCGTGTATCCAGGGATTGCCAGCACGCCAGAGAAAGTGCCACTGACGGATGTCCTTGTTCCAGTCCACGTCCCAGTATCCCCGTTGGTGCAACCTCCTGCGGGGGCTGAGTAGCTGCCGCTCGCGGAGTTGCCATCTGCCGCCACAGTGCCCGTAAGCGTGACGATCTGGCCATTCTCGTTCAGAGATAGATTGAGGGATTGTCCGTTCAGAGTACCCGACACACTTGCCGATGTCGCGCAGGGCGTGCCTGTGAGGCTCAAAGAGCCGGAGATGTTTGATCCGCTCTGCGCGAGTGTTCCCGAACCTCTGGACTGGGTGCCGAACTTTGAAGAGGTGGCCGAAACTTGCCAATTGCCCGCCATGTTTATGGGTGATGCCGAGGGAGAGGATGAGCCGTTGCTGCATCCACACATCAAGGCGGACAACAGCAAAGCTACGGGAACGAACAACAGGCGCGGTCCTCTGGGATACTCGCCCGGCGATTTGAAGGGCTTGCCCTCCGCCTGTGCCCCGATTTCCATAAATGCTTTGGTTCTTTGCTCGCACACTCTTCGCGTCATGCTTGCCTCTGTGTGGGAATTGCCAGTTTCCGGGCACACGTGGGCGCGGCGCGATAGTAACTTTGAGAGGATGTATCGGATTTGCAATTACGGGCGGATACCAGGATTGGTGCCACACACAGTTTAGGAAACTCTTGCTCTATTCATTTGAGCTACGGCCCCCTGCGCCCCTGCGCCGGGGCGCGTGAAAGTGCCGGGCCGCGCGTGGTAGAATTTGGTGCACGCCGAATCTGAGCGTGAGCTGATCCGCCAGCGGGTGGGCTGGCACTAGGTGCCAAACCTTTCATGCTGGGTGAGCCGCGCGCCTCTGGCGAACTCCTGTGCGGTAACCCGTTTGCGGCCTTCCAGGTGCACAGCCTCAAGCCGCAGCCAAGTACTCTCCCCGCAAACGACATACACCTCGCCGTTGGCCTCGACGATCGCTCCGGGAACCGGGCCGATACCAGGCTCTCCGGCAGACCTTTCGTCGGACTCTGCGGGCCGGCCCCAGATGTGGCAGAGGTGTCCACGAAAGGTGGTGAACGCGCCGGGCCACGGGTCGAGCCCCCGGATGCGGTTGTAGACTTGCCTTGCGGTCAGCGACCAGTCGATGCGCCCGTCCTCCTTCTTCAGCATGGGCGCGAAGGTGGCCTGAGTAGGGTCCTGCGGAACAGGTGTGATTTCGCCGCGCTCGAGTTTGCGCAGCGACTCAACCACTAGCGGCGCGCCGGCTTCGGCCATGCGCCGCAAGAGTTGCGGCGCGGTTTCGTTCGCGCCGATCTCGAGCTCGCATTGCATCAGAATTGGGCCCGTGTCTAACCCCGCGTCGATTTGCATGGTGGTGAGGCCCGTGCGTGTCTCGCCGTTGATGATGGCCCAGTTCGCCGGAGCTGCGCCGCGATACTTCGGCAGCAGCGACGCGTGCAGGTTCATCCAGCCGAGGCGCGGAATCTGGATCAGCCGCGCGGGGATAATCTGGCCGTAGGCCACGATCACGACAGCATCCGGCGCCAGGCGCTTGAAAAACTCATACGCCGAATCCGATTTGATTTTTTCCGGCTGATACACGTGCAGACCGGCGTCGAGCGCGAGGTCCTTCACCGGCGAGCTTGCAAGGAGCCCCCCGCGCCCGCGCGGCCGGTCGGGCTGCGTGACCACGGCCTCGATTGTGAAGTCGGGCTCGGCGAGCAGCCGCTTCAAGGTGGGAACGGCAAAGTCGGGTGTGCCGCAGAAGACAATGCGCATGGCCATGGCCGCGGCCGGGAATGTTCTACCAGTCGCCCGATTTCCGGAGCTTGCGGATCTTGCGCTTGATCAGGTCGCGCTTGAGCATGCTCAGGTGCTGGAGGAACAGGACGCCGTTCAGATGGTCGATTTCATGGCAAAACGCGCGCGCCAGCAGGCCTTCGCTGCGCATTTCATAGCTCTTGCCGGTAGCGTCTTGCGCGCGCACGGTAACGTACAGCGGCCGGATGACGCTGCCTCGAAAGCCGGGCAGCGAGAGACATCCTTCCTCTTCGCGCTGCTCGCCTTCGCTGTGGATGATCTCCGGATTGGCCAGCACGAGTTTCGCCTCCGGATTCTTACCCAGACTGACGTCTATCACCGCCAGCCGCATCGCCAGCCCGATCTGCGGGGCGGCCAGGCCCACTCCCTGCGCCGCGTACATGGACTCGAACATATCCGCGCAGATCTTTTCGAGCTCCGCGTCGAATTTCGTGACCGGCGCAGCAGGTTTTTCCAGCACCGGCACTCCGTATTTCGTGATGGGGTAGATCATCGGCCTGCCGTCATCCTCGCGCTTGCATCTCTGCCTCTCTGTGCCTCTGTCTTCTCTGCGTCAGCTTTTTTCACGTTCAAAACGCAGCGAGCTGGCGCTGATAGCCCTCAAAGTTTCGCCGCGTCTCCACCAGGGAGTCGCCGCCGAATTTCTGCAAGAACGCTTCCGCCAGCACCACGGCAACCATGGCCTCGCCCGCCACGCCCGCCGCGGGGACAACGCAGACGTCGGAGCGCTCATAGGCAGCCTTCACGGGCTGCTTGGTGGCGAGGTCTGCGGTCTCCAGCGGCCGCCGCAGAGTGGAGATGGGCTTCAAGTAGCCGCGCACAACCACGTCCTCCCCATTGGTGATGCCGCCTTCGAGTCCTCCGGCGCGATTGGTGGGGCGCACAAAGCGCTTGCGCGAGGCGTCGTAGCGGATTTCGTCCTGCACTTCGGAGCCATACGAGGTGGCGTTGGCGACGCCGCTGCCGATTTCCACCGCCTTGACTGCCTGGATGGACATCACCGCCCTCGCCAGCCGCCCATCGAGCTTTTCATCCCACTGCGTGTGACTGCCCAAGCCCGGTGTGACGTCGTGGGCCACCACTTCGAAAATGCCGCCGACCGAGTCGCCCGCGCGCAACACCTGGTCCACTTCAGCTTTCATGCGCCCTTCCGTTGCCGCATCGATACAGCGGAGCGGCGATTCCAGGTTCGCGCAAACTGCTTGAATTTCCTCCCAAGCTGCGGCGCGTTCGAGACGCACTTTGCCGACGGCAATCACGTGGCTGGCGACCTCGCTGCCAAATTCTCGCAGCAGCAGCTTGGCGAACGCTCCGGCAGCCACCCGCGCCGCCGTTTCCCTCGCCGAGGCCCGCTCGAGCACGTAGCGCGCGTCGTGCAGGTTGAACTTGAGCGCCCCCGCTAAGTCAGCGTGGCCCGGCCGCGGCGCGGTCAGCGGGCGCTGCGCTTCCTCCGCTCCGGCCACATCCTCAACCGGCAGTGCTTTCTCCCAGTTGGGCCAGTCGCGGTTCTCGATCAGTAGCGCGATGGGCGCGCCGATGGTCTGCCCGTGCCGGACGCCGGCCAGCGCCTCGACGCGGTCTTTCTCGATTTTTTGCCGCCCGCCACGCCCGTAGCCGAGCTGGCGCCGGTGCAGCTCGCGGTTGATGAAATCGAAATCGACCGGCAGGCCCGCCGGCAGGCCCGAAACCCAGGCGAGCAGAGCCTGCCCGTGCGATTCCCCAGCCGTGAAAAAGCGCAGCATCTTAACTCGCCCGCCTGTTCAGTCGCGCATGAATTCACTCATCGGCTGCGCGAAGGCCATTGCCGGAGTAGAGGACATCGCAATGGAGGTCTGTCGTCGCGCGCTGCTGAGTCGCGCGTTCCTTCTGACGCCTGCACGCTAGGTGGTCCAGGACTTCAGCCATGCCTCTACTTTGTTCGCGGGCCGTTTACTGGCTCGCGGCTCTTTCGCGCGGCGAAAGCGCAAAGCCTCGCATTCTATCGGAGCAGCCGAGGTGCGTCCAGCAGCACGCTTCCTTCTCGGCAGACGAATTGCACAATCGCTGCATCGTTATCAGAACTCCCGCATCTTAAGATACCAGCGCACGGCTGGTGAAAAAGCCACGCTCTATCAGGTTGCCCGCTCCAGGCAGATCGTGCGTGGTTAGCTCTGACTGCAGGCCGGGGTGGACCGCCAGCTAGGGCCAAGAGAAGTTGCAACACCAGCGATGTAAAGGTATGCTTTGCCCCACTCCGAGGCGCGCCTCAGACACTCCGGCTGGTAGTTTTAGGGCTGCGTCGCGCGCCATATCCTAAGCGGGAGGAGGTTCTGGAACATGACGCATCGACTTGTGGTATTCACCCTTGGCTTGGTGCTTCTGCTTTTTCCTTCGGGCGCACCTTCCAAAGATGGAGAGCATCAGCAAGTCCCGGCTCGCCAGTTTGAATTCACCTACAAGGTGAGTGTCCCGGCGTTGCCGCCGGGTAGCAGCCCACTTCGGCTATGGATTCCGTTGCCGCCCACTGACCCCTACCAGGAAATTTCCGGCCTGCGACTCGAGAGCCCAATCGGCTACAAAATCGAGCGCGAGTCGGAGTATGGGAACCGCTTCGCTTACATCGATGTGCCCCCGGAACGCGCGACTTCCCCGTTCGACATTTTGCTAAGTTTTCGGATAACGCGGCGCGAACACCGCGTTGAGCTGTCAGCGTGGCGGGCGTCGAATGACCAAAAGAGCCATGCCGAACCTGGGCTGACCCGCTTCCTTCACTCCGACCGGTTGGTGCCGCTCGATGGCGTGATCGCCGAGCTCTCCCGGCAGGAAACACAGGGCGCGAAGGACACATTGGCAAAGGCGCGGAAGGTGTACGACTACGTCGTGGCCACGATGCGCTACGACAAGTCGGGCCAGGGTTGGGGCCGGGGAGACGCGATATGGGCGTGCACCGCCAAGCGTGGCAACTGCACCGATTTTCACTCCCTGTTTATCGGGATGATGCGCGCTGCCGGCGTCCCCGCTCGCTTTGAGATTGGATTCCCGCTGCCGGCGGATAAGACTGAAGGAGATATCCCAGGCTACCACTGCTGGGCAGAGTTTTATCTGGACGGCGTGGGCTGGGTCCCTGTGGACGCTTCAGAGGCCTGGAAGAACCCTGCCAAGCGTGACTACTTCTTCGGGGCGCACGACGTGAACCGTGTCCTGTTCAGCTACGGCCGCGACATCCGGCTGAACGCTGCCCAGCAGGGGGACCCTCTCAACTATTTCATTTATCCCTACGCGGAAGTGGGAGGAAAGTCCTACGGACAATTGCAGACGCACTACGCCTTCCGCGACCTGCCCCAAGCCGCGGCTGTCCGGAGCGAGCCACAGACAGCCGGCGGACAATAGCTCGAGCCGAAGCCGGCCTGGGACCGGCAGCGAGTGTCAAGCTAACCGGCTTGCCCGGCCGAATGGGCGGGATGTAAGATGACGAAAGTGGATGTACGACCCTTTCCAGGCCGACGTCGAAAAGTACATAGCTTATCTCCAGACGACCGAAGGGAGGCTCCATCTCGATCTCGCCTGGATGAACCTGCGCAATTTCTTGCCGCGCGCTGGGGTCTCTATTGTTTCCGGACCTTCCCAGGCGCTCGACCTGGGCGGTGGGACTGGGGCCACCGCGCTCTGCCTCGCCGAACTGGGTTTTCACGTCACTTTGATGGACAAGGCGGAAGCCATGCTCACCCTTGCGACAGAGGCGGCCCGAGGCGCTGGTGTCTCCGATCGGCTGACATTCCAGCAGGCGGACGCGGCCGATTTGCGCAGCCTTTTCCCCAGCTCCTTCTTCGACGTGGTAGTCTGCCATAACATGCTGGAATACGCGGAAGACCCAGCCGCAGTGTTGCGGGGGATCCGGCAGGTGAGCAAGCGCAGCGCAGGCGCAGTCGTCTCGATCGTGGTTCGCAACCGCGCTGGCGAAGTCTTGAAAGCCGGCATCAAGGCAGGCGACTTGGCGCTCGCGGAGAAAAACCTCACCGCGGAATGGGCCTGCGAGTCTCTCTACGGCAGGCACGCGCGCCTGTTCCGCCCTGCCGAACTCCGGAACCAGCTTCACCAGGCATCCCTGGAAATCATTGCTGAGCGCGGCGTGCGCGTCATGGCCGACTATTTGCCGGGAGAACTCTCCCAGGACGCGGCAGCCTACGAGCGCCTGCTGGCTTTCGAGCAATCGCTGGGCGAGCAGCCGGATCTGGCCGCTATCGCGCGCTACACCCAAGTTCTCGCGCGGGCTGCCGGGCCAGACTGGCAAGGGTAGCGGTGGGATTCAGCCGCACAATTTGCTCTTGCCCTTCGGAGGCTGTGTGAAAACGCTAGTTTCTCGTCAGGGCACGCCTTTCGGCGCTCCGGCTGGGGCTGGGATGACCTTCGCCTCGGAAGGCGGCGAGAATACTTGACGCGTTGTAGGGCGAACGCTAGGCTTGCCATTGTCCGATTCGGCTCCCCGGGGCCAGTTTCTGATAGCGCCGGCAAGGGGCTCGCCACTACAGCAGCATTCCATGGCAGCAAGCGATCCCAAACTCATGAACGCGGCTGAACCCTCCGCCACTACGTTGATCGCGGAGGCGCTCAAGCGGCGCGTCCTGATGGTGCAAGACTATACGCTTCTCGCCGTGCGCTCGCTCTCCAACGTGTTCTCGGCGCCCCACTATCTAGCAGATACGCTTGAGCAGATGGATGTGATCGGAGTAGGCTCGCTGCCCATCGTCCTGCTGGTTGGCTTTTTCATCGGCGCGGTGATGGTGTTGCAGACCTCTTCGCAGTTCGAGCGCTTCGGCCAGACGGC
>QHYU01000233.1 GCA_003224235.1 Acidobacteriota bacterium
CATCCCCATGAGGAATCATCGCTTCGCCTTCGCGGCCTTCAGCCGGCCTGCTAGCTCGGACTCTTTGTAGTAGCTGTCCAGGGGATAGCACCCAGACGGCAATCCGTTCCGCGGCGCCGTGGTGCAATCGCTGAACGTCCGGCAAATTCGCTTGTGCTGAATGGTGTGTCCCTCGAGCGCATCCCAGAGCAGCTCGGGATAGGTCAGGACCATTCGCCCCAGCCCTACTGAATCCACCCATCCCTGACGCACCGCCGCTTGCGCCACGTGCGGCAGAAAATCCTGCAGATAGCTATAGGCAGATCCAACGAAAATCAGCCTTGGAAATTGCTGTTTCAGTTGCTGCACTACTTGCATCTGTCGCGCCACTCCCATCAGAGGGTCCTCTGGAGGCTGATATCCATCCGAGGGCGGATACAGCGCCGGCCTTTGGATGTGCGGATTGTAATAGGGACTCCCTGCCGAAAGACTCACCATCCGAATTTCCAGCTCCTCGAGCAGGGTCAAGAAGCGCACCGTCTCAGCCAGCTCTGCCTCCGTTGGATTGTGTGGGTTCACGCCGAATCCCCACTGGTACGGGATCAACCTGTCAAGCGCCTCCGGAATCCCGGGCCCTGGCTTTCCCGGAGATGATCGCTCTGGGTCCGGGCGAAACGGTACGGTGTCGAACGCCGAAAGCCTCACGCCAATCTGCAATCCAGGAGCGGCCGACCGGACCCCCTGCACAACCTCTTTCAAGAACCGAGTGCGATTTTCGAAACTCCCGCCGTATGGTCCTTCCCGCGTATGAGCGCTCAGAAATTCGTGCCCGAGATATCCATGACAGTGTTTGATATCAACAAAATCAAAGCCCAACTCGCACGCCATCCGCCCTGCGCGATGGAAGTCTTCGATGATCACGCCAATTTCCGCATCCGTCAGCAGCGGATAGTCAGCGGGCAAGCCCAGCCGCTGGTCCAAAATCGGGTGGTGATACAGAATGCGCGGCTCAGGGCGGCCATGCGAACCCGTCGCTCGCCGATGTTCCTCGACCAGGGCTGCCCGCAACTGCGCCAAGCCTTCCCGCGTATGCAATGCCGCTAGGAGTTGATTCGGATTGGCGCGCCCGCTATGAGAGACCGCGACCGCTTCCCCGCCCCAAATCAGCTTAGCGCCGCTGCGGCCGAATCGCTGCCAGCGGCGAATCGTGCGATCGGTGGGGTTGCCGTCCGCCATCCCATCCCAGCCTTCCATGGGGTGAATTGCGATCCGGTTGCCGATCTTGATCCCGTCGCGCACCAGTGGCTGTCCCAGCGGCGATTCCCAACCACGCGCCAGTCCGCGATCGCACGGGATCGTCAGCCGCAGCGAATTCAGGCATTCCTGAAAACGCTCTACGCCCCGCACGCTCCCCAGACGCACGATCTCGCGCCCGTTCATGCCGCTCTCCGCCGTTTGGGCAACGCCGCCACTGCGACAGCCCCGAATAAGGCCATGCCCATCAGCGCAAGAAAACCTGTCGAGTAGCTTCCGGTCGCGTCGCGCAGACGGCCGATCAACCACGGCGACACCGCTTCCGCAGCGCCGTCCGCTGTCAGGATCACTCCCATCAGCCTCCCCAGAACTTGCACGCCGAAGATCTCCGCCGTCATCAGCGGAATGATCATGTAGTCCCCGCCGAGTCCGATCCCAAACACCACTGCGAATACATACATCGGGGCTTTCGCACGCGCAAAAAACAAAATCGGAATGGCGGCCGCAACCAGGGTGTAAATCAAGAGCATGACGTATTTCTTGGACCATCGATCGGCCAGCCATCCCATCAGCAGGCGTCCAACAATGCTGAACGCCAACACCAGCGACAAAATTCGTGCCGCCTCGCCCTGTGTGTAGTGCTGGTCCAGACTCAGGAACAGTTTCAGGTTCTGCTGGGTCCCGCTGACCGCCGCAATCGAGCCCATACTCCCCAGTGCCAATAGGTAAAATGAGACGGTTTTGAACGCGCCCTTCACCGGTACCTGCGCTGCCGCTCTGCTTTCTTCTTGCCGCCCCGGCGCCTCCTTCACAAGAAACGCCATGGGAAACGCGATGACGATAATCAGGACACCTAGCATCCGCAGCGCGGCTTGCCATCCAAAATGCTGCACGAGCGTATTCGAGATCCAAGGAACTGCCGCTCCTCCTAGTCCTATGCCCAAGTAAGCGATCCCCATTGCCTTTCCTCGCGACTTATCGAACCAGCGCGACAGCAGCACCTGATTTGGCAGCGGGCCGCCACACACATAGCCCAACGCATTAGACAGATAGAAGAAATAAAACATCCCCAGCGTTGCAATGCCGCCCAGTCCGATGAGCGCCGTGCCCGCCATCAAGATTCCCGCCATCATCAGCCGGCGCGGCCCGAAGCGATCCACCATCCACCCGGCAAGGAATCCAAACACCGGGCCCACTGCCAATTTGCTCAGCGCATTCCCGGAGGTTACCTGCGCTCGAGTCCAGCCGAACTGCTGCACCATGAAGTCGTAATAAAAAGGAAGGCCCCAGAGCGCAAGACCCACAATGCAAAACAGAACGAAAAATGCTGTCGCCATAACCTGCAGCGCGCCCCGCTCTCTTGCCATTCCCTGGTCGATGGTAGCGGATCCAGAATCTGCCAGCGGGTCTACCTTCACACGCTCGAACGCGCTGTTCGGTTTGGTCACTTCATCACCCGTGTTCCGCGTCTGTTCCGGATGGAGACTGGCCAGCTCCGTTTGCGAATCACATTGTAGAATAGCGGAGAGCGCACTTGCATTCTGGATTCCGATGGCGAACAAGATGGCGGATTCGGGGCAAGCAGAAAGCGTCAAGCCTCGGAATGATGTATATGAGGCCGGTCCTTTGCGGCACGACTGAAGTCGTGCCCTGACGAGTCGTGCCCTAAGCGGAACCGTGCCTGACGCGGGTCGGAGGGGGACGCGGGGCGGGTTACTCGGTGAAGACGATGCCGACGGCGGTCTGATCTTTTTCGGGGCCGGGCTCGAGCCGCACGACGTAGCCACGAAAGCGTAAATGGTTGTGGTTCTGGCCTTCGTCGCCGGGGGACTCCATGGTCACTTGGAGTTCGGACTGGAGCCGCGGGCTATGGTTGAGGTAGATCAGCGCGCCCTGGAGCGTGAGATCGCGGAGCACGGTCTCTTCCTGAAATGCGCGGCCTTCCTCGGTGTAACCCGTCACTCGGGCGCGGAAATGGCCCTCCTGCCGCAGGCCGCCACGCGTGGTTGGCATGATGAC
>QHYU01000131.1 GCA_003224235.1 Acidobacteriota bacterium
AGCGACGCCGATCCTCGTGACCGGGAGTTCATCAAAGGCCCTCGAACCGTAGAGGGCTTCTTCGAGTTCCGCGGCGGGCTGCAAGCCGCCATCGCTCGCGGCCTGGCCTATGCGCCCTACGTCGATATGATCTGGTGCGAAACCTCGCAGCCGGACCTGGATGAGGCGCGGGAGTTCGCCGAAGGCATCCACGCCCAATTCCCCGGCAAGATGCTGGCCTACAACTGCTCGCCTTCGTTCAATTGGAAGAAGAAACTCAGCGACGCGGCCATCGCCAACTTCCAAAAGGAACTGGGCCTGATGGGCTACAAGTTCCAGTTCGTCACTCTGGCTGGCTTCCACACCCTGAACCTGAGCATGTTTGAGCTGGCCAGCGCCTACCGCGATCGCGGCATGAGCGCCTACTCGCAGGTGCAGCAGGCCGAATTCCGGATGGAAGAAGAGGCCGGCTATAGCGCCGTCAAGCACCAGAAGTTCGTTGGCACCGGCTACTTCGACGAGGTTGCGCAAACCATCTCCGCCGGACAGTCCTCGACCACGGCCCTTGCCGGCTCGACCGAAGCCGAGCAGTTCACTGAACCGCTTGTCGCCGCGCTGCCCGAATCACGGATCCAGAGCGAATGGGAGTGAAACGGGGTGAGCAACAAAACGAATACTACCCTGCCCGATGAGGCGGTTTGCCTCACGGCACACTCCTTGCAGTGGCGGGGAAGCTTGAAGCATGTGGCGCCAGAGGAGATCCCACCATCGGAGAGCCTGCTTTCAGGAGAAGCGCTCGAGGGATATCTCAACGCCCTCGGAGAACCTCCCCTGTCTCTCATCGCCGTCGGCGATATTATGCTTGGCGGACGGGGAAAAGAGGCCCTCGCAGAGCACGGGCCTGACTACGCGTTCGAAGCCGTCCTGCCGATCCTGCGGAGGGCATCCATCGTCTTGGGTAATCTGGAAGGCCCGTTCGCGCGGAAGGCTCCCAGGGAGCCCCGAGACCATTCCTACCGCGTGAACCCAGAACTTGCCACCTCTTTGAGACGAGCGGGAATAAATGTGGTGACTCTCGCGAACAATCATCTGCTCGATTGTGGACGGGCTGGAGTTTTGGAGACTCTCGAAACGCTGACGCTCGCGGACATTGCGGCCCTGGGTGCAGGTGCCAACCAGGAGGCGGCTCATGCGCCTGTTATCCGACAGGCGGGCCGGTGGCGCATCGGTCTGCTCGGTTACTTTTGGAATCGCCGGTGCGCGGCGACGATGGACCTGCCGGGCAGCGCGATGAATCGCCGCGCTGCTCTCGAAGCCGACATTCGCGCCCTCCGGGAGCAAGTCGATCGGGTCGTCGTCTCGTTCCATTGGGGCTTCAGCTACAATCGGGAACCTTCACCCAAACAGCGAGCGAAAGCCCACTTCGCGGTGGATTGCGGTGCGGATGCAGTGGTCGGTCACCACCCGCATATCGCTCAGGCTTTCGAAATCTATCGCGGGTGCCCCATTTTTTACAGTGTCGGAAACTTTGCGTTTGGCTCCGGCAACAGCCGTGCCGAGGGGTTGTTGGTTGGACTTCGGTTTGAAAACACAAGAACCATTGTGGACGTCTACCCGCTTTACGTTAAGAATCGGGACCCGCGCGTACACTACCAACCGAAGGTGCTCACCAGAGAGCCTTCCGAACGGACGCTTCGCAATCTGGCCGCAATTTCCGGACCGAGCGGCGAGTTGCTAAAGGTGGAGAGAGGGCGGGGAAGGCTCGATCTCCCCTGGACGCCGAGAGAGGGGATCAATGGCTAGCGGATCCCCTGACGCCCCTGCCGGAAGGAAAACCAAGGACTGGATGCAGCTCTTTGTTCCACTGCTGCGTCCTTTCCGCAAGCAACTATGCTGGGCGGCATTGGCGATGGTATTAGACGCCTTCCTGACGGTATTTCGTCCCTGGCCCCTCAAGGTTGTCATTGACCGCGTACTTTCGCATAAGCCGAGCCGCGTGCCTTTCCTGCATGCCTGGCTGGATAGCGCCCCGTTCAGCCGGATGGAGATTCTCTACGGCGCCTGCGCGGCAACCTTACTGATTGCGGTCCTTACGGGCGTATTGACTTACTACTTTACGCGCACGATGGGCGCTGTCGGACAACACTTCGTTTTCACCATTCGTCGCGATCTCTTCGCGCATCTGCAGCGCCTGTCGCTGCGTTTCCACAATTGCCAACGCAGGGGAGATCTTATTACGCGGCTCACCACCGACATTCAAGCGATCCAGGATCTGATTGCCAATGGCATCATCGTTCTGGGGAGCAACGCTTTCCTGATCGCTGGAATGCTTGTGTTAATGTTCTGGCTCAACTGGCAGTTCGCCCTTGCGGCTCTCTCGGTAACCCCGCTGTTATTTTGGGTAGTCTTCCGGTACACGCGCCGCATCAGAGTTGCCGCCCGCCAGGCGCGCGCCAACACTGGTCTGCTTGCTTCCTTAGCCCAAGAGACGCTCTCTTCCATCCAGATCGTGCAGGGACTGGCCCAGGAAGAGCAGCAGGACGACCGCTTCCGGGCCCAGAGTCGTAGCGGTCTTCAAGCCTATCTGGAGAGTGTCCGCTATCAGGCGCGCGTGGCGCCCCTTGTGGACGTCCTGGCGGCGGTAGGGCTGGCAATCGTGATGTGGCTTGGGGCAACCCGCGTGCTGGCAGGCGTGCTCACGACGGGCGATTTGGTTATTTTCTTCGCGTATATCACAAACCTTTATAGCCCGATAAAGGCGCTCGCGCGACTCTCGTATACCTATAGCAAGGCAAGCGTGGGGGCCGAGCGGATTGCGGAGGTGATGCGCGTTCGCAGCGAGGTGAGGGACCGGAAGCGCGCCCGTCCCGCCCCACCCCTGAGGGGGCGCATAGAGTTCCGGGACGTATCGTTCGAATACGAGACCGGTCGTACGGTGCTGTCGCATATTAACCTGGCGATCGCACCAGGAGAAAAGATTGCTATCGTGGGAGCCACCGGCACCGGCAAGAGCACCCTGGTGAGCCTGGTCCCTCGCTTCTATGACCCGAGCGAGGGCGAGGTCCGTATCGATGGCGAAGACATCCGGACCTACACGCTGCAATCGCTGCGCGAGCAGATTAGCCTGGTTCTGCAGGACCAATTGCTGTTCAGGGGCACCATCCGCGAAAACATCGCGTTTGGGCGTCCTGGTGCCAGCGACGAAGAGATCGCCGCCGCGGCGGTCACGGCCAACGCCGACGAGTTCATTCAGCGATTCCCCGACGGCTACGAGACGTTAGTGGCGGAGCGCGGCACGACCCTCTCCGGGGGGCAGAAGCAGCGGATCGCCATCGCGCGGGCGATTCTGCGGGACGCGCCTATCTTGATTCTGGATGAGCCGACCACCGGCCTGGATGCGGCTGCCGAGCGAACCGTTATGGACGCGCTGGAGCGGGCCGCGGCGCGCCGCACGACCTTGATTATCGCCCATCGTCTGGTGACCGTGCGCCTGGCGGACCGGATCGTTGTCCTGGACCGGGGCCGGATCGTGGAAGAAGGCACGCACCTCGAACTCTTGGCGCGGAATGGCTGGTATGCACGCCTCTATCGTCTCCAAATGTCGACCGAAATGGAGAAGGCTCTCGTCTCAGCCAATCGGGCTCTTGCCCTGGAATGAACGGACTACAACACCGAGGTATGAAGCCGCGGTCGCGGGGCGACTCTCCTTATCGGAGATCACCACAATGCGCCGTTCGGGGCAAGCGCCGCCCCTCTGGCGTGCCTACGGCGAGCGGACTCAGAAGAAATTGAGACCGGCGCGTATCTCATAGATGTGTATTCTAAGGGCTTGTGAGTCTGGACGTGGGACAGAACGTCACAGTGTAAGAGTCAGTCGCTTCCGCAAAGCACGCCAGGCACGCCGTCGTTCTGATCCGCATCAAGCGTTACCTTGGGTCGGTTCCTGGTTGAAGTAAGTCCCAACACAAAAAGGTCTCTAATCTGTGGAGTGAGTACGGTCCGTTGACAGAGAGCGCGAATCGTGCCAGTCTTCGGGCGTTTCAGCATAATGGAACACCGTTTCGCTATGTGGAACAATGGGACTGGCGCTGTAGTGAGCTGGGCGCGGCCGGGCATTGCGATCCTTCCTTCTCCGGACGCTTCAGCGTTCCGGCGGTTCGCGTGGTGTGCAGCGCTGGTGCTCGCAGCGCTCGCAGGCCTGACTGCGCTATGCAAGGCTGGTTCCGAGCAGCTCTTTGCCCAATCTCGCCAGGCCATGGGCACCACTTTCACGATTTACTTGTATGCGGCCAACGAAGAGCAGGCGTCGGAATACTTCGAGGCCGCATTCGAGGAAATCGAGCGGCTGGACGAAGCCCTTAGTAACTACCGGACGTCAAGCGAGCTTTCGCGGATCAACCGCCTGGCCGCGAATGAGGCGGTCACGACCGATCCAGAAGTCTTCGAGCTTCTGCAACGGTCTCTTGACTACAGCCGCAGAAGTGGCGGCGCGTTCGACATCACGGTTGGGCCGTTGATGCGAGCCTGGGGCTTCTTTCGCGGGAAGGGTCGCTATCCCGCTGCCCAAGAGCTAGCCAAGGCGCGGGTCAGCGTGGGCTGGCAGCGCGTGGTGCTCGATCCGGCGACGCGGACAGTACATTTCTTGGTGCCGGGGCTCGAACTCGACCTGGGCGGTATAGGCAAAGGCTACGCCGTGGATCGTGTTGTCGTCCTGCTGCGCGAGATGGGAGTGAAGTCGGCCTTAATAGATGCAGGTTCGAGCACGATCTACGCCATCGGAGCGCCGCCCGGGAAACCTGGCTGGAACGTGCGCGTTCCCCAACCCGGGAATCGGCTACAGGCGATCTCCACGGTGCTGCTGCGCGACGCCTCGCTATCCACCTCCGGCAATTACGAGAAATATTTCCGGCTCGACGGCCGCATCTACTGTCACATTATGAATCCGCAGACCGGTGAGCCAGTCCAGGGCATGCTCCAGACAACCGTCATCACCCCGGGAGCCACAGACAGCGATGCGCTTTCGACGGCCGTGTTCGTGATGGGACCATTGGCGGGCAAGCGACTGCTCCAAAGCATTGCAGGCGCCAGTGCATTTTGGGTCCTCGGGAATCCAGAGGCGCGACGCACGGTGGCTTGGCGCTGGCCGGATCGTGACCGTCGTACTTCGAGGGCAAGTCGCGCTATGAACTCATCTGTAGCACAGCGAAACGCCGGACCGTAAAGGAAAGGAAGAAGAAACGAAGATGGATCGAAGGGAATTTCTCGGCCGTACAGCAGGAGCACTCGCGGCGATGTCAGTTTCGATTTCTCGGCCGGGCGAGACCCGCGCCGTGCCCCCTTCCGATCAGATCAACCTGGGGGTGATTGGCGTGGGCAGCCGCGGCAAAGAAGTGATGCGGATGATGCTGCGCATCCCTGGAGTCCGGGTGCAGGGCCTCTGCGACGTGTACGAACCGCGCTTCGCGGAGGGGCGCAAGATCACGAACGAGGAGACGCCCATCTACCGGGATTACCGCCAGCTTCTGGACGCTCGAGATCTCGATGCCATCGTCATAGCAACACCGCTTTGGCTTCACGCCGACCACGTCATTGCATCGCTCGAGAGCGGGCGGCATGTTTATGGCGAAAAAACCATGGCCTTAACGGTACAGGAATGCGACCGCATTGTGGAAGCCGTGAAGCGCGCCGGAAAGCGCTACCAGATCGGGCTGCAGTATCATTACGCCCCCTGGTACCGGGAAGCGCTGCAGCGCATCCGGGCCGGCAAGCTCGGCCGCGTCATGCAGGTTTACTCCTATTGGCACCGAAATAATAGCTGGCGGCGTTCTGTGTCCGATCCCAAAGACCTGAAGCTGGAGCGATTGATTAATTGGCGACTCTATCGTGCCTACTCTGGTGGCTTACTTGCGGAGCTGGGCTCCCACCACATCGACTTCGCCAATCAAGTCTTCGGCGGTATCCCCGAATCGGTCATCGGGACCGGCGGGATCGACTACTGGAAGGATGGCCGGGAGGTGCCCGACAATGTACAGGCGGTGTACCGGTATCCCGGCGGCGGGACCCACTTTTTCAGCGCGGTCACCACCAGTCGCCTCGACGGGTCGCAGGTACGCGCGTACGGCACTACCGGCAGTGTTGTCCTCACCCAGATAGATGGCATTTTTTACGAAGAGCCAGCTACAGAGCAATCCGCTGCGCTCGCTGAAACTGTGCTCGAGCACGGCGTGATAACGGGCGCCAGCTATCAGGCAGAGTTGCCCTACCGGGGCCTTGGCCACCCAATCGAGGTACCGGAGGGCAAAGAGGGCAACCCGAACTACGTCTCCTGCGCGTCCTTTATTGAAAGCGCGCGCCAAAATAAGCGGCCGGAGGCCGACGAGCACGTGGCTTGGGCAGAAGGGGTCGCTGTAGCGCTTGGAAACAAGGCGATCGATCAAGGAGGGCGCGTACTATTTGCGGAACACGTGAAGATGCCCGCTTAGGTCGCGCTGAGACGAGGAGCTGAACATGCCAAGGCTCGGCGATCGACCGTACCCTGACAGCTACGAGCGGGTGCGGTGCGGAAAGACCGTATCGGCCACGTGCCACGAAGGAGTTTTCACGATCAAGGACATGGCTCCCCACTCGGCTCGGCTGCTCCTGTGCCAGTGAAAATGAATGCGATGCTGAGTCTGCTCATCGATGTCTTCAGATGAAGCTGTCCCTGCCGGTCTTTCAGGCGTAGCTTTACGCTTCTGCCGAAAAGCTGTTGTGCGGCATCGCCGTAAGACTCGCTTTCTGACAACGGCCTGGTTCGCACGTGACCGCTTGCAAAACCACGAGCTGCGGCATTTATTATCTTAAACGAACGATTACTGTGGGCGGTGGACGCGGCGCGGCTTGATTTCGTTGAGGTGCTCCCGAAACCGCTGGACCACTTCCTGGTCTCCGAATTGAGTCATTTCGCGCTCCAGCTCTGTCAACGCGAAATGGACCACGTCATGGTGGTGTACCTCTTCCGGAGCCAACTCCTCGCTAAGACGTAGCCAGATATTGTGCAGCAGCTCGATCTCTTTGGGAGTCAGGTGTGGCGCGTGCGGGCCGAGATAAAAGACCTTCTCTTGCCCGGTTGGGCTGTAAACCTCCAGGCGGAAATGAGGTTTAGGGTGCGGCAGACGCTCCCAGGCCAGCCCAATCAGCCGGGCCTGCTCGCTGGGAGGCATTTTCGCGGAGGTGGCCACAACGAGGACCGAAGACTGCAAGTTCTGGGCGGCGCGCACCATCGCGTCATAAATATCGTTGGATGCCACGACCGCCAGGCGGATCGGTTTCCCCTTCTCCTCCGCGATCTCCAGAGCCTTGGTAAACAGTGACTGCTCGAGCTTGGTAAAAAGTTGATCGGGTTCGAGATCGTGTTCACCTGAGCCGGAGCGTCGGAGCTCACGGATGTGCAGAAGCACTACGTCCCGTCGCGCCGGGTTTACCCGTTCGAGCACGGCTGCGAGGTGGTGCAAGTGGTAATGGTTGCTCGCGAGAACGAGGACGTTGCCCGGCCGGCAACCTACCGTCTGCGGGGTAATCTCTTGCGCGAATTCCAAATGGAATTGATCTAATCCGACGTGAGCAGCGCCGCGCTGTTGCGTAGCCTTCTCGGAGGCAGTGAAGATCCCAAAAAAGACCAACGTGAAGGCAATTCCCGAGACCGTTGCGACCTGCTTAGTGAATAGATTCGTTACTGCGATCCCCAGGAGCGTGAGGGTAATCAGACCCAACCCGAGAGGGATCTCGATCTGCCCTATCTTAAGATTAAGGGGCACCCTAAATTCACGAGGTCCAGGCCTTCTGTAGCGAAGCACCAAGACCCCAAGAGCCTTCGTTACGAAGCTCCACAGCACGCCGAAGGCGTAAGCCTCACCGAGGATGTAAACGTCCCCGCGACTTAGCAGGATGGTAAGAAGCTGGAGAGCTACGACAAGGTTGATGATCCGATGTGTCGTCCCGAAGTGGCGGTGCGGTTGGCGGAACCAGTCGGGCAGAACTCCGTCCTCTGAGACCCGGTTCAGCACGCCGTTAGATCCGACGATAGATGTGTAGACGGCCCCTGACAAGATGAGAACGCCGACCAGCACAACGAACAAATGAAACACCAGTTTCAGCGTGTAGGGACCCTCCAGGTACATCGCCAAGCCGCCAATGAGGTTGTCGAAGTAATTCCTTCGCACTTGATCGGGAATGATCATGACCGCAAAGAACGAAACGAGGGACGTGAAAACCAAGCTGTAGATGAAAATGACAAAGCCTGCCTTTTTAAGGTTACGCAGTTTCGGATGTTCGATCTCGCGGTACACTTGGGCGAGCGTCTCCTCACCACTCATCGCCAGGACCGAGTGGCCGAGGGCGATGAAAATCCCTACGAGCCCGACTGTGTACGGCAGCCGGCTTCCTCTTAGCCACCCCAGAGCGTCAGGCGAAAATTGGAGATTTCGCGGCAAAGGCCAAGGCGGCAACTGTGCTCCGCGCACGGACACCGTGTAAACACACCAGCCGATCAGAAGTACGACCATGACTGTGGTCACGTACATGATACGGAGAGCTTTCTCGCTGCCTTGGGG
>QHYU01000203.1 GCA_003224235.1 Acidobacteriota bacterium
CGGAATATAAATAGAATCCGTCTATGCGTATCATTTTGTGGGTACCTCGTTTCGGGGTCATTCAACACCCCGAACTCTTGTAAAAGATACCCGATTTATCTCTACTTGTCTAGAGGGGATAATTGCCTTACAAAAATATGCCGGGGGTACCCCCTCCGTTCGCGGCTCTTCTTACCCGAAACTCGTGCGCAAACGCCAAACCCCAACAGACCTCAATGTCACGAATGCCACGACGGCAAAGTGAAGTGCGCTCAGGCGGGCTGTTGCTGCGTCATGCAGTGCAGTGTCCCAAGTCCCAGCACGAGGTCTTGGCAGGCGATGCCGATCACTTCCCGGTCCGGGAACAATGCGGCCAGGGTATTGAGTGCGACGCGATCGTTCGGGTCATTGAACGTGGGCACAAGCACCAGCTCGTTTGCGATGTAGAAGTTTGCGTAACTGGCCGGGAGCCGCTGGCCATCGAAGTACAGTGGCTCTGGCATCGGCAGCGTCTCGACGCGCAGCGGTCGGCCATCCTGATCTCTCATTTCGCGCAGCAAGGAGAGGTTTTCTTGCAAAGGTTCATAGTTCACGTCCGATTTGTTTTCTTCGACGACAGTCACAACCGTAGTGGGGTCCACGAACCGTGCCAGATCATCCACATGGCCGTGGGTATCATCGCCGGCGATGCCGTTCTTGAGCCACAGGACGTGTTCGGCGCCCAGGTAGTCGCGGAAGATCTGGCGCAGGTCCTCGCGGCTGAGCCCAGGGTTGCGAGCTTGCACGGGACTGAGGAGGCACTCTTCGGTGGTGAGCAGAGCTCCGCAGCCGTTGACGTCGATACTTCCGCCTTCGAGAACGACGCGCCGGCTGTGAAGCGAAGGCTCCCACGCGGGCAGCTTCAGTCGTTGAGTCAGGCTCGCTGCCACGGCGTCATCGGATTTCCAGTCGTCGTATTTGGCCCATCCGTTGAAGCGCCAGTTGGTGATGCCAATCTGGCCGCTGTTATTTTTCACAAAGATGGGTGCGTAGTCGCGGGTCCAGCTTCGGTTCGTGGGAACGCGGTAGAAATCAACGGCGTCGAGGTTTGCTCCGCATTTCAGCAGGGCGCGCCGCGCCGTGTCCTCTGCATCTGGATTCTCAACCAGGATGCGCACGCGCTCGACGCGGGAGAGACGTCGCACGATCTCGCCATACACCCACGGGATTGGCGCGAACTTGCCGGGCCAGTCGCTTCTCTCATGTGGCCAAGCGATCCAGGTGGTTGCGTGCGGCTCCCATTCGGCCGGCATGCGGTACCCGAGCTGCCGCGGAGTCGCGCGGGGCGCGAGATCCGTTTTCACTCCAGCCATCGCTCCAGGATGGGAGAGTAGGCATCGATGCGGCGATCGCGCAAGAACGGCCAGTTCCGGCGCACTTCCTCCATCTGCCGCGGATCGCATTCGACGACCAGCGTTTCTTCATGGCTGGCCGACGCTTCCGCCAGCAGTTGCCCGAAAGGGTCGGCGAAGAAGGACGATCCCCAGAATTCCAGGCCGTTATCTGGCGGTCCTTCAAATCCCACCCGATTGACCGCGGCCACGAAGATGCCGTTCGCGATCGCATGAGAGCGTTGAATTGTGCGCCACGCATCAAGCTGGCGAGCGCCCTGCTGCTTTTTCTCGCAAGGGTGCCAGCCGATGGCGGTCGGATAGAAGAGAATGTTAGCGCCGCGCAGGCTGGAGAGGCGCGCCCCCTCCGGATACCACTGGTCCCAGCACACCAGCACGCCGATGCGGCCATAGCGGGTGTCGAAGTTGGGAAAACCAAGATCCCCCGGAGTGAAATAGAACTTCTCATAGTAGAGCGGATCATCCGGTATATGCATCTTGCGATACAACCCAACCAGAGAGCCGTCGGCGTCGATCACGGCGGCGGTGTTGTGATACAGGCCGGCGGCGCGGCGCTCGAACAGCGGAGCGACAATCACAACCTTCAGTTCACGCGCCAGCTTGGAGAAAGCCTCGGTAGAAGGGCCCGGAATCGGTTCCGCCAGCGCGAAAAGTTCCGCGTTCTCCTCGCGGCAAAAGTATTGCGAGCGAAACAGCTCCTGCAGGCAGATGATCTGCGCGCCGCGCCCGGCGGCTTCGCGGACGCGCGACTCAGCCCTAGCGAGGTTCTCGTTCGGATCGAGCGAGCAGCTCATCTGGATGAGGCCGACGGTGAACTTCTCCGACATGACCTCATCATATCATTATCGAGTGCGCCGGAAGACCGTTCAGGCAGGCTTTTTGTGCGGGCGAGAGGGAAGAGGCAGAAGAAGCAGCTAGTCGTCCTCCCCGATCAGGATGGCGGCGGCGAGCACGGTGCTCCACAAGCCGCGCTTGTCCCCCACGGCGGACTGGGTGATGTTCATCGTGCGAACGATTTTGTTCGAGATGCGATAGACCTCTTTTTTCTCGTCCCACGAGAGGTCCGGATCGAACTCGACGTTCAGCGTGGTCGCCAGCATCTCTGCGGCGAGCTCTTCCGTGTACTCGCCCGCCACTTCCTCGGTTTCGCCGAAGGAGTGATGCTCGGAGAGGTAGCCGTACATGGACTTGTCGGCCGGCAGAGCCAATCCGATCCCGGCGGCAATCAGCCGGTGCGGCTCGCGCGTCGAGTTCTCGCTGATCACGCTGAAGACCACTTGGCCCGGCTTGAGATGCTTCAAGCCTTCGCTGCGCGAAATCAGTTTGCAATTGGGCGGGAAGATGGAGGAAACGCGGACGATGTTGCAGGCGGCGATGCCTGCGTTACGCAAGGCCAGCTCAAAGCTGGAAAGCCGCTCGCGATGTTTACCGACGCCCTTGGTGAGGAAGATCTTCTTCGCGACAAACGCCATGGGTCGTGCCGGGCTGCGGTGCCTCCTCGATTAAGCTGGGCCGCGAGCGTAATTTTTTTCTTCGAGCGAAAAATAACAAGAAGACGCAGGGCTGTCAATCTATTTCCCCCTTGCGCGAGCGGGGCGTGTCGCATCCGGCAGGATGCCGGCGAGAATTTGCCTGCGGCGGAGAAGTTCTTGCTAACGCGCGCTGGCGTTTCCACTGCGCAACTCGCGCTCTCGCGCCTCGCGCAGGATGGCTTGGTGGGCCTCGGGCGGCGCGATTTGCCAGTTTCCGTCGGCGCTGGTGGGGATGACGCCGGCCCGGGTGACGTATTCGATCAGGAGCTCGCGCACCTCTTGCGACGATCGATACACCACCGGGCGTCCTCGGAACACGTCGTAGCGACCGCCCCCGGCGTAGCGGTAGTTGTTGACCGCGACGCGAAGCTTCGCGGTAGGGTTCAACGGCTTGCCCTGGTAGGCGAGCTCGCGGATGCGCTGGCCGGCAGGTTGGGTCAAGTCGATCGTGTAGCTGACACCTTCGGCGGAGTCAGCGTTGTAGCCGGGCAGGCGCGGTGATCCCCCCGGCTGGAACGGCCAGGCAGGAAAGAAGCTGGCAGCGTGTTCGAGCGCTTCTTTGAGCTGGGCGCCCGTCATCTCGACGGTGAAGAGAGTGTTCTCGTAGATGTAGAGCGAGGCGATGTGCCGCACCGTGACCTTACCGGCTGGGATGCGCGCGCTAGGATAAAACATCGTGGCCAGGGAGACGTCTGCGCGGCCGGCTTCCATCTGCACTTTGTGGATCAAGTCCACCAGCGGATGGTCTTCGTAGCGCGCGGTGGAGCCATCGAGAGCCTGCGCGCAGGTGGCAATGGGGGTGTCCAGATATGTTTGCGTTACCTCGTGGTAAGGCTGGGCGATTTGGCTGATTTCAGGGTCGGCGGGCACCGCACCGGTGACGGGGATGGTCGTTGAGTGTTTTGAAACTACGCGCCACATGCCACCTGCGTCGCGGTCCATTACTACATCGGCGCGCGCGAGCGACTGCCCCCAGAATTTTGCCTGCGCCAGCAGGACACCATGGATGAATTTCTCGGAAAGCTCGCGATGCGTGTGGCCGAACAGGATCACGTCGATCCCCGGCACCTGTTCTGCCAGCGCGTAGATGGCTTGTTCTCCCGGGACCTCTTCGGGACCGAAGCTCGCGCCCGTATCCGGATCGCGTTCCAGCCCCGAATGGGCGATTACCACCACCAGGTCCGCCTGCCGGCGCACTTCCGGGATGACGCGCTTAGCGGCATCCACGATCTGTTCAAACTGGTAACCCTGGTAGTTCGCGGGAAGCTCCCACCGCGGCACTCCCGGCGTGATGAAGCCCACGATGCCCACGCGCACGCCGGCGAGGCTTTTGACGATGTAGGGGCGGAAATATGCGACACCCTCTTTGGACTCCCTGCGATCCATGCGGATGTTGGCGGCGAGTATCGGGAAGCGCGCTTCCCGTTTAGCTCTCCAGAGGCCTGCGAGACCAAAGTTGAAGTCGTGATTGCCCATGGCCATGGCGTCGTAGCCGAGCGCATTCATCGCCGCGATCATGGGGTTGGGCTTGCTCGTGTCCTTGCGAGCGAAATAGTGGGCCAGCGGTGTGCCTTGCGTGGTATCGCCGGAGTCGAGCAGGAGCACGTTGGCCTGCTCGGCGCGGACGCGGCGGACCAGCGTGGCGATTTTCGCCAAGCCACGGTTGGCCGGCTCGTTTGCATAGTAGTCCCACGGCTCGAGGTTACCGTGCAGGTCGGTGGTACCAAGCAGGGTCAGGCTAACTTCGGCAGCCGTGCCAGATCCGGCGTGCAGCGATGGCGACGACGTCGGAAAGCAAAGCAGGCAAACCAGGCAGAGAAGGCCGCAGCGGGGCAAGAACCGCGCGGTTCGTTGACCCATTCAGGACACCTTGCAGAGTTTGATGAATGCCGCAAGCGCGCCGGTGATGGAAACCAGCAGGCGGAGGTCCTGCTGGGTGAAGTCCGGGCCGGCTTCTGCGGAGGTTCGCCCCTTGCGGGAGATCTGCACGACGCCGATCACCTTGTCTTCGACGAAGATCGGGGCGCTCATCAGCTTTTGAATGGGCTCGTCATGGCGGCGGCCGAGCGGGACGCCCTCAAACACGGTGGCGTGCCGGGTGCCCGCGAAGTTATTAAACAGCTCCGGGCGTTTCTCGCGTACGGTGCGGACGGCGAGAGCGCTCGTGCTGGTCATGGGGAGTGTTCCGATGGCCTGCAGCTTTTCCGGGATGATGAACTTCAGAAACTTGTCCTGTCCAGTAAGCGCCAGAACAGCCACCTCGTCGGGTTTGGCTTTGAAGAGGCTAGCTACCTGCTCACCCAGGCGTGCCAAGTTGGCTGGTTCGGTCGGCCGAGCCTCCTTGGCCAGCTCTTCCACAAGGTGTCCCAGATCAGTCGCAAGCTGTTCGCTCATTTCTATCCCCCAGTCAGGACCCCCAGCGCCCATCATTATAGCCAATCCGCTGCAGGACATTGCGACGATTTCGCTGCGAACGCTGCGAAGCGTCACCTTGAAAACAAAAAGCGAAGTACCTATACTGAAGAGTCCGCGCGTGAAGACCACGCACTATGCTCTCGGATGCGCTGGCCATCACGGCGCTCGGACCAGAACCGATTCCATCGCAGACCGCCACCGGCGAGGCGGGGTCGTCCAGCATCACATGGCAATCCATGGAGCATCCATATCTGCGGCAGGGGTTCGGCCGGACCACAGCTTCTTCTGGCGCAAACTGCATTCCTTCACCGGCATTTTCCCCGTCGGGGCCTTCCTGGCCGAGCACTTTTGGTCCAACAGCTACGCGCTGGTGAGCGTGGCCAAGTACAACGAGGCTTCGCGCGAGCTGCAAACAATCCCGTGGAGAATTTTCGTTGAGGCTGCAGTCATCTGGCTGCCGATTCTGTTCCACGGGGGCTACGGCGTGTACGTGTGGTGGAAAGGGAAGTCGAATGTGTCGCAGTATCCCTGGGTAAGCAACTGGATGTACCTGCTGCAGAGGTGGTCGGGGCTGATCGCATTTGTCTTCATCGGCTGGCACGTCTATGTGGAGCGCTTCATGACCCACGGCAAGTCCACGTTTGCCGACGTGGAGCATGTACTGCGGAACCCGTATTATCTGGGCTTCTACATCCTGGGGATCGTGGCCTCGTCCTTCCATCTGGGCAATGGCCTCTGGAATTTCCTCTGCAAGTGGGGCTTGGCGGCCACAGCGCGCTCCCAGCGCGCGGCCGGCTACTTGGGAGCCGTGGTGGCCGTCACGTTCAGCTTGGTCGGTGTGGCCATCGCGCTCGGCATCCGCTACAACTGGCACCCCTTCGAGTTCTACGCGCAATGAGACAGCCTAGAGTCATCGTGGTGGGCGGAGGACTTGCCGGACTGATGGCCACGATCCGCGTTGCCGAGGCCGGCGTGCCGGTGGAGCTGTTTTCGATCGTGCCGGTGAAGCGCTCGCATTCGGTCTGCGCGCAAGGCGGCATCAACGCGGCGAAAAACACCAAGGGCGAAGGGGACTCGACCGCCAAGCACTTCGACGACACCGTGTACGGTGGAGACTTCCTGGCCAACCAGCCCCCCGTGAAAGCCATGTGCGAGGCCGCTCCGGCGATCATCGATCTGCTCGACCGCATGGGCGTGATGTTCAACCGTACCTCTGAGGGATTTCTCGACTACCGGCGCTTCGGCGGCACGCTCTATCACCGCACCGCATTTGCCGGCGCCACCACCGGCCAGCAGATACTTTATGCGCTCGATGAGCAGGTGCGCCGGTTCGAGGCTGAAGGGAAGGTGCGCAAGTACGAAGGGTGGACGTTTCTCTCCGCAGTCCTCGACGGCGCCGGAGTGAATCGCGGCATCTGCGCAATGGATTTGAAAACGATGGAGGTGCGCACATTCCCCGCCGACGCGGCCATTTTTTGCACCGGCGGCATCGGCGCGATTTTCGCCCGCTCGACAAATTCGGTGGTGTGCACCGGTTCGCCGCAATCGGCACTGTTCCAGCAGGGCGTGCACTATGCCAACGGCGAGTTCATCCAGGTGCATCCCACTGCCATCCCCGGCGAAGACAAGCTGCGGCTGATGAGCGAATCGGCGCGGGGAGAGGGCGGCCGCGTCTGGGTGCCCAAGCGGCCCGGCGATGCGCGCCCGCCGTTGCAGATTCCGGCCGACGAGCGTTTCTACTTCCTCGAGGACTGGTACCCGAAATACGGCAACCTGGTGCCGCGCGACATTGCCACGCGCGCCATCCACAAAGTGGTCTTCGAGATGAAGCTGGGCATCGGCGGCGAGCCGGCGGTGTACCTCGACCTGACGCACGTCCCGCGCGAAACGCTGGATCGCAAGCTCGAAGGCATCCTCGAGATTTATGAGAAATTCTTAGGTGTCGATCCGCGAGTCCAGCCGATGAAGGTCTTTCCCGGGATGCATTACACGATGGGTGGGATCTGGGTCGACGACGAGAACCAGGCCACCAATGTCCCCGGAATTTATGCGGCCGGGGAGTGCGAGTATCAATACCACGGCGCAAACCGGCTGGGCGCGAATTCGTTGGTGTCGTGCATCTGGGGCGGGATGGTGGCGGGCCCGGCGGCGGTCCGCTATGCCCGCGGACTCGATAAGGGATGCGAGAGCGTGGACGCCGGCGTATTCGAGGGCGAGCGCAAGCGGCAGGAAGAGCTGAACCAGCAGTTGCTGCGCCAGGAAGGCAGCGAGAACCCCATCACCATCTGGAAGGAGATGGGCGCCTGGATGACCGAGCACGTGACCGTGATGCGCTACAACAAGAACCTGGAACGCACCGACGCGAAGCTTCGGGAATTGCTCGAGCGCTACCGGAAGATCAACCTTTCCGACCGCACCCGGTGGTCGAACCAGACGCTGAACTTCACGCGCGAGCTCTATAACATGCTCGTGCTGGCGCGCGTGATCACGCTTGGAGCGCTGGCGCGGAATGAATCTCGCGGCGCGCACTACAAGCCGGAGTTCCCGGAGCGCGACGACAACCACTGGCTGAGGACCACCCGGGCCATCTGGGAAAACGGCGGGGTTTGCTTCCAGTACGATCCGGTGGATACGTCGCTCATTCCTCCGCGGGCGCGGCGGTACGACGTCGCGAAATGATTTTGACGGCGGCTTGAAGAAGGCTCGAGAATGGCGGATAAAAAAAAGGTCATCGTTCGGGTGAAGCGCCAGGCGGGCTCGCAGGAGCGGCCGCGCTGGGAGGAGTTTGAGCTCGTCTGGCGCCCCTACATGAACGTGATCATCTGCCTGCGTGATATCGCTGAGCGGCCCGTCACCCGCGCCGGCAAGGCGACCACGCCCGTGGCGTACGAGTCAAATTGCCTGGAAGAAGTTTGCGGGTCCTGCACGATGCTGGTCAACGGCAAGGCGCGAATGGCCTGCTCCGCACTGGTCGATTCGCTGGCTCAGCCGATTCGACTGGAGCCACTGACCAAGTTCCCGGTGGTGCGCGACCTGGCTGTCGATCGCTCGGTGATGTTCGAGAGCCTCAAGCGGGTAAAGGCCTGGGTGCCCATCGACGGCACCTACAACCTGGGCGAAGGCCCCCGGATGTCGCCGGAGTTGCAGGCCAAAGGCTACCCGCTTTCGCGCTGCATCTCTTGCGGCGCGTGCCTGGAGGTGTGTCCCCAGGTGAATGAAAAAAACAACTTCATCGGCGCGGCCATCATCAGCCAGGTGCGCCTGTTCAATCTGCATCCCACCGGCGCCA
>QHYU01000154.1 GCA_003224235.1 Acidobacteriota bacterium
CAACGCGGACCCGGTAACCGCCGGTAGCACTGGCCAGCGGCATTTTTTCACCGACCAGACGGGCGTGATTCGCGTCGAAAACAACGCCCCGGCGAACGAACACAGCCCGCCCATCTTGTAGAGCACGGCTTCAGAAGTGCTGCCTGCGCGGTGATATAGGGTCATGGCACGCCGTCCCCCAGTTGCATTCTAAAGATAGGGTAATACCGGCGGAGTGAGGCGCCTAATCGCTGGCATGTAGCGTGGCGGAGGCAGGCACAGCGGCAGCGGCACGAGCGGGTGCCGGCTCGGGTTCCACGGAAGTCTCGGTCCACAATGAGGGGTCGGCTAACAGGCGCGTAACCAGTTGCGTATGCAGCGCGTGTCCGGCCTTGTGCGCCACCACGCTCGCCAGTAGCGGTCGGCCCACCAACGCCAAGTCGCCGATCAGATCCAGCGCTTTGTGGCGGCCGAACTCGTCGGGGAACCGCAGCTCGCCGTTCATAATTCCGTCGCGGGTCAACACGATGGCGTTTTCGAGCGAGCCGCCACGAATCAATCCGTTTGAGCGCAGGCGTTCGACATCGTCAAGAAAGCCGAAGGTGCGCGCCGGGGCCAGCAGGTGACTGAAGGTTTCGCGGTTCACTTGCAGCTCCACCTCCTGACGGCCGACCATGGGGTGCGCAAAGTCAATAAAGCAGCGCACGCGGAAGTCGTCGGAGGGATAGATCCCGATCCGCCGGTCCTGCCCCGACCCGCTGGTGTCACCCTCAGACACCTCCAGCGGCCGCAGCACCTTCAGATACCGCCGCCGGTGCCGAAGTTTCCGCAACCCCGCTTCTTGCAGCAATCTAACGAACGGCTGCGAGGAGCCGTCCAAAATGGGCACTTCCAGAGCATCAAGCTCGATGTAAACGTTATCCACGCCGCAGGAATAGAGCGCCGCCAACAGGTGTTCGGTGGTGGAGAGCAGAACGCCTTTCTTCATCAAGCTAGTGGCGTAGCTGACCCGAGCGACGTTGCGCACGTGAGCTTCAATTTCAAAATTGTCCAGGTCCACCCGGCGAAAGACGATCCCGGTGTCCGGGGGCGCGGGTAGCAGGCATAGCCGGCTCCGCGCGGCCGTATGCAGGCCGATACCCTGTGTTTCGACTGACCTTTCAATCGTGGTCTGAAAGGGCATGGATGACCACTGGAATCTTAGCATTTTCGTGGCCTTCTGGCTCTTAGTTTAATCCAATTAAATCAGTGAGTTAGAAGATACAGATGCGGCCGAAGATCAGCCAGTGTGGTAAAGACACAACAAAAGCGACCTTTGGCTGTGGGCTTGCCGCCATGCTTGGTATCCGGGATGCACATCATCTGAAGGACACGCCTAGTCGGCGGCAACTTGTGCCGCTAGCACCGACCGCGTAAAATGGGTTCGCCGCCGGGACTGGCAAAACAAGCACATGGCCTCGCCGTTCAATATCCTCTCGAATGAGCTGCCGACCTTGCCTTGGTCTGAAACGCCGCCTAGCACGCACCCAAGGCCGCCCTGGCTTCGCGTCAGATTCTTTGGCGGGCCGAACTATCAGGAATTGAAGCGCATCATGCGCACACTTAACCTGCACACGGTGTGCGAGAGCGCGCGTTGCCCGAACATGGGCGAGTGCTGGGAGCACCGCACGGCCACGTTCATGATCCTGGGCAACATCTGCACGCGCGCCTGTGGGTTCTGCGCAGTGCCTTCGGGGAAACCGACCGGCCCGCCGGATGAAGCGGAGCCCGCGCGTGTGGCTGAAGCGGTCGAGAAGATGGGGCTGCGCTACGTGGTGGTGACCTCAGTGAACCGCGACGATCAGACTGACGGTGGCGCGGCCATTTTCGCGCGCACGATCACCGAGATCCGGCAGCGAGTGCCGGGCTGCAAGGTCGAAGTGCTGATCCCGGACTTCCGCGGTGTTTGGCCTGCGCTGGAAACCGTGGTCGCCGCCCAGCCCGACGTGCTTAACCACAACACCGAGACCGTGCCGCGGCTCTATCGCCAGGTGCGCCGAGGCGCGGTGTACGAGCGGTCGCTCGAACTGCTGCGGCGCGCGAAAGAGCTTTCGCCGCAGATGCCGACAAAGACGGGCCTGATGCTCGGCCTGGGCGAGCAACGCGAGGAGGTTCTCGCCACGATGCGCGATCTTGTCGCGCAGGGCACCGACATTCTTACCCTGGGGCAGTATCTGCAGCCCACCAAACAGCACCTGCCCGTCATTCGCTTCGTCCATCCGGATGAGTTCGCCGAGTACAAGCAACTGGGCGAGCAGATGGGCTTCAAGCACGTTGAGGCCGGCCCGCTGGTGCGCTCCTCTTATCACGCCTTCGAACAGGAACAGGCCGCGCGCTGCTGATTCGACATCCCCCGTCTGTGCAGCACGAGGGCCTCAGCAAGCGCGCTTGCTATCTATGAGGTCGGTTTCTAGCGGGATGCGGGCGCAGCTTCAGGCTCGCCCAAAGCAGCCAGCGCGGCGCGACTCAGTTCCCGGACGCGGGCCTGGCAGGCAAGGTCGCGCAGCTCAATTTTCTCTGCTGCGTGGAAGCTTGCGGCGGCTTCCTGTTTGCGGTTGAGCTTAGCGTTGGTATCGCCGAGCAAAAGCTGAAACACGGGGTTCTGCGGGTACTGCGCGACCAGCGGCTCAAACACTGCGACCGCCCGCTCGTATTTCTGGTCATAGTTGCGCAGGTTCTTGGCCAGGTAGAACCGGGCCTCGACCGCTGTGATCTCGCCCTTCTCCATGGCCAGCTCGAGCTGGCGCATGCCCTCTCGCTTACTGCCGCCTGGAATACCCATGAAGAAGCGCAGGATTTTGGCTATCGCCGAAAGCGTATCGACGTAATAGTTGTAGAGCCCGAGACCCGTGTAAGCGTCGGCCAGCTCCGGGTCAAGCTGCACAGCGCGCAAAAGATGCTCGCGGGCCCGCACGCCAGCGCGAGCCGTGCCGCGACGGTCGTCCCACAGCCCCAACAGCCGAGCCTTGAGTCCCCAGCCAATTCCCGCGTACAGGCGCATTTCGGTCGTGTCGTTCTGCTTCAAGCTTTGCTCGGCCAGCGCAATGCCTTTGTCGGTGAGCGCCAGGTAAGCGTCGTCTTCAAGCTGCCGCGAGCGATGCCAGGCGTCAATGGTGTTGTATTTGATTTCGCACGCCGCGCAGTAGATCTTCCACCACTGCGCGTTAGCCTCCAGGAGATAGCCCACCGGATAGTCGGGCTGCCGTTCCTCGATCCTGCGAAACATCTCCATGGCCGCGTCCGGGTCGCCGGAGTAGAGCAGGCGTAAGCCTTCGGTCGCCTCTGGCGGCAGATGGAGTTTTCCTTCGGCTCGCGCTGGCGCAGGTAACACGGCCCAGACAGCGAGAAGCAAGAGAAGGCGTGTAAATTGGAAGTTGAAGATAGAAGATTCGAGCGGAAGCGCGGAGGAGGTCTTAAGAGCGGGATTCACAAGCCACGAATCCCAAGTTGGGGTTTCTTCAGCCAGCCCAGAAGCCGCGCGGCGAAAACGTACATTACGAAGCATTCTAAGGCAAAGGGAGGAAAGCCCAGGTAGCCCGGCGCGGGCATCTCGAAGATCTTCCACTGCTGGAACAACGGGAAGATGTAGTGCCACTTCGCTGACGCCCAGTAATTCCAGAACTCCCAAAGCCAGCCGCACACCCAACCGGAGAGCAGCAAAGAATTGATCCGGCCGCGCTCTCCCCGCTCAAGGTCTGCAAGCAACGACGGCAGCCCCAAACGGCGATTGATCGGGTCGAGCAGGAAGATGAATCCCAACCAGACCGGCGTAAAAAGGTATGCCGCCGCGTGGCGCGGCACCAGCAGAGGCACGGCCAGCAAGACCGCGCCCAGCGCCATGGTCCAGCGCTCCACCGCCGCAGAGATTTTCCAAGGCCGGGCCGGGCGCGCAAACCCGCCGTAGGACTGGATTAGATCCGCGGTGACAAAGATGGCCGGCGTGATGGTGGCGTACGACCAGGCATAGCCGAAACCGCTCGCCAACCAGTTCATTGGCAGGCCGTCGTAGGTCCAGTTCTCCAGGCGCAGGTTATAGGCTTCGAAGACTAGCCACAGCGGCACCGAGAGCAGAGCTGTGCGCGCAAACTCGCGCGGCGCGTTGCGCAAGCGCGACTCGCCCTGCACCGCAAGCACCGCCGCGTCGGCCACCAGGATGTATGCCGTCCAGGCAATGGGAGTGAAAAACGTGGCCACTGGCTCGACACCGCGGAACATCAGCCACTCGGCGCAGACCAGCGCCAGCAACCCCAGCCAGCCGTGCACTGGCAGGGGTCCCTTGCGATTCCGCAGGAATTCGGCCACAAGGATGGCCACGGTCGCAGCGGTGATGGCGACGCCAAGGCTCACCATGACGCAGCCCATGGTAGCGCAGGTGGACGGATTTTTGGCGGCGCGAGGGCCATCTGCTATGCTTTGGCGTCTTTTTCGGAACCCCACATGACGCACGACCTCGAACGCCCCGAAAAGCTGGAACGCGGCCTGGGCCTGAAGGAGGCCACGGCACTGAACATGATCGACATGGTGGGCATCGGGCCGTTCGTAACAATTTCCCTGGTGATTCAATATATGGGCGGCCCACAGTGCCTTCTGGCATGGGTGGCGGGCGCGCTTCTTTCCGTGCTGGACGGGTTTGTCTGGTCTGAGCTGGGCGCGGCTATGCCGCAGGCCGGAGGCAGCTACGTGTTTCTCCGCGAGGCCTACGGGCCCGGCCGCTGGGGACGCCTGATGTCGTTTCTGTTCATCTGGCAAACGATGATTCAAGCGCCGCTCGTGGTGGCCTCAGGCGCGATCGGCTTCGCGCAATATCTCACCTATCTAATGCCGCTGGGACGCTACCAGCAGAAGGCCGTTTCCGGCGCGCTGGTGATTGTGCTGGTCTTCCTCCTCTATCGCCGCATCACAACAGTCGGCAAGATTTCGTTGTTCCTCTGGGCTGGGGTGATCGCGACGATCGTCTGGCTGATCTTCGGCGGGGCGACGCACTTCGACGCACGGCTGGCCTTCACCTACCCCGCAGGGGCTTGGGACCTTTCCTGGCTGTTTTTCGTCGGCCTCGGGCAAGCCACGGTAAAAACCATCTACACATATCTCGGCTACTACAACGTCTGTCATCTGGGTGGAGAAGTGCGCGAGCCGGAGCGCAACATCCCGCGCAGCATTTTCCTTTCGATTGGGGGAATCGCGGTCCTGTATCTGGCCATGCAGACCAGCATTCTGGGCGTCGTGCCGTGGCAGCAGGCCCAGGCATCGAATTTCATCGTGAGCACGTTCATCGAGATGCTCTACGGTCCTTTCTGGGCCAAGGTGGCCACGGCGATGATTCTGTGGATCGCGTTTGCCTCGCTGTTTTCCGTCCTCCTGGGTTACTCGCGTGTCCCCTACGCTGCGGCTGTAGACGGAAATTTTTTTTCCGTGTTCGGACAGCTCCACCCCACGCGGCGCTTCCCGCATGTTTCCCTGTTGGCGCTGGGCGCGGCCGGGTTTGTCTTCAGCCTGCTGTTCCGGCTGAGCGAGGTTATCAGCGCGGTTCTAGCCATGCGCATCCTGGTGCAGTTTGTGGGCCAGGCAATCGGTGTTATTGTGCTGCGCCGCCGCTGGCCTGCGGAGAGACTCCCGTTCAAAATGTGGCTTTTCCCGCTGCCAGCGGTGTTGGCTATTCTGGGGTGGATGGCCATCTTTCTCTCCGCGGGACGCAAGCTGACCCTCGCGGCCCTGGGGGTGATGATGCTGGGCGTCCTGGCGTTCGGAATCCGGGCGCGCGCGCTAGGTGAGTGGCCGTTTGCGGAGACGGCGGGATGAAGAACGGGTTCCAGCGGTACCTCGCAACTCGGATTGTCTTGGCGGTACTGGCTTGTGTGCCAGCGGCAGCGCCCTTGGTGGCGCAAAGCTTGCCGGAGGCGCTCGAAGCTATCGACCACGTGCGCGTCGCCACGCGCATCCTTTACGTCACCGCGCATCCCGACGACGAATCCTCGAGCGTGCTCACCTATCTCGCGCGGGGCCTGCATGCGGACGTGGCGCTGCTCTCCATCACTCGCGGCGAAGGCGGCCAGAATGCACTCGGCCCCGAGCAGGGCCCGCAGCTCGGCATCCTGCGCACCGAAGAGCTGCTTGCCGCCACGCGGGCCTATGGCGTCCGGCTCTACTTCACTCGCGCGCCCGACTTCGGCTACTCGAAGACTCCGGGAGGAACCCTGAAGGTCTGGGGCGACACGGCGCTCGAAGATATGGTACGCGTGATCCGCACATTTCGCCCGCACGTCGTCATCAATCACTGGGGCGGCGTGCGCACCGGCCACGGGCATCATCAGGCCGCGGGGATCTTGACGCCCAAGGCCGTTGCCGCCGCAGGTGATCCGAAGGCTTTTCCGGCACAACTGGCAGAAGGGCTGGACGCTTGGGAGCCGACACTGCTGCTGCAGCTTTCCCGGGGCGATGCTGTTGCCGGCTACCGTGTGCCATCGGATGAGATCTCCCCGATCTGGGGCAAGAGTTACGCCGAAATCGGCCGCGAAGGTTTTCTAAACCACCGGACGCAAGGCATCGCCGCTTTTCTCGGTTCGCCCTTCTTGCGTCGGCCCATCGCCCTTGTTAGACCGGATGGCACTTCTTTCGATCCCGCATTCCTGGCCAGACGACTCCCGGAAAGCGTGCCGAACCATCCGTACCATCGCGGGGCGTCCGAAGCTGCGGATCGCTCGCTGTCCACAGCGCGCGAGGCTGCACTCCGGCTCGATTGGGCCGCGTCGGCGAAAGCGTTAGCTGCCGCAGGGCACAAGATAGACGAGGCGATCAAACTGCATGACCCGCCGTCCGACTGTGCGGAGCCACGCTTGCGCTGGGATCTTGAGCGAGTGCGCGAAGGGATTGATGCGGCGCTGGCGATGGCGGGGGCGCTGCACATCGAGGCCCAAGCTGACCGCAGCGAAGTTGTGGCCGGAGAGAGCTTCTCCGTTCACGTGGAGGTGCGTCGCCGCGCGGATGTGCCAGGTGAATTCGGCAAGCCCAGCCTGGTTATGCCTCCGGGTTGGAGCGTGGCGAAGGAAGAACCAGAAGCGGGCGCCGCCGTCCGTTTCACGGTCGCGATCCCTAAGGACGCACAGACTCCTCGTTCGCCCCACGACTGGATGTTACCGTGGCCGGCGCCGCTAGTGCAGGCACGCGTCCACGCCGTCGTCGAAGCGTATGCTTTCGATGTCACCGCGCCAGTGACCGCCCAGCGCGCCACCTCCACTCGCCTGGACACCCTGCCGCTTACTTTGGCGCCGGCCGTGACACTGGCGCTTGAGCCGCGGCAGTTCGTTCTGCCTGAGAAGCGGCCGCTCAGGTCCTCGGCGAAGCGACTCGAAGTCCTGGCGCGCGTGCATTATTACGGGGCTGGGGCCGCTAAGGTCACCGTGGGACTCGATGCGCCCCCCGGCTGGGAGACTTCGCCGCCGCAGGCGCTGGAGTTCACTGGCGCTGGCGATCAACTGGTGCGCTTCGCGGTTACGCCGCCCGCAAAAATTGCGGCAGGCAACTACGCGCTCCCCGCTTGGGCGTCACGCGACGCCGAGAAATTCCGCACTTCGCTCGAGCCGCTGCCCACACTACCAACGCGGCTGTGGAGCGAGCCTGCGGTCGCCACAGTGCACGCCTTCGATGTGGCCGTGCCGGAGGGACTGCGGGTCGGTTACGTCGCCGCTGAAAATGATCTCATTCCCGAGGCGCTGCGCCGGCTAGGCATCGACGTCGAATTGCTGGACCCCGTGGCGCTCGCTTTCAGCGATCTCCGCCGCTTCGACGCTATCGCCATCGGCATCCGCGCTTACGAATTGCGCGACGACTTGGCGCGCGCCAATCAGCGTTTACTCAATTACGCTGCTGCCGGCGGGACCCTGGTGGTGCAATACCAGCGTGAAAACGTCTGGAGCGCACTGAAGCCCGCGCCCTACCCCGCCAAGATCGGCTCGCCCACCGTGCGCATCACCGACCAGAATTCGCCCGTGCGGTTCCTTGCGCCCGAGCATCCGGTACTCAACTTTCCCAACAAGATTTCCCAGGAGGACTTCAAACGTTGGCAGCAGGAGCGCGGGCTCTACTTCTGGAGCCAGTTTGATCCTCGCTACCAGCCCCTGCTTGCGCTGCGAGATCCCGGTGAGGAAGAAACGACCGGCGGGTTGGTCTATGCTCGTACGGGGAAGGGTGTATACATCTATACCGGCTTGGCCTTCTTCCGTCAGTTGCCAGAAGGTGTGCCCGGTGCCTATCGCCTCTTCGTCAACCTGCTAAGCCAATCGAAGGCACGCTAAGATAGTTTCGGTCATGGCCACTCACAAGACCGATACGGAGCACTTTACTTTGCAGCGGAGCGGCGATTTTGTCGAGCCGGTGATGGTGCGCATCCCCGAGGGCTGGTTTGAGATGGGCTGCGCGACCGGGCGCGACGACGAACGGCCCGTGCACCGCGTCTGGGTGGATGCATTCGAGCTGGCCGCCTGCCAGGTGACCAACGCTGAATACGCAAGATTCCTCGCCGCGACCAAACATCCGCCGCCTCTGCACTGGGATGACCTCAGTTTCAATCATCCTGAGCAGCCGGTGGTCGCGCCGTCCTGGTTCGACGCCGTGACCTACTGCGAATGGTTGAGCAAGAAGACCGGCCGGCGCTATCGGTTGCCCGCCGAGGCGGAATGGGAGCGAGCCGCGCGCGGGGGAGAGGAAGGCAAACTCTACCCCTGGGGTGATGCACCACCCGAAACGCTGCCGGACTACGCCGCGCGCTGGAAAACCGGTCCGGAGCCTGTTGGGCGTTATGCTCCCAACGCTTGCGGGCTCTATAACATTGGCGACAACGTCCACGAGTGGTGCGCCGATTGGTACGACCCGAGCTATTATGCTCGCTCGCCTGAGCGCAATCCCCAGGGCCCGGCTGACGGCCGTCGCCGGGCCTCCCGCGGAGGCTCCTGGCGGCATCACATCAAGGTGAGCCGCGTGGCGGCGCGCTCGAGCATCTCGCCGGAGTTCAAGTACGCTGACTACGGCTTCCGGATTGCCCGCGAATTTAGGGGCTGAAATGCCGGCGCGCCTTGGCGAGAAAATCACCGGCGAGACACTGGCGTTGCCAGCAGTGGCGAGGCCTTCCGAGTCCCGATCCGAATCCCCGAGTTCACGAACGGGGAGGGCGGCTGCATACAACCCATGCGGCTCGCTCAACGGTTCGTGAGAATTTCCGTGCTATGCTCCAAACGAGGACCAAGTTCTACGTGGCCCCGGCGGGTCGGGGTGAGCGAAGGGGGAAGCAATGAAGCGTAGTTGGGCTTGGCTGACCGCGAGCGGCTGGTTTGCGCTCGGCCGTGTATTGCTTATGGTGCTAGTGGTGCTGACGGTGACTTTGCCGCTAGCTGGGCAAAAGGAGAAAAAGAGGAAAGACCGTGAGCAGAAGCAAGGCGACGCCAGCGATACGACTGTGCGGCTGCCGGACCCGCAAGCGATCGAGGTCGCGATTTCAGAGATGTTGGGTGCCTGGCAGATCGGCGACGTGGAGATGCTGCACAAGTATTACGCCGACGATGTCACGGTGGTTAGCGGCGCCTGGGAGCCTCCTCTGGTCGGCTGGGCGAATTACCTCCGCGCTTATCAGAGCCAGCGCGAACGCATGTCCGCCGGGCGGTTGGATCGCAACAATACGTATGTCAACGTGAAAGGGAACTACGCCTGGGCTACCTATCAGTGGGACTTTTCTGCGACGGTGGACGGCTCACCCACCAGCGCGCGCGGCCACACCACCCTGGTCCTGGAAAAGCGAGGGGACCGCTGGCTGATCGTCCACAACCACACTTCACTTGTGCCGGAAATGAAGCCGCCGCAACCAACTGCCCAGCCCGGTGCGCCGAAGCCTAACCCGCCGCAGGGAGGCCGTGGCACATAGGGCGGGCCCCAGGGGCCACCCCTGCCAAAGCGCGTTCCGTGCGCCTGCGGCAACTACAGCGCACTTGCCTCTACAGCCGATTGCTCGACTGGCTAGAAGCTCTTCAGGCCTTCCCAGATCCACATCCCGGCGATCACCAGAAGGAGCACCCCTGAGAGCACGCCCAGGGCGGCAATGGGTTTCGATAGCCGGATCAACCGGGCCACGATCTGCCGCTGCTCTTTAGCCATGTGCTCCTCGGCCGCGTCGAGGAAGAGTTGGTCTTCCTCTTTGCTGGACAGGATGCTGCGGTAGATCAGCAAGATGATCAGCACACCGGTGATAATGCCCCAGGCAACTGCCAGGTAGAGAAGCGGACCCCAGTGCGTGACGTTTTCCATGGTTTCCTCCCTGCCAGACAGAAACTCCCCTTGCACGAGGCGAGTTCCGGGACCCTGAACTGGCCCCGTTCTTGCCAGGGATTATAGCACTAGAAGTAAAGGATGGAAGGCTTAGGTCTTGGTGGGGAAACGAATGCCCCAGAAGTCTTCCCTGGGGTTGTCCGCTTCGATCCCAATCTCCCAGCGGCCGTCAGGCTGCTTCTCTCCGAGCCAGACGACGCGGAAGGATTCGGCTTCGTGCGAGAAACCATTGGTGACGGTCAGCGGGCTGCTCATTTGGAGCAGCGTGGACGTGCAGAGCAGCGCGCCGTAGCGGCTGACCACGAAGGCTTCGGCGGTTTCCTCCACCCTGCCCCCGTCCTGCGTGATGCCGCGGACCCGCACGGGAACGCGGATCAGCACGCGCCCGCCGCGGCGTGTATCGCGCCTCTGTGCTTCGGTAGCCATTCTGCCCACGCAGCAAAAAGGAGTCGGGAAGCTGGCACAACTGTAGAGCGACTCAGTAAAAGTGTCAACCCGTAGGCGCGCGCGAATTTCTTGCTTTGCTAAGCCCCGATTCCGATTTTGAGAGGCACTGTTTTGTCCTAATCAGTTAGATTTGCATGGTTTGGCGAAAACTGAGGAGGAACAAAACAGTGCCGCGAGAAATTACCTCGATCTTTGGAAAAAAGAAAGTGGTTTTGCGAGAGACGCTCCGTCCGGTGACTCCCTTTGGAGGGCTGAGCGTTTTTGTGAAGTTTCTGGAGACCAAATCGCCGGCGAGACGCCGGCGCTACCCCAATACGCCACCTGTCGGGACATTTGGGAATGTCGTTCTTGCCTCGACGCGCTCTGGCTGCGTTGACAATCCGGCGACCCGCAGGCAGAATTTAATAGCCTCGTTTTGCCGCTCGCAGTGCCCAAGTGGCGGAATTGGCAGACGCGCTAGATTCAGGGTCTAGTGCCCGCAAGGGCGTGGAGGTTCGAGTCCTCTCTTGGGCACCACTGCTCTCCTGGTAGCCGCTTTGAGCTAATCTTCGTGGAACTGAAGGCCAAGGCAGCAGCAAGCAAGCCAGCGACGAAGAACCTCGGTAATTCTGCCGTCCACGCGGCGCCGCAGCGAAGGCGATAAATTTGTCTTCGTCGTGAGTCGTACGGGCGAATTCTCAATCTTCAAATCGCAAGTCGGAAGGACTCAGCGCAAGTAAATTGTCGGCGTTGCCGTAACTGCAAAAGATTCCGGCGCATCAACGGAAGGCAAGACACCTATCGTCGGGTGGCTAAGAGCCTAGCGCTTTGCCTTGCTTTTCGAATGCTTCTTCTTCGGCGGAGAACGCCTCTTCTTGCCTGGGCTGCCTCCACGCGACTTCTTGCGCGGTTTGGGTTTCGGCTTCGGTTTCGGTCGTGGCTTCGGCTTTGGTCCGGGTTTTGGCTTAGGCCCAGGTTTGGGTTTGGGCCCTGGCGCCGGCCCTGGTCCAGGTTGCGGGGTGGGACCGGGCTGCGGCGCACTCTTCGGCGGCGGCGCAGGTTGTTGTTTGAAATCGAAGCAGTCGGACATGTCGTCCGACTTGGCGTCACGGGCGTTGAGCGACGGCAGACCGAAGGTGGTCTCGCAGAATTTTACTAGGCTCACGTGCGAATGGAAGGCCTTGGAAATGTAGCCCCTCTTGGCATAGGGACTAAGCACCAGGCAACCGACACGTGGTCCGTACCTGAACTGGGTATTTTGGTAAGAAACTGGCCAGCCGTTGGCCGGCCACTGCTCGACATTCTTTGGCTCGACGTGATCATACCAGCCACCCCAGTCGTCCCAGGTGATGAAGATCACGGTCTTCGGCCACAAGCCGCCCTTGACGACTGCATTCACCTGATCCACTGTCCATTGCATGCCCGGGCCGACCACGGGACCAGCTCCGCCGCCATGGGGTGGATGCTCGCTGAGACTTTCCGAGTAGAGCCATGAAACGGCGGGCAGGTCGCCCTTCGCAGCGTCAACGCTGAATTGCTGCGACCCATGGTTTTTGCCCCGCCCTATCAGCCCCGAAATGTTCTTAAAAACGAAGTCGCCTCCGTAGGAACGCCAGTTGAAGCCTGCTTTTTCCAGACTGGCGGGCAGTGACGTCAGGTTAAAGGGAGGCCTCAACTGAGGCGGATCGCCCTTGTGAGGATTATCCATGAGTGGCGAGTCCGCGGCGACCAGCATCAGATGGTTGGGTATCGACTGGCTGGCGACCTCGGTGAAATAGTTATCGCAGAGAGTAAACTGCCGCGCGTAGGCAAAGTAGGCGGGAATATCCGCCTCGGTGTACTGCTGGTGGACGGCGCCGGCGGCACGGTCTAACCACGCCTTGTGGTTGTGGGGTGGGTCGAAGGGCGGCGGGTCGGCCGCACGGGCCAGCTTAGAGTCTCCATTCGCGCCTGGGAAAGTTCCGAAGTAATTGTCGAAAGTGTGGTTCTCCTTCACGATGATGACCACATGGCTGATCAAACCTTGGGCTGGCACGGATTTGCCTCCTTCAGGCGGCGACCAGGCCGCAGCGGATGGGACGGCGCAGCTTGCCTTTCCGAGGGGAGCAAAATTATGTGTGGTAGAGTTATTTGTCAAGCGAGCGGATTCGTCCACATGATCGAAAAACAAAGGCGGGGGCTGCATTTCGAGAACGAGAGTAGGGAAGACTCGGGGCCTTAGTACTACAGATGTAGCTGCTATTAGAAATGTAGCGCTACAGACGCTAAGTAAAGGGGCGGTCTAACCTCGGCCAGATGCAATACAAGCTCCGTGGCCAGAGCGGCCTTAGAGTTTCTGCCCTTTGCCGGCACGCCGACCTGTGCTATGCCTGAGTTCATCCGCGACGCCAGCGCGGCTCTCGATGAAAGACTTCTTGAGTTCAGCCAAGAGCGGCTGGTCGGTGATCTGAAGAAGGTGAAACACATGTCTGAAAAGAGGGACTTTCATATGACCCCGGATGAGTTCCGGCGCTACGGAAGGGCCGTGGTCGATTGGATCGCCGACTATTACGCGCGCATCGAATCTTTTTCCGTTTTGTCACAGGTCAAGCCGGGGCAGGTCCGCGAGTCGCTCCCAGGAAGTGCTCCGACGAAGGGCGAGCCGTTCGAAGCCATCCTGAAAGACGTTGAGAAGCTGATTCTTCCCGGTGTCACCCATTGGCAATCGCCCAATTTCTTCGCTTATTTCCCGTCGAATACTTCGTTCCCGTCCATTCTGGGAGAGCTGCTCTCGGCCGGCCTGGGGGTTCAAGGAATGCTTTGGGCCACAAGCCCGGCTTGCACGGAACTCGAAACTCATATGCTCGACTGGCTCGTAGAAATCCTCGGGTTGCCGGGAAAATTCTTGTCGAGCGGGGCTGGCGGAGGCGTCATCCAGGACACCGCATCGAGCTCTTCCCTATGTGCTTTGCTTGCGGGCCGCGAGCGCGCCACCAGCTATGGCAGCAACGACCGGGGGTGCGACGGCCGCCTGGTTGCTTACACATCCTCGCAAGCGCATTCTTCGATTGAGAAGGCAGTCAAAATCGCCGGGCTGGGCCGGCAGAACTTGCGGCTCATTGAAGTGGACGAACGTTTCGCGATGCGTCCTGATGCACTCGCCGCGCAACTCAGGCAAGACCGCGATGCTGGACGCATTCCCTGCTTTGTGTGCGCCACCGTGGGGACTACGTCGTCAAATGCCATAGATCCTGTGCGGGAAATTGGGCGGATCTGTCGCGAACACGGCGTTTGGCTCCATGTCGACGCGGCGATGTCCGGCGTCGCCGCCCTGTGCCCCGAGTTTCGGCACATCCATGACGGGGTGGAATTTGCCGACAGTTATTGTTTCAACCCGCATAAATGGATGTTCACCAATTTCGATTGCGACTGCTTCTACGTGACGGATCGGAAGGCTTTGATTGAAACGTTGAGTGTTCTCCCCGAATACCTGCGCAACAAGGCCACCGAATCGGGCTCCGTTATTGACTATCGAGACTGGCACATCCCGTTGGGGCGCCGCTTCCGTTCTCTGAAGCTTTGGTTTGTCATTCGCCACTATGGGGTTGAGGGTTTGCGCCACCACGTAAGGCGCCATGTCGAGTTGGCGCAGCAATTCGCGTCCTGGGTTCGAGACGACGATCAGTTCGAGCTGGCCGCGCCCGCTCCTCTGAACCTGATCTGTTTCCGCCACCGCGGAGGTGACACGGTGAACCAGGCGTTGCTGGATCGCTTGAACCAGAGCGGCGATCTGTATCTGACGCACACGCGATTGGACAACCGCTTTACGCTGCGACTGAGCGTGGGTCAGACAAACACCGAGTTGCCCCACGTCGAGCGCGCGTGGAATCGCATTCGCGAGGAGGCAGTCGTGGCTCTGGCGCGTAGCCGTGCTCAATCCGCTCGGGGAGTGGATACGGTATAGGCGCGTTTGGTGCGGACGCACCGCATGTGTGCCTAGATCATTCTTCTTGGCCACGCTGCGAATGCCAAGGTCCTTCTGAAGCAAGCGGAGGAAGGTGATTAAAGGGCGCGAATTCCTGCGATAATATCGCGCATGAGACACAAGCAGGTTGCCTATGTTCTGCTGCGCATCACGATCGGGGTGGTGTTCCTGTTCTACGGTATTGGCAAGTTCACTATGGGACGCGCCGTGTTGGTCGACGGGCTCGTGCAGCAATTCGCGAAAACACCGTTGCCCCCTGGGCTGGTGCGTGCGTTTGGCAACGTTATTCCGTTCGCCGAAGTGATACTCGGCTTTTGCGTTCTTTTCGGCGTGTTCACTACGATGGCGCTGGCGCTAATGGGGATCCTGCTCATCGCGCTCACCTTCGGCATGGTACTCGTTCCGAACCCGTCTATCGTCGCCAATAACCTGATCTATTGCGTGATTGTGTTCCTGCTTCTTTATCTTGCCGAGTACAACACCTTCTCCCTGGAGCGGCTGTGGAAGAAGTAGAGGGAGCTGGCACAGCCAGTGACGACGCAAAGACCGGATCCTCCGGCTATGATTACTTTGGATCAAGAACGGAAAGAAGCTTATGACCAGGCCCTGCGCTTAGTCGAAGCGGTTCCACACAAGAGGGCATTTAGACTCAGGCAACATCTTCATCCGCCCCAGTGAGAGCGTACAGAACCAACTCCACCCGATTGGAGACTCCCAGCTTGTCAAAAACCCGAAACAGGTAGTTTCTAACTGTGTGTTCGCTCACGTTAAGTTTCAGGGAGATCTCTCGGTTCTTCATGCCTTCGGCCACCAGGCGAACAACTGCTTCCTCGCGCGGAGTCAGCACACTCATGCTATGGATCTTCGAGAGTTGAAGCGGTCTGGAGTACACAATGGCCTCGAGTAGAAACTCGAGCTCATGGTTACTGGCCCAGATTTGCCCGTTATGCACAGTGCGAATGCACTTGGGGAGTGCTTTGAAGGAATTAGCCCGGCAGAAGACGCCTCGGGCCCCATATCGGAAAGCGTTGATCACCAGGTCGCGGTCTGAGGAGTTTACCAGCACGATGGCCGCCGTCTTTGAGCGAGAAGTGCGGAGTCGATGCAGAAGCTCGAAGCCGGCCAACGGCGCATCCTGCAAGTCGGCGCTGATAACGGCAATGTCGGGGAAGTGTTGCTCTACTGCTTGTACAGCTTCGGAGAGATTTTGCGTAGTGGCTATAACGTCGAAGTGGTTCCGACAGCGCTTCAGCGCGGTCGCAACCAACTGACCACCCATTCGAGTGGCTTCGGCAATCAGAACCCGGATATGCGCCCGCTTTGTTGAACCGTCTCTGCCCACGCCCCCCTCGGCAGAAATGTTGTCACCGGAGAATTATAAGCGCATCGCAGATTATTTCAAGGCGGAAAGTGAGACTTCAGGCTTCGTGCTCGACCCCGCGTGTTGCGGCGAGGCAACGTTCGCGTTCTGCGTAACCTCGATGCGCGGCAACAACGGAGCCGCTCAGAACGTTGCGATGTACCGCCCGTGCCGTCCTCAGGCGAGCGCTAGGCGACGCAGGTTTAGGTGCTTTCCGACATTTCCGACTGTGAGCCGGCCTCAACAGGTCCGCAAAGACTTCCGCATGAAGAACCCTGCTGCCCCATTTCCTCTATCGTCGAACTGCTCCTCTATCCCCCTTCTGACAGGCTGCCTGCCGGGGAAGCTCGTCCTTCAAGGGTCTGACGCGGCTAGTTAGTTGAGGATTGAAGACCCTTATCCTTGGAGGCTTTCGTACCATGCCTCGCGTCAAGTAGTCACAGAAAGCGCCCTCGTTGATGACACCTCAACCTATGTGAATTTCAGCTTCTTGCGGAGCCTCGCAAGGCCCTTTACTGTGCCGTGGGAAATTGTGAGACAAATCTTGGAGTTGGGCAAAGAGATTGAATCATGGCCCGGGGGCCCATCGACAGTTGCGGATGGCGACAAGGTGGACTTCAGAAAGGGTGTTCGCTACGCGTCACAGGCGCCTATTTCCTTCTCGTGGAAGGACGAACGCGGGGTCAGCTACTGCGGAGAAGGTCACACTATCAACATCAGTGTGAGAGGTGCATTTGTTCTTGCTGTTGCTTGTCCTCCAGTGGGGGCGGACGTCGATCTGATCATCCTCCTCCCGGCAAGGTCCGAGATGCCGTGGACCTTCCGCATTCGCGCCAAGGCTCGAGTGCTCCGGGTGGAGCAGGCAGACCCCAGCGCAGACCCCAGCGAAGAACGAAGACGTTTTGCAGTTAGCTTCCGTAGATCCAAATGGGAATAGAGATAAATGAAAACCAGTGTGAGCCCTCCTTTTGAAGCTGATGGAGCGGAGAGTGTACAGAACGCGTGGAGGCTCAGGAGGGTCGCGATGATCATTGATAGGGGACGCATTCGGGCAATTGCGGTCCTTCTGGCCACTCCAGTGCTGGCCTTCGGAGGCCAGGGAAAACCTCAGATAGTGGAGCCCGCAGGAGTCCCGCAGGTCGCGAAGGCGCGGGCCGACCGGAGTGGCAGTCCAGAAATAGAGCGCCCAGTCCTTCAAAGGCGGGGCTGGCGTTACCAGTTGCGCCCCGGCGACATCCTCGAAGTGAGTTTTCCCTTCACTCCAGAATTCAATCAGACCGTCACCGTTCAGCCCGATGGCTACATTACTCTGCGGGGCCTGAGTGATTTCCACGTCGCAGGCCAAACAAAACCCGAGCTGACCCGCGCGCTTCAGACGGCCTTCGCGAAAATCCTACATGAGCCGGTCATCACGGTGGATCTAAAGGATTTCGAAAAGCCCTACTTTATTGCAGGAGGCGAAGTGGCACGCCCCGGCAAATACGAATTGCGCGGTGATACTACGGTGACGCAAGCCGTGGCCATAGCCGGCGGCTTTAAGGACACAGCGAAACACTCCCAGGTCTTGCTGTTCCGCCGTGTCTCGGATGATTGGGCAGCAGCCAAGATCCTTAACGTGAAGAAGATGCTTCGCGGCGGGAACCTGCAGGAGGATTCGCACCTGCAGCCGGGAGATATGTTGTTCGTGCCCAAAAACGCCATTTCGAAAATCAAGCCGTTCATCCCCATTCCGGGGATAGGCGCTTACTTTAACCCCGCTCCGTAAGTTCTCGAGCGCGGCCGACAGAAGGAGATGCGAGATGGGCGATTTTGCTTCCTGGACTCAGTCGCGTGATCCAGAGCGCGCCACCACCCTGCGCGACGTTCTGGCTCCGGTGTTTCGCCATCGCCGGCTGGTGAGCCTGACGTTTCTTGGCCTTTTCCTGGGGGTTGTCCTGGCGGGACTTCTGCTGCCTAAGAAGTATGAAGCGCACATGAAAATCCTGGTCCGCCGGGAACGCATGGACCCGGTGGTGACTTCAGAATCCACCGCTCAGCGGCAGGTATCACTCGCGGTGACCGAAGAAGAGCTGCAATCCGAGGTGGCCCTTCTCAAGAGCCGGGACCTGCTCGAAAAGGTAGTGGTGGCGTGTGGGCTCCATGAACGGCGCAACGGCTCTCTCTGGGAGTCGCTGTTTCGGGGCGAGGTTTCTGGAACTAGCACGCGAATTCCATTCGCCGTGCGAAGGTTAGAGGCGAAGCTAGAAGTTGAGCTCTTGAAGAAGACGAATCTGATTGAAGTCACATATGGGTCTCCTGATCCGCAGCTCGCCGCCCGAGTGCTCGCCACCTTGGCGAATCTTTATCTGGAAAAGCACGTGGCTGTCCATCGCCCACCTGGCGCATTCGACTTCTTCCAGCAGGAAACCGAGAAATACCGGCAGGGACTGGCCGCCGCTGAGGAGCGCCTGGCCCAATTCAGCCGCGAGAACGAAGTGGTTTCCGCGCAGCTCGAAAAGGAAATCGCCCTTCAAAGGCTCAATGAGTTCGAGGCCACGCTCAATCAGACGCAGGCGGCCATCGTCGAGAGCGAAAAACGTATCCATGCACTGGGAGGGCAACTCGCCAAGACCTCTCCGCGGCTGACCACCCTGGTTCGCACCTCAGATAATCCACTTCTGTTGCAACAGCTCAAGTCCACCCTGTTGACGCTGGAACTGAGGCGCACCGAGTTGCTCAGCAAGTTCGAGCCGGATTATCGCCCCGTTCAGGAAATAGAGAAGGAAATCGCGCAGACGCAGGCAGCCATCGCCGCGGAGGAAAAGGCCCCCTTGCGCGAAGAAGCCACTGACCAGAATTCAATCTACCAATGGCTGAACCAGGAACTCGCCAAGGCCAAGGCGGAGCGCGTCTCCTTGCAAGGCCGGGCTGCTGAGACCGCACAGGTCGTGCGTACCTATCGCGAGAAGGCCATGACGCTTGGGCAAAAGGCGGTGGGGCAGCAGGAGCTGATGCGTGACGCCAAAGCAGCGGAAGGGAATTACCTGCTCTATCTCAATAAGCGGGAAGAGGCGCGCATATCGGATGAGCTCGACCGCAAGCGCATCGTCAACGTGGCCATCGCCGAGACCGCAACCGTTCCGGCCCTCCCCGCCACATCCCCTTGGCTGTTTGTGCTTCTGGGAGGCCCGGTCGCGGCCCTGTTGAGTGTGGGAGCGGCCTTCCTAGCGGATTTCCTCGACCCGACTCTGCGCACCGCAGATGAGGTCGAGCAATTGCTGAATGTTTCCGTGCTGGCAGCGATGCCGAAAGGCGGCAGGTAGGACCCATGTTCCTTGATTTTTACGGACTTCGTGAGCAGCCCTTCGGAGTCACCCCGGACCCGCGCTATCTCTATCTGAGCGTGGGGCATCGCGAAGCGCTGGCCTCGCTGATCTATGGGGTGGAAAGTGGCCGCGGGTTCATGGCGCTGGTCGCAAAACCCGGGATGGGAAAGACTACCCTGCTGTTCCAGCTCCTGGAGCGACTGCGCAGCTCCGCGCAAACCGTATTCTTGTTCCAAACGCAATGCGAGTCGCGGGAATTCTTGCGTTACATTCTGGCGGACCTTGGATTCGACACTCGCGAACAAGATCTGGTGACTCTTCACAGGCAGTTCAACGAAGTGCTGATTCGCGAGAAGCGCGCAGGAAAGCGCTTCGTGCTGGCCATTGATGAGGCCCAGAATCTGAATGAATCTGTGCTGGAAACCATCCGCCTGTTGTCGGATTTCGAGACCCCGCGCGACAAGCTGATGCAGATCATTGTCGCTGGCCAGCCGCAACTCGCCCAAAAGCTGGCGCTTCCCTCGCTTGCCCAACTGCGTCAACGGGTCTCCATGCTGGTCCGCTTGAATCCTTTCACCCCCCAAGAGACAGTTTCCTGTGTCGAGCACCGGCTTCGCGTGGCTGGCTACACCGGCGGCCCGCTGTTCACTCCAGAGGCCCAGGCCATTATTGCCGCGCGAAGTGAGGGGATCCCGCGAAACATCGTCAACTTATGCTTCCATGCCCTTTCGCTCGGATGTGCCCTGGAGCGGAAGATCATCGACACTGAAATCGTGCAAGAAGTGCTGGCCGACCTGGATGTCGGCACTTTGGTTTCCGCACCGCCGGACGCTCTCGAACCTGTGGGCGCGCCAGAGCAAAGCTTTGAGACGGTGCTGACTACTCCCATTGCCTTCGACGCAGTGGGACCAGAAGCTGTCGCTGGGTCCGGGATGGAGGTCCCTGCGAGTGCCGCCCTGGAGGAGGCTCTTCCTGCGGTGGAGCCGGTGCTTGCTCCTGATGCCTTGGTTTCCGCAGTGGAGCCAGAAGCGGTGGCTGGGTTCGCGATGGAGGTCCCTGGAAGCGTGTCGCTCTGGAGGAGGCTCTTCCTGCGGTGGAGCCGGCGCCCTGCTGGTTGTGCCTTGGTTTCCGCAGTGGAGCCAGAAGCGGTGGCTGGGTCCGCGATGGAGGTCCCTGCGAGTGCCGCCCTGGAGGAGGCTGTCCCTACGGTGGCGTCGGCACCTGCTGCTGAAGCCTCGGTTTCCGCAGTGGAGCCGGAAGCTGTTGCGGGGTCCGGGATGGAGGTCCCTGCGAGTGCCGCCCTTGAGAACGCTGTCCCTGCGGTGGAGCCGGCGCCTGCTGCTGACGCCTTGGTTTCCACAGTGGAGCCGGAAGCTGTCGCCGGGTCCGGGATGGAGGTCCCTGCGAGTGCCGCCCTTGAGGAGGCTGTCTCTGCGGTGGAGCCGGCGCTTGCTGCTGAAGCCTTGGTTTCCGCAGTGGAGCCGGAAGCGCTGGCCGTGGCCGAGATCGAGACTCTTCCGATCGCGACAGTCGAGCCAGTTCCACTCCCGATGGCTTCAGCCGCAGCCGAACTCGAGGCGGTGTCAGCGACAATGGCTCATTTGCCGGGCGCTTTGCGAGGTCAAGAAGGGCGTGGTGCTGGTTTGGCGGTTTGGGCTCGCCTTCTGCCCGACGCGCTCTCTGGTACTTTTCAACGCTGGCCCCTGTGGATTTCTGCTGTAGGGGTGTTGCTAGCGTGGGGAGCTGGCTTTTGGTTCTTCTCTGGAGGCGTAGCTAGAAAGACTTCTCTCCCGACCTCTCCCGATAGTCGGAGCACGGTGAAGGCGGTGGTCAGCGAACCGCCGCTGGCCGGGACTGGCGAATTGAGCTCCAAGGAGCCGCCGACAGTTGCTGCAAAGGTGGGGGTCAGCGAACCGCCACTGGTCGAGGCAGGCGAATTGAGCTCCAAGGAGCCGCCGACAGTTGCTGCGAAGGTGGGGGTCAGCGAACCGCCACTGGTCGAGGCAGGCGAATTGAGCTCCAAGGAGCCGTCGACAGTTGCTGCGAAGGTGGGGGTCAGCGAACCGCCGCTGGCCGAGACTGGCGAATTGAGCTCCAAGGAGCCGCCGACAGTTGTTGTGAAGGTGGGGGTCAGCGAACCGCCGCTGGCCGAGACTAGCCAATTGAGTTCCGAGGAGCAGCTGACGGTTATCGTCGAGACGGGCCAGACGCTCAGGCAGATATGTTTGCGCTATCTGGGGCGGTTTGACTCGAAGAGTTTGAATAGTGTCCATGCCTTGAACCCGTGGCTTGTGGATCCCGACGATATCAAAGTGGGGCAGCTCGTTCGGCTACCGCGGCTCTCGGCTCTTTCGAAACGTGAGAATGTCGCAGCGAAGCAGGGCGCGGAATTCAAAGCTACGCCTAAGGCAAAGCCGTGAGCAAGAATTTCGAGCTACTGATCAGAATGGTCAAGGAACTAGGCGTTTTCCAGCCGCTCGGTGCTCCGCCGTCGCCGGCCCTCGGCAAGCGCCCCGAGCCGGAGGTGGACGCCAGAACACGCGAAGAACTCACGAAGCTTGTCCAGCGTGTGTTTCTGTCGCCCCGCTTGGCGGAGGTACCGCGGGCGGTTCTGTTCTCCGCAGTGGATCAGGGGGATGGATCGAGTCGCATCTGCGCTCGCGTCGGTGAAGCCCTGGCGGGCCAGACGCCGGGATCGGTATGCATCGTAGACGCTAACTTGCGTTCACCTACGTTGCACGAACAGTTCGCGCTGGAAAACGGAATCGGGCTGAAGGAGGCGGTGATGCAGTTCGGCCCGGTCCGGAGATTCGCACAGCGATACTGCGGTACGAATCTGTGGCTGGTCACGTGCGGATCGCAGAGTCCAGACCCCCACACGATACTGGCCTCGGATCGTTTGGGGTCGCGTATTCGGGAGCTTTGCGCTGAATTTGACCATGTGCTAATCGACTCTCCACCGCTGAGTCTCTACGCCGATGCATTCGTGCTTGGCCAGCTGACCGATGGGATCATTCTGGTGGTGGAGGCGAATTCCACTCGGCGTGAAGTGGCGCAGAAGGCGAAAGAGAACCTGGAAGCCGCAAGCCTGCGGATCCTGGGGTCGGTCTTGAATAACAGAACTTTTCCCATTCCGGAGACCATCTACTGGAAGCTGTAAGGTTCGTAAAAACAACAGCAGGTATTCCGTTGCGGCTGGCGGCAAACAAGTAGACAGGAAGGGGAATCTCCAAAATGGGACTCAGAGGGCGGAGCTATGTGTAGCGGACAACTAACGCGCGCTTACACGGAAAAGATCCCATTCCCAGTGCCCGATGTTGACCCATCCCATTGGTATGCGATTCAGACGCGGGCCCGTCACGAAAAGAAGGTAGCCTCGCAGCTCCAGGAAAAACGGATCACCACATTTCTTCCGCTCATTGCGAGAGTCCATCGATGGAGCGACCGACGTAAGATGGTGCACATTCCTCTGTTCCCCGGTTATACGTTTGTGCAGATGGCTCCCTCAGAAGAAGCAAAGCTCGCGGTGCTGAGGACTCCGGGCGTGCTGAGCTTTGTGGGGATCAACGGTCGAGAAATTCCCATCCCCGACAAGCAGATCGAAGATGTTAGGAAATTGGTGAACTCTGACGCTGGCTGCGCGCCCTACCCCTATCTGCGGGTAGGTCAGCGAGTGCGCGTACGCGGAGGGTCGCTCGACGGGTTAGAGGGATTTCTCGTCGCCGTTGGCGCCAATCGAAGCGTAATCGTTTCCATCGATCTGTTCAGGCGCTCTGTAGCTGTGCGGATCGATGGGAGCGACGTCGCGCTGATCTGAATGGGCTCGCTCCGGTACTTCCATCCGAAAACAATGAGGTAGGGTTATCCCGCGATGATTACGTTTCGTCGGCGAATTCTACTGGGCGCTCTAAAATTGTTTGATGTGGCGCTCATGATGTTTTCTTTTGCCGTAGCCTCTCTGCCGGTCTTATACCAGGGCGGAAGCGTGTCGTTCGCCCATTTTCTTTCTTTGCGGATCAAGGTGGGCAACTTCGTTCTTTTCGCTGTCTTGTTACTCGTCTGGCATGTCATTTTCGTTTCTTTCGGCTTGTATCACTCCAAGCGCCTCTCGACGCAGCGGGCCGAGGTGATCGACCTCCTGAAGGCAACTTCCCTGGGGACCCTATCCATTTTCACCGCCACTATCTTGTTTCGGATTCGCATGGTCCCCCCCGCTTTTCTAACAGTTTTCTGGACGGTGAGCACCATCACTGCGGTCACCAGTCGTTATGTCCTCCGGTCCCTTCTTCATCGCATTCGGATCAGGGGCCGGAACCTCCGCAACGTGGTGATTGTGGGGACCAATCGTCGGGCGATCGAATTTGCCCGGAAGGTGGAAGCTAATCCCGGGCTCGGGTATCGGATCCTCGGGTTTGTGGACCAGGAGTGGCCGGGAATGGAGGACTTCCGGAAGACGGGCTACTCGCTCGCGTGCGATCTGGAGAGTTTCCCCATTTTTCTCCGGCACGCAGTGGTCGATGAAGTCATCATCACCCTGCCCATTAAATCCTTTTACTTTGAAGCCGACCGTATGGGGGCACTCTGCGAGGAGCAGGGCATCATCACGCGGTTTCTCTCCAGCATCTTCAATCTGAAACTGGCGCGATCGAGAGCCGAGGAGTTCGGGGACGAGTCCCTGATCACACTCTACAGCGGAGCTGCGGAAGGTTGGTCGCTGCTGATTAAGCGCCTTCTGGACATCTGGATCTCACTGGTCTTGCTCATTCTTCTGGCTCCTCTCTTCCTGGTGACCGCGTTGATCATCCAACTCACCTCTCCCGGACCGGTTTTCTTCGCGCAGGAAAGGTTCGGCCTCAACAAGAGAAGGTTTCGCGTTTACAAATTCAGGACCATGGTGCGTGACGCGGAGCGAATGCTTCCCGCACTCGAACACCTCAATGAGGTTTCTGGGCCCGTGTTCAAGATAAAGAACGATCCGCGCATCACTCCCATTGGCGGATTTCTGCGCAAGACCAGCATGGATGAACTGCCCCAGCTCTTCAACGTCCTTCGAGGCGACATGAGCCTGGTGGGCCCGCGGCCGCTACCGGTGAGGGATTACCAGGGACTCGATCAAGATTGGCAGCGGCGGCGCTTCAGTATACGCCCCGGGATCACCTGTCTCTGGCAGATCAACGGTAGGAGCTCCATTTCTTTTGAGCGATGGATGGAGCTGGACATGCAGTACATCGATAAGTGGTCCCTGTGGCTGGACCTCCAGATTTTGATCCGAACAATACCCGCCGTTCTGAAAGGTACCGGCGCGGCCTGAGACGGGAGGCCAATGCGATCGCAAGCCCCGCAGAACTCTGCGGCTCGCTCCATGCCGTCAGTGAAGGAATCTTTGGGCACCCATCCGGATAGGACTGAAGACTTCTCCTCGCGCTACATGGACCAAGTCGCGAACCTCCCGGAGGTAAACCGGTGCCCCCGGGACTTTGTCCGCACGGTCTTCAGCCTTTTGGAGGAACACGAGTTTCACTATTGCCTGCTGCACTCCAATGAGGAAACGCCGAAGGGTTTGGCAGAGGACCTGGAGATCGTACTGAGCCCAGGCGATCGTGCCAGACTCCCACTGGTTTTTGATGGCCTGCGCAAAGAAGGCTTCTCTCCGGTCCAAAGGGCTGACCTCGGAGGGAACGGCGAGCGCTTCTATTTCGCATGTTCGCAGGGATCGGTTTTGAGCTTCCCAGGTGTCGACTTTCTGTACGCAGTTCCGAGGAGCCTCCTTCTCGGAGCAGGACAGGCGTTACTTGCCCGCCGTCAGAAGCGCGGAAGTCGCTGGGTCGCTGAGGAAATAGACCAGTTCGCTTACCTACTTAGGAAGAAAAGTCTGGCGGGAATGATTTCTGAGTCGCGGCAACGGCGGTTGGTGGTCCTGGCTGAGAGCCTCGGCCGGGAGCAAGTGCGGGCGATCGCTGGCGAGTTGTTCGGCAAACGTTGGCAAGAGGATGTTTTTGCAGCCTGCACCAACGGGCAGCCGGCAGCGCTACTGAACAAGCTTGGGAAAAAACTGAGGTGGAGGAGTTTTCTCTGCACTCCGCTGCACGGGGCATCACACCTGCTCCAAACGTTCCTGGGTTACCTTCGGCGCTGGTTCCAGCCCGCCGGCGTTTCCGTAGTAATCCTGGGGCCGGATGGAGCGGGCAAGAGCACCATGGCGGCGCGAATTCTGGAAGTACTGGGTCCGCTATTCAGAGCCAAGAGAATCCTGCAGTGGCGTCCTCAAGTGATAAAGCCACGACCGGAAAAATCCCCCAATGTTCTTGAGCCTCCTCACAGCAAGCCTTGCTATGGAATTCTCCAATCGCTGGTGCGTCTGATTGGGGTCTTGGTCGACTACTGGGTGGGGCACTTTACGCTTGTCAGGCCGCTGGTGTCTCGTGCTGGTCTCATCATTTACGACCGCGATTTTCACGACATCCTCGTGGATAGCCTGCGTTATCGGTATGGTGGACCGCCCTGGACTGCCCGGCTGGCGGCGAAAACTTTGCCCCAATGCGAAACGGTTTACTTGACACTGGACGCCGATCCAAGAGTGATCTTGCAGCGCAAACAAGAGGTCGCCCCGAAAGAAGTGCGGCGCCAACTCCGAGCCTACCGGCAACTGTCCGCGGAGCTCCCCAACTCGCTGTTGATTCGGACCGATCAATGCTTGGAGCGCACCACGTGGGAGGCACTGCAAGGAATCGTGGGCTATATGGCCCGACGCTTTGAACGGCGCTACGGTTCCCCGCCTCCTGGTCCTCTTCGCCGGGAAGAGAAAAGGAGTGTCCCCACCCGGCCTAGGGCAATCGAATGGGTGACCAGCCGCTCTATTGCTTTGTGGTCTGACTGGAGATCTTGGGTAGCTAAGGGCCTCATGGCCATTTTCGATCAGGGGTTGATCTCGGGATCGAATTTCTTCTTGGGCATCGTGCTGGCACGCTGGCTGGGAGCCGAGCAGTACGGCGCTTATGCCTTGGCCTTTTCGACGTTTTTGCTGGTTTCGCTAATCTACCAGGCGCTGCTGCTCGAGCCGATGAGTGTTTTCGGTTCCTCTACGTACCGCGGATCTGTGCGGCAGTATTTAGGAGGGCTGCTCTGGTTACAGGCGGCCATCGCGGCCGTCTTCGTCGCTCTGGGGACGACAGCCTCGGTGGTCCACTGCAACGGCCGCCCGCCTCTGCAATTCGCTTTCATCGGCATGACCTTCGCCGCTCCGTGCGTCCTGCTCTTCTGGTTCGCTCGCCGGGCATTCTATTTGCAGTTGCTGCCCGGACGTGCGCTTGGGGGAGCGATACTTTACACAGCACTGCTTCTGACCGGAGTGTGGGTTCTGATTCGGCAAGCACGCCTGTCACCGCTGTCGGCTTTTGTGGTTATGGGAATCGGCGCGCTGTTGACGAGCGCGCTCTTGCTCATCCGGTTGCAACCCTTATGGAAGTGGCGTGGAAGCAGTCCGGCCTTGGCGGAAGTTTGCGTGCGGCACTGGCGTTATGGCAGGTGGGCCCTAATGAGCGGGCTATTCGTCTGGATCCCCTGGAACATCTACTACTGGTTCGTGGCCCACTTCTCGGGCCTGGCCGACGCCGGCACGCTGAGGGCCTTGTTGAATCTGGCTTTGCCGATCACCCAAACCTATTCTGCATTCTCTCTGCTGTTTCTGCCGAATACCTCGCGACGCGGACAACTGGAGGGCTGGGTCGGGGTGAAAAGGCACGCTTGGAAGATTGGAGGCTTCTTCACAGCCGGATCAGGTTTTTATTGGCTAATTGTTTGCCTGTTCGGAGACCGGGTGATACGGCTCCTGTACGATGGCAATTATATGCAGGTGGCCCCGCTGCTGCCGTGGGTGGCCTTGGCATCGATCTTGTCGGGTGCGGTGCTGGGGCCGGCCATCGCTTTTCGGGCCTTGCAATCACCTGCATCGGTTTGCGTGATCTATCTGGGTTCAAGCGCTGTCGCCTTGGCAATAGGGATCCCTGCGACCTGGGCTTGGGGAATTCGCGGGGCGGTGGCCGCCAATCTGCTCTCGAGCATAACCGCCCTTCTCAGCGGATTTCTGATGCTGCGCACCCGAGGGCGTCGCGAAGCAGCAACCGCCTCAAACCAGGCGGAGGTCCCGCTTTCCTCCGTTACCTTAGGCAGTCAATAATCGAGAAGCCCGTCTCTGGAACGAACGTCTCGATGCCCTCTCAAGCCTCAGTGCTCGGGATCCGAGTAGATGCTAAGGCTATTGTAGGCGTTGCAGTCTTCGCCGCGGTCGGCGTGCTATTGGCTACTTATCCGGCAGAGGTTCTTGGCGCGGCCGCGGCGCTCCTCAGTCTGACCGGGATCTTGCGGGTCGCCCGTGGCCGTCTGGAGTTCTGGCAAATCCTTGTTCTGGTTACTCTGGCCGCCTACGGCATTCTCAATTATGGTTTCGATAATCTGGCGGTTGGGCTCGGTGGGATTCAAATCCCAGTCGGGGAGTTGCTGATGCTCCTGGCGCTGGGCATGGTGATACTGGGCGGGCGGAGTCGTTCACTCAGCCAATTCTTGCGCGACCCACCTGTCCTGTGCCTATTGCTCTTGCTTCTCTTGGCTCTCATTCACCTGGCCGTGGATCTGCCCCGCCACGGACTCTACGCTCTCCGCGACAGCTCGATATTCTGCGAGGCTGTTTTTCTGCCATTGGGATTGCTATGGGCGAATAGGAAGCGCGATACCCCGCTCCTTCTGAAATGGCTGCTGTTCGTTTTCTTCACCAACCTGATTTACAGCTTCACCTTTCCTTGGGCGGAGCAGTTACAGTCTTGGTCACCGGGTTTCGGGGTGTTTCATCCAGTTCCCCTGTTTGGCAACTACCAGCACAATGCTCTTTACCTTCTCTGGGGCGCACTGTTTTGTATTTTACTCGGTCACCACGTGGTTCGATGGCCGCGCTGGGCCCTGCTGGCGCTGGCCGTTGCACAACTGTGCGGACTGGCGATCCTGCAAGTTCGCTCGATGTATGCGGGGATTGCGGCGGTCCTACTGCTGCTTCTTTTCCTTTGGGAAGCCAGGGAAATGGCTCAATTCGCATCCATACTTGCGTTGTCCTTGGGAACCCTCTGTGTCCTGGTCTTGCTTGTCTCTCTCCTCGGTCTCCGGCTGCGAGGGCGGAGTGGGCCGGTGGACTTCTCGTTTCTTGAGAAGCACGCGCGAACCGTTTTGTCCCTGAACGACGCTCGCACCCGGATGGCGCAGGATACCGATCGCGCCTCGTGGTATGAGCAGGTGTGGCGGCGGACGCGATCCAGCAAGGTAACGCTCATCGTTGGCGAGGGCTTCGGGGAGCCTCTTATTGATTTTAAGAACGAAGAGGGCATTCCGGTCCGCCAGCCCCACAACTCTTCCCTGAGCGTACTTGCTCGCTTAGGTTTGGTGGGACTTTTGGTCTGGCTGGTATTCCTCGTTTCAGTAACACGACGTTTCGTCCACGCCATCCGGCGGAGAGTCGAAGCGGACGTTCACCGCCTCGTTCTCTGGCTGTTTTTCTTTTTCGTTCTGGCAATGATTCAAACCAGTGTGCAGCCCGCCCTGGAGTTTTCTCACGGCGCTATCCCTTTCTATTTCCTGGTGGGCTTTGCCCTTGGGGTGATGCGGTGGCAAGTGGATGGAAGCGCCACGGGCTCTTCTCCCCTGAGCAGGGTTCCCGCTTCCAGCCGCTGAACAAGCTTCGATCGTACCGAGAGAACCAAAGACATGCCTGGACCAATCATGGTGACCACAAGCTGGGATGACGGTCACCCCAAAGACCTGCGGATCGCGGAAGAGTTGCAGGACCGGGCCCTTAGCGGATCCTTCTTCGTCCCGCTGAGAGGTCCCGGCGGAAAACCTACCCTGACGCCAGGCGACCTGCGATGCTTGCGGCATCAGGGCTTTGAAATCGGCGCGCACACCGTGTCACACAGAAGCCTGGCGGGCCTGAAGGGCAAGCTTCTGCGCTTTGAAGTGTCCTATTGCAGGCAGAGGCTCGAGCAAATCCTCGGCGCAGATGTCGCGATGTTTTGTTATCCCAACGGGCGCTACGACCGGAATGTAGTCCGCCATGTGCGTGAGGCAGGATTTCGCGGCGCGCGCACAACTCGCATGTTGTCGCTCGAGCACAAATTCAGCCCATTTGAAATGCCTACCAGTCTGCAGGCCTTCCCACACCCTTTGATCAACTATCTCAAAAACTTGGGGAAAAACGGCGATACTCCGGGCCTTTTCCGATACCTTTTGGAATACCGTGGATGCCGCAGCTGGGTGCATCTGGGGAAGAGACTCTTCGATCAGGTGCTGCAGCGAGGAGGAATTTGGCACCTCTACGGGCATTCCTGGGAAATCGATGAGCTCGGGCTGTGGAGCGATCTCCGGGAAATGCTCGATTACGTTTCCCGCCGTGAAGGCGTGACCTACGCTTCCAACGGCGAAGTTCTCGGAATGCTGCGAGCGGACAGGCAATTGCACGCGAGTCCGGACCCTGTATGAAGATTGTTCTTGTCCATAACTCCTATCAGCAGCCTGGCGGCGAAGATCTCGTCTACCATCAGGAACGCGATCTCCTGAAACGTGCCGGGCACCAGGTGTTGGAATACCACCGGAGTAATCATGAGGTGAGCCAGAATTCGTTCGTCGACCAGCTTGCACTCGCCAAGCGAACCATCTGGGCCAGCGACACGCGGCGTGAATTTCGCGAATTGCTGCTGCGGGAGAAACCACACGTCGTCCACGTTCACAACACCTTTGTGATGATCTCGCCGTCCGTTTACTGGGCGTGCCACGATGCGCAGATCCCCGTTGTGCAAACCCTGCATAATTACAGGCTCCTCTGCCCTGCCGGCAATTTCCTGCGGAATGGCGAGGTTTGCGAGGAGTGTGTGCAGCACAGTTTATTGCGAGGGGTGCGCTACGGCTGCTACCGTGGCTCACAGCGGGCCACGGCGAGTGTCGCTCTCATGCTGATGGTGCACCGCTGGCGGAAGACGTGGACGCGAATGGTGGATTGCTATATTACACTCAGCGAGTCGGCCCGCAAGAAGTTCCGGGAAGCGGGCCTCCCTGCCGCAAAGCTCACGGTCAAGCCGAATTTCGTTTCTCCGGATCCGGGTATGCGCATCGGGCCAGGCGACTACGCGGTGTTTGTCGGCCGGCTGTCGCGGGAAAAAGGCCTATCGATCCTGCTGGCTGCTTGGGAGCGCATCAAACCGCCACTGCCGCTTCTCATTGTGGGCGATGGCACTCTTCGCGCCCAGTTGAACGAAGAAACGGCCAAGCGCGGGCTTGCCTCGGTGACCTTTTGCGGGCAAATGCCGCACCGGGACACCCTGGCGATCCTGAGAGGCGCGCGATTCCTGGTCTATCCCAGCGAATGTTATGAACAGTGTCCACTCACGATCCTGGAAGCCTATGCCTGCGGTGTTCCGGTGATCGCGTCCGCTTTGGGCGGCATGCAAGAACTTGTGGACCATGGCCGCACGGGAATTCTTTTCCGCCCGGGCGACCCTGCGGATTTGGCCGAGAAGGTGCAGTGGGCTTGGTCTCATGTACGCGAGACGCTGTCGATGGGGAAGGAATGCAGAGCCGAATATGAAGCCCGCTACACTGCGCAAAAGAACTATCAGACACTCATCAATGTCTACCGCAGGACCATTACGGTCCGTGCACGAACCGCCGGGTCTGTGCGCCCCTTGGTGATCGTGGATCCGAGAGGCGCGGAACTCTGATCCATTTCCTCAGCTCGCAGCCCATAGGAACAATTAGGTTGGAAGGAAAAATCCGCAGCGCGGGAGAAATCTTCATGCCCGGGAGCCAGCAACCAAAGAACTACCTGCATGTTTTATCGCTGCTGGCGTTGTGCCCCTCGAGAGCTGCCGAGGTGATCTCCTATTTCGCCGGACTCGATTCGCATGGGCGCAACCAGCTTTTGGCGCTGACCGATTCGCATCATGTCGTTTTGCGTGCGCTTCAGCCCCTGGGGCAAGCCGCCACCAGAGCTGGTCTAGCCGAAATCGCGCAGTTCGCCCAGGGCGCAATCAACAAAGAACGCGGAAGAATTGAGAACGCGCTCAAATTTCTTGAGGTCATTTGCCGGGAGTTCGAGTGCGCGGGTTGCCCGGTCGCGGTCATAAAGACGTTGGACCACTGGCCTGACTTCGGCAACGACTTGGACCTATACACTCCGGCTGACCGGCTTCACGTCACGGAATTGCTCACCAGGAAGTTTCACGCGTGTCTTCTGCCCCGCACCGTCGGAGACCGTCTAGCCAACAAATGGAGTTTCCGCGTCCCGGGCCTGTCTCAAGACCTCGAAGTGCACATCGGCAGGCTCGGGCAGGCCGGAGAACATGTGGAACTCGCTAATCGGTTTATCTCCCGCCGTCAGCCTAAGCGGGTGAGCGGCTACACTTTCCAGATACCCGCGCCCGAAGAGCGCGTGTTCGCCAGTACGTTGCAGCGCATGTACCGGCACCTTTACTTCCGTGTGTGCGACATTTTGAACACGGCCACACTCATCGAATCCCGAGCCGTGGATTACACGGAGCTGCGCGCCGGCGCCGACAGGGGCGGCATCTGGGCGGGGGTCGCGACCTTTCTGGTGATCGTCTCAAACTATCTTGAGCAGTATCGGGGCGCGGGCTTGGAACTTCCCGCGGACGTGGTTTCTTCCGCGCTCTTCGGGGCAGAGAAGTTGTTCGCTCGCGGGCGCTTCTTGTATTTCCCGGTCCTGCCGCAGGGCCTCGCACTCTATACCCGGCAACTTGCCCGCACGGTCTTGCGGGGTGATGTGCCCGCCACGGCGAGGCTCAGCCTGTTGCCTCCGTTGGCATCGGTCGCCGCACTGGCCTACGGGGTCGCTGGGAGTAGCGAGCGGATCTGGTAGCGAGGGGGTCGATAAGCAGGTTCGGGTAGACGGATGATCGTCCGGGTAATCCTTCGATCCTTGTTGAGTGTCGCGCTAGTCGGGACTTGCGCCACTGCGGGGGAGATTCCCTCCAGCTATTTCACGATGACCACGCACGACGCGGTGAAAGGCAAGCAGTGGCCGACGGTTCCGATTGGCAGCATACGGCTGTGGGACACTTTCACTTTGTGGTCGGATCTAAACCCCTCACCTGGCGTTTACAACTGGACGATGCTCGATAAGTGGTTAAGCCTCGCCCAGGCGCACAACGTCGATGTGCTCTACACCTTTGGCGGGACGCCGGCTTGGGCCTCATCTAATCCGAAGGCAACATGCGATTACAACCCGGGGGCGTGCTACCCACCATCGGACCTGCAATCTTGGGATGATTACGTCCGGGCGATCGCCATCCATGCCGCAGGAAGAATCAAATACTGGGAACTCTGGAACGAAGCCAATCAATCTGAGTACTGGAGCGGCAACTTTCCGACTCTGGTTACCATGGCTCATCATGCCTACCGCATTATCAAATCCATCGATCACCAAGCCATGATCTTGACTCCCTCGGCGGTCGGCGGTGCTGCGGTCGCCTCCAACTGGTTGGGGCAGTACTTTGCCGCTGGCGGCGGCGCGTATTGCGATGGGATCGCGTTTCATGGGTACGGAAATAGCAGGCCTTCGGTTGCCGAAGAGGTCGGCGGCATCGTGGACGCAATGCAAGGCGTCATGTCCGCTTACGGTCAGAGCGCGAAGCCGCTGTGGGATACCGAGGCTAGTTGGGGTCCTGCCGAGCACCTTCCCAACGAAGAGGAACAGGTCTCGTTTGTAGCTCGGCACTACATCCTGCAATGGTCTAAGGGCGTCCAACGCTCCTATTGGTATGCCTGGGATGACACCAGATATGGAACCCTGTGGGACAAGAACAGGGGCCTCCGCAAACCTGGTATCGCCTACCGAGAGGTATACAGATGGCTGGCTGGAGCCACGATGACTTTACCCTGTGCGATGGCCAGCGACTCTACGTGGACCTGCGGCTTGACCCGTCCGGGTGGGTATGAAGCGCTGCTAGTCTGGAACCCGTCGAGCACGAAATGGTACAAGCCTGCGGCGCGCTTCGAGCAGTATCTCACGCTTGTGGGCGAGACCTTTACGATCAAGGGCCCTGTCCCTATCGGCAGTCAACCCATCCTCCTGCAGAGGAAAGGTTCGCTTGATTAGGCTCCTTGCAAAGAAGTGGAGAGCAGCCGAGAGGGTATATCGAGCCGGCGGCCTCTTCGCCCTACTCTGGGAATTGTTCTGTCAGGGTTTGAAACCTCTGGTCGTTGTTTATGACTACGCGATATGGCGTTGGTATAGCATCCGCGGCCGCTTCTGTTTCACGGTCCTGGGACACCGGATCTCGGTGCTTCCCAAAGACAAAGGGATAGCGCGGGAACTGGCAGCGCACCGCATTCACGAACCCCTTGCCACCCAACTCATCGAGAGCTATCTGAAACCCGGCATGAACGTGGTCGATATCGGGAGCAACATCGGCTACTACGCGCTGCTTGAGGCGCGCCTGGTTGGCGCACAGGGGAGAGTAATCGCCATTGAGCCCGTGCCGGATAATTTCAGGCAGTTGTCGAAGAACATCCGCGATAACGGTTACAAGAATATCTTGAAATATCAGGTCGCCATCGGAGACCAAAAGGGCACCGTGCCTATGCATATTTCCGAGAAATCGAACTGGCACTGCTTGAGCCCCGTGCCCTGGAAAACGACAGAGATCCTGGTTCCCGTGACTACCTTGGATGCGCTGCTGGCGACCTGCCGGCTCCATTCCGTGGACCTCGTGCGGATGGACTTGGAAGGATATGAAGTCGTGGTCATCCGGGGCATGCAACAAACGCTCGCGAAGTACAGTCCGAAGTTGCTCGTCGAGCTTCACCCGCAAGTAATCGGTACTCAGGCCATCGTGGGATATCTGCGACTCCTGAAATCTCTTGGCTACACACTGGAGTGGCTGATTGACCAGGAGCGCGATCGGCCTCTTCGCTGGCTGTTCCTCGAGGCGGAAAGGGTGACCCTGGACGAATTAACTGCTGATGCGAGGATCCGGGACGACGAGCGAGCAGTCACCGTACTCCTTTCGAGAAACTCTCCAAATCTCGGCGTGCGCGGCCTGGACCGGCAGGAAATGGACGCGACTTTGCTTAGCGCCGGAGGCTCACCCGACATGGGCTGACGGAACCTCATGGGCCGTTTGCGGAAGTGGACCACCCTTCTCGACTAGCCCGAAGGATCAACCACGGAGGGATTCGAGCACAAACCCTATTGTGGTTTCGGAGGTAAAGATACGATGCCAGAGCGCATTCTTGTTACGGGAGCCGGTGGGTTCATCGGTCATCATCTGGTTGGCAGGCTGAAAGCGGACGGGTTTTGGGTGCGCGGTGTGGATATCAAGTATCCCGAATACGAAACCTCAGTCGCAGATGAGTTCGAGATCTTGGATCTGCGCCGGTTCGACAACTGTTTGGTTGCCACGCGCAATGTCCACCAAGTCTACAACCTAGCGGCGGACATGGGAGGCATCGGGTACATCACAGCCTTTCTTGCGCGCATTTCCTGCAACAATACCCTGATCAACGCACACATGCTCGAGGCCAGCCGGTTGAACGGGGTCAAGAGATTCCTTTTCTCGTCTTCCGCTTGCGTCTACGCGCAGCGCAAACAGAAGAGCGCCGAGGTGACCCCGCTCAAAGAAGAGGACGCCTATCCCGCCGAGCCGGAGCCGGGTTATGGATGGGAGAAGCTTTACGCCGAGGAGCTCTGCCGGTACTTCGGGAACGACTACAACTTGGAAACCAGAATCGTACGGTTCCACAACGTTTACGGTCCGCTCGGGACTTACGACGGCGGAAGGGAAAAGGCGCCTGCCGCAATTTGCAGAAAGGTTGCCCAAGCACCCGACGGTGGCGAAATTGAAGTCTGGGGTGACGGACTGCAGACCAGATCCTTCATGTACGTTGAGGATTGCGTGGAGGGCCTCGTTCGGATCATGCATTCAGACTACTGTGAGGCTTTGAATCTTGGTACGGACCGCCTGGTGACTGTGAATGACCTGGTGCATCTTGTCTGTGGAATTGCTGGCAAGAGGCTGAGAAAGCGTTTCGATATCAGTAGGCCTCAGGGCGTGCGGGGAAGAAACAGCGACAATACCAGGCTCAGGGAAGTTCTGGGATGGGAACCATCAGTGCCTCTTGAATTTGGACTGACCATCACCTACAAATGGATCGAGAGTGAACTCTTGAAGAAAGCCTGCACGCAGACCGCAGAAGCCGCTTAGCAGCCTTGTTGAAAAATCCTTCGCGATGTCATCCCGAGGAGCCAGAGGCGACTAGGAATCTGTTGTTTTCTTCGACTTTCGTGAAAAAGCAGATCCCTCGCTTCGCTCGGGATGACGATTAAAACTACTTTTACAACAAGCTATTAGGGGAGGTCGGGAATCAACGTGCCTCAGGGCTTTGAGCTTAATCGAGTTAATCTCCTTGGGGTCGGCGTCCACGCCATCAACATGAGTCAGGCGCTCGAGATAATAGACACCGCGATTCAGGGCGGTAAGAGAGGCTATATCTGCGTTACGGGCATCCATGGAATCATGGAAGCGCAGAAAGACGCGGTCTTCAGAGACATTGTGAATAATTCTCTGCTGACCACACCGGATGGAATGCCCACAGTCTGGGTTGGCAGACTCCAAGGTTTTTCAAAAATGAGCCGTGTGTTCGGGCCGGATCTGATGCTCCGAGTTTGCGAGATGTCTTTGAAGAAGGGCTACACTCACTTTCTGTATGGAGGAGACACGGGTGTGGCCGAAAGGCTCAAAGAAGTTTTGGTGCAGAGATTTCCCGGGCTGAGAATTGTCGGCACCTTTAGTCCTCCCTTTAGGCTGCTGGCGGCAAGAGAGGAGGCTGAACTCACGCTTCGGCTCTCGGAATTGAGGCCCGACATCTTTTGGGTAGGTCTCAGCACGCCAAAGCAAGAGCGCTTCATGGCGAAATACCTGCAAAAGTGGGATACGAAAGTGATGCTGGGAGTCGGCGCGGCATTCGATATTCATACGGGCCGGATTCAGGACGCCCCCGATTGGGTAAAGAATGCGGGCCTCCAGTGGCTCCATAGGCTGCGCCAAGAGCCAGCCCGATTGTGGAGGCGATATCTGATAAACAATCCCAAGTTTATCATCAAGATTACACTTCAGATTACCGGTCTCAAGAAGTACCATCCTGTTTAACTGCGTCTCCCCCCGCCTACGTATTAAAGAACCTGCTCGTCTGATCGATATTATGCTTGGAATCCCACCCCCAAAGAATTACGGAACAAGGTTCTCGACTGTTTCCACGGTTCAAAACCTGCCGCCTTACGAAGAAACCGAATCCGGTTTCTCCTCGCGCTAGGCAGCGTGGGCCGTCCGGTTTGGCTCTTTTTCGGTTCCGTAAAATTACGGAAAACGTCCATAGTTTCTCTTTGCAAAATACCAGATTCACCGGATTGTGTTCCGTTGCCCTACGGTTCAGGCTAGAATTTGCCCAGGTCTGACCTCGCAGACCTAGGGTACTCGTCCCCGGAAGGAATGAGCTCATACGGCGAAATCGCGCCCGGCGGCTTCGGGCGATGGCGCCGGGCGCACGTTATGGCCAGGATCACACTCAGCGGCAAGTTGACTGAGCTGGTCGGAAGTCGGCATTCGGCTGAAAAGGCCCAATTTATGATTCAAGTTTCGCTAGTAAGAGAACCGTTGGGCAAGGTTCCCATTGCCGATCGTTATTACTGCTGCGGCTTTTATATCACTCAAGAGGAAGCCACAGCCTTTCGATCCGGTCAGCCAATCAAGATTACGATAGAGCAGGATTAGCACTCCGCCCCTGCCGAGAAACCACGCACTTCAAGGCTTCACAATAGGTGCTCTCGTTTCCCGGGCATATCCAAATTTCCAAATTCACGGCCCGCAGGCCGTGCCTCGAACTGCGCTCAAGTGGTGGGTAAACTACAGCCTGGAACCTACTTGGTTGTCTGACTTCACTCCGTAATCTGCCTGTCGGGCGGCAGGCTCACCAGAAGCCAGCTCCGGCCGCTCACGAGGGTTAGTTAAGCAGGTGCCTCTGGCTGCGAGCGTCCCCCGGAGCCCTAAGAGTACACTTTAACCCTGCAACCAGTGCGGCCCTCTTGCATCTATAAAAGGGAAGATAAGTTTGTGTTCATGCCAATGGAGGTCTCGGGCGCGTGCGTGAAATTGACGGGTTTGCCAGCGTGCAGACCTTTTCTATAGAATCTGCCGCAATGCAGCCAGAAAAACTGCTTGCCGAGAGCCGCGCAGGGTCGCGCGACCGCCAGCGCATCCTGCGCCTGGCCGGGTCATTCACCATGGCGACGCTCTCTGTATTTCAGGACGCCCTGAACGCGGGAGATGCTCCGTCACTGATCATCGAAATGAGTGAGGTTTCGCGCATCGATTCAGCGGGAGTAGGCGCGCTGGTTCAGGCTTACGTCTCTTGCCGGAGGGCGGGAGGCCGGTTGGCGCTTGTGGGCGTGAATACGCGCGTTCAAGACGTGCTTCAGACGGCTGGTTTCGATAAACTCTTCGCTACCTACGCCCATCTCGGCGAGGCCGAACAGGCGCTCGCCTAGCTTGTTCGATGCCAAGGGAGCATCGTCGCTCCGCGTTCCCTCTCCAGGATGCTGGGGCGCAGTTGCCCAGTTCCCAGAAAAACAAGAAGGAGGCGGTCCAGGTCGTGCCGCCTCCTCGTTGTGTCCCTGGCGTGGGACGCCTCCTGGTCCGTTGGGGGTGGACCGGGGCAGTTTGTGTTGGCCTACCGCGTTCAACCCGGCGTCGCGAGAAAAGTTGCCGCCGCTTGGAAGCAGCGAAGCCGGTACAATGACGCCTGCCAATGCGCAGACTTGACGAATTGACCGACCAGGAGGTGATTGCGCATCTGGCTCGCGCTCGCGAGCCAGCCAGCTTGCGGGAAATCGCCCATGCGCTCGAGTTGCGCCACCACGGGCGTCGCGCGCTGCAGAAGATCGTCTCGCGCCTGAAGCGCAAGGGTGAGATCGAGGAGGTCCACAGCGGCCGCTTTCGCCTGGCAGGCAAGAAGGCTGCTCCGTCGGAAGCCCGCCGCAAAGGGCACGCTACTGGGCTTCCCAAACCAGCTACATCGCCTTCCACAGCACCCATTCCTCGGCACCGAGAAACGCGACAGGAACTGCATGATCCCAACCTGCTCACCGGTCGGCTGGTGGCGCATCGCGACGGCTATGGCTTCGTCGTGCCTGATAAACCTGTCCCAGGGATGGAGGGCGATTTGTTTATCGGCCGCGACGCCTTGGGCGACGCCATGCACGGTGACCACGTGCTCGCGCGCATCGAGCGCCGCTCCGGACCCGCAGGACGCAGCGGCCGCGTCACCCGTTCGGATGGCCAAGCCCCGGGCCGCGTCGAAGGCCGCATCGTGCGCGTCCTGGAGCGCGCGCACCCAACAGTCGTCGGGCTTTTTCGCTATGGCGACCGCGGCAACGTTGTGCTGCCCTACGATACGCGCCTGCTGCACGAGATCGTCATCCCGCCCGGCGAGGAGCTCACTCCCCAACTGCGCGAGAAGCTCAGCCTCGACTCCCAAAGCGTTGGGACGGGGCGAGTCACGCAGCGCGCGCGCAGCGGCCCGAGCAGGACGCGCCTGCCCGAACTCGACGGGGCGGTGGTGAATGTCGAGCTGACTCGTTACCCGCGAGGCGGGGTGGCGCCTGCCGGGCGCGTGGTGGAGATCCTGGGCCGGCCAGGCGAGTTCGGCGTGGACGTCGAGATCATCATCCGCAAGCACCACCTGCCGCACCAGTTTCCCGACGAAGTGCTGGCCGAAGCACGCCAGGTGGCGCACCCGGTCAGCGAGCGGGACTTGGCGGCGCGGCAGGATTTCCGGCATCTGCCCGTCGTTACCATCGACGGCGAGACGGCTAAGGACTTCGACGACGCGGTGTATGTCGCGCGGCTGGCGAACGGCCACTGGGAGCTCCAGGTGCACATCGCAGATGTGGCGCATTACGTGCGGCCCGGCAGTGCACTCGACCGGGAGGCGCGCCTGCGCGGCACCTCAGTCTATTTCCCAGACCGCGCTCTGCCCATGCTGCCTGAGCAGCTCTCGAACGGCATCTGTTCGCTCAACCCGAAGGTCGATCGCTTGGTGATGAGCGTGGTGATGGAAATCGACGCGAGCGGCAGCATTATCAACTCCGCGTTCACGCCGGGCGTGATCCGCTCGGCTGAGCGGATGACCTACACCAACGTCAACAAGGTGCTCGAAGGCGACGCCGAAGCCACCTCGCGCTACGCGGCGCTGGCAGAGCGCTTCCGCCTGATGCGCGAGCTCGCGCTGCTGTTAAACGCCCGGCGCGCAGCTCGCGGCTCGATTGATTTCGACTTGCCCGAGCCGGTTATCGAGTTTGACGAGATGGGCCGCATGGTCGGCATCGTGCGCAGCGAGCGCAATATCGCGCACCGGCTGATCGAAGAGTTCATGCTCGCGGCGAACCAGTCTGTGGCTGCGTATCTGGAGCGCCGCGGTTGCGTCTCGCTGCACCGCGTCCACGAGAAGCCCGACCCGAAAAAGGTGCTCGAATTCGAGGAGCTGGCCCATAGCTTCGGCTACTCGCTGGGTGTGGAGGGCCTGGCCGAGCGCCGTATCGCGGTCAAGCATGGCCGCGTGCCGGCCCCCTCGCGTTCCGGCCGCAAGGAGCGCGGCCGCGAGCGGCAAATGAGCGTCACTCTGCCGGGCGCGATGGAGTTCAACATCCGCCCACAACACTACCAGCGCCTGGCCAAGAAAATCGCCGGCAAACCTGAGGAACGTATCCTCTCTTACCTGATGCTCCGCTCGCTCAAGCAAGCGCGGTATGCGGTTGAGCCGCTCGGCCACTTCGCCTTGGCGTTTGACCAGTACACGCATTTCACCTCGCCTATCCGGCGTTACCCCGACTTGATCGTTCACCGGGTACTGAAGTGGGCTCTCGCGCATCCTGACGCGACTCCGGGCCGGGATTCCATGGGAGCGAGTGGTTCCCGCGATGCCGCTGAAGCTTCGCGAGGGGTCGCCCAAGGGCGCTCTGCTCCTCGCCCTGAGGGCCGAGGCGCAGGCACAGCGGAGCTGGGTCCCTACCGTCGCCTTGAGCTCGGAGCGGTGGCTGAGGAGTCATCAGAAGCGGAGCGCCGCGCCGACAGCGCCGAGCGCGAGTTGATGGATTGGAAGACGGCGCAGTTTATGGAAGCGCATCTGGGTGAGGAGTACGACGCGCTGGTGATCTCGGTGCAGAAGTTTGGTTTCTTCGTTGAGCTCTTCGAACTCTTCGTCGAGGGTCTGGTGCCCATCAACACTTTGGAAGAGATCACCGGCGAGCCCTGCTTTTATCGGGAGCGCGACCACGCCATCGTCACTCAGCGCGGCCGCCGCGCCTGGCGCCTAGGCGACCGCGTGCGCGTCCGCGCAGACCGGATCGACCCTATGCGCCGCCGCGTAGAATTCTCCCTGGTTTAGTTTCTTCTGATTTTGCAAGCCCCTCGTGTCGTTCCGTCTATAACCCAGGTGCTTTTCACACCCGGCTGTTTTACGCTATCTTGTTCACGCCCTTCACGAGGTGGGACTGTGGCGATTCGTACCTGCCCGATCTGCATGGCCAAAGTCTCCGCCGGCCAGGTGGTGGCGTATTCCGATACCATCGAGTGTCCCGGCTGCAGGGCCCAATTCGAAGTATCTCCTGTGAGCCGGGTGCTGGCGACCACCCTTGGACTGATGGCGGCGGCGTTGGTATGGCAGCTGACGCGCCGGATGGGCGGCAGCCTCGGATGGGTGCTTCCAGTGGTCTACGCTTTCTTTGGTTACAGCGTGGTGGCGCCGCTCTTCCTGATGGCTACAGCCGATCTGGTTACCAAGTCCGCCGCAGCTCCCTCTGAAACGACGGCAGTAGCCGCGCCTGGTGCCATCGGCCACCATCACAGCGGGGCGCATCACTAGCCGATCGAACAACCCCGGCCTGGCCTGCCTAACCGCCGTACTATTGCCCCTCCCATTTCGCTCGCTCACACTTGCATCATGGCACGCTACTTCGCCCTGCTTGGCAGGCGCATCGAGGTGCAGTATCGGGCCGGCGATATGCTTCTGCCAGCTGCGGGAATGTTGGTCGCCGACTCGGGCAAATCCATCTTTCTCGAGGAGCACTTCTGCCAGCGGGGCACCGTGAAAACCTTCCGCTGGGAGATCCCCTACCCATGCATCGTGCGGCTGGGCGAAATCTCTGGCGCGTCTGATGCTTCCGAGCTGGCTTCACCGGCCAGCACGGAAGAGGCGGCAGCGCAGGCCGGGCTCTTGCCGCTGAGGAATCTCCCCGAAAAAGTCTAGAAGCTTTCAAAGCTGTTAGTGGTGTCACAAGTTCTGCCGGGTCTTGTTGTGCAAGGCACGGCTCAACCCATGCCGTAAATCCCTTGAAACAAAAGGCTTTGGCCAGTAAGGGCCTGTGCCTGGCCGCCCTTCCCGCCTGCGCCGAATGTCCCGGCGGAAAAGCCGTTTTGTCCTGGCGCCGAACAAAGTTATATTCGCGCGGCGGTTTTCGCCGATGGCAATTCGTTCTGGGAGGTTCCTCGTGAAACCTGCGGTGGGATTGATCGGGCTGGGCCTGATGGGCAAGCCGATGGGGGCAAATCTGCTAAAGGCCGGATTTCCGCTAACCGTATGGAATCGCACGCGCGCCAAGACGGAAGACCTCGCGCGACAAGGGGCAAAGGTTGCCGGCTCCCCGCGCGAGGCAGCAGCGTCTTCCGACGTGCTGCTCACCATCGTGAGCGACCCGCCCGCGCTCGAGGAAATCCTCTGGGGCGCCAGCGGCGCGCTTGAAGGCCTGCGTCGCGGCAGCATTTATATCGATTCAAGCACCGTGGCTCCCTCGCTGGCGCGGCGCATCGCCAAGGCCTGCGCCGAGCGCGGCGTCGAATTCCTTGACGCGCCCGTGACCGGGGGTACGTGGGGCGCGGAGAAGGGGGAACTGGTTTTCATGGTTGGCGGCAGCGCGGAAACCCTCAAGCACGTTGAGCCGGTCCTCGGCGCGATGGGCAAGCGGTGGTTTCACTTGGGCCCGCACGGTGCCGGGCAGACGGTCAAGCTGGCGATGAACATGATCCTGGCGCTCCAGGTGGATGCGCTGGCCGAAGCGCTGGCGCTGGTGACCAGCGCTGGCGTGGCGCCCGAGCGGCTGGTCGAAGTGATGCAGTCGAGCATGGCCCGCTCTCCTCTGCTCGATATCAAGGCGCCGATGATCCTCGCGCGGAACTATGCGCCCAGCTTCCCCCTGCGCCTGATGCACAAAGATCTGGGGCTGGCGCTCGATCTAGCTAACCAACTGGGTGTGCCGTTGCCGGCTACCGCTGTCGCCCGCGAAATCTACAACGCCGTAAAGGGAAGCGCCAAAGAAGACCTCGACTATGCCGCCGTCGCCCGCTTCTGGCAGAAAGCGTAATATAGACTGTCCTAGGGGCGTACCTCGACTATGCCGCCGTCGCCCCTACAACGCGACGAAGCTCGGCATCGCCAGAATGGGCCAAGCCAGTAGTCTAAGCAGGCTACGGTGCCCTTCCCATGAAACTGTAATCTGCGCTTACGGCTTGGCGCTGGGCGGGAAGAAGCACATCGGGAGGTCGCCGTCGCCCGCTTCCGGCAGCTGCAGTGAGCGAATTCTATAGTGCCTCTGGCCCCAGAGGGCAAAGGGCACTTCGGTTCCTGCGGTTCGCTCTTCCTTGACATAATCTGTAAATAAGAGTATTTACGCGAGATGCCTCAACATAGGCAGCGACTAAAGTCTTATCACAGACGGGGTTCTCCCTTTACGCTCTATCTGCGCCCGGGGCAGGCCGAGCGGCTGAATCTTTTTTCACGCAAGCGCCATGTGGCAAAGAGCGAACTGGTGCGGGTTGCTATTGACCGGCTTCTCGCTCACCTCGAAAAAGAAGATTCAGCGGATTCTGTAGGGCTGAGTTCTTGAAATGTTGCAACAAGACCAACGCGGCCGCGGCAGACGAATGGAAGGGCTACCCACCGTCCTGCCTGTCAAAGCACGACAGATGCTCCTCTTTAAGGAGAACGGTTCAGGATTCAGTGATCCGGCCTTCACCGAAAACCGCCAGGAGCCTATTCATCGCTGGGTTCCTTGGGTGGCGGGATTCTCATCTCAGTTCGTCAGAGAAGCGATCGAGAAACATCTGCCCAAGGGGGGCACCGTGCTCGATCCGTTCGCCGGCGTTGGGACAACTTTGGTTGAGACTATACGGCGAGGGCCGAGCTATAGGGCGGTGGGTTTTGAAGTCAACCCGTACGCGGCTTTCGCTGCGCAAACGAAGCTTGACGCGGTAGCTGTGAATCCCAGTGCCTTCAGAGCTGCGATCGTTCGTTTTCGCAGAGAGACCCAGACAACTCGGCCACTCATGCCGCCAGCAGGATTTCGAAGCAGGGTGCCATTTTTCAGCCCCCGAGTAGAGGCGCAGGTTTTAAGAGTTTTAGCTTGGATGGAAGATCTCAGACCGGCGGCGCTGCTTGACCTGTTTCGGTTAGCGTTTGCCTCTGTCATGGTAAAATTCTCGAACTACACTTACGAGCCAAGTTTGGGAACTCGAGCCTCGGCGGGTAAGCCAAACGTGGAAGACGCTCCTGTCGTGCTGATCCTCGAATCAAAACTCGAAGAGATGGCCTCAGACATGGAATCGTTTCAACTGGAATGTCCCTTCCCAGGGCAGGGGATCGTTCACAGTCGCACGTGGCGCGATGGCGAAGACATTCTAGGTAAGAATTCAGTTCATCTTGTCATAACGTCTCCGCCGTATGCCAATAACTACCACTACTTGCGAAATACGAGGCCACAGTTATGGTGGTTGGGCTTCGCCACCTCAACTGATCAGACGAGGGAAATTGAAGAGCAGAGTTTCGGCAAGTTTTGGCAAACAGTTAGAGACGGTCCCGAAGTTAAACTACAATTTGGCTTTGAACTCCTGGAGAATCTCTTAGACCGCGTACGACATAGTCAAAATGATGAGAGGATCTACGGTGGATCAGGCTGGGCAAACTACTTAGCGACGTATTTCAATGACTCATTCGATTTTCTGAAAAAACTTTCCCGGATTCTTGCACCAGGTGGTTGCGCCTTGGTGGTCATCGGCAACTCGGTGGTTCAGGGGGTAGAAGTTAAAACGGATGAGATATGGGCTCACCTAGCGGGAAGCAAACCCGCCGGTCTCTCTGTAGAAGCGCTGGAAATGGTTCGCAAGAAGCGAGTTGGTAGCAGTATTCTCAATTCTTCTGTTCGCAGTGGGGCAAGCAAAGGTGTGACGCTCTATGAAAGCGTCCTCTCGTTGCGAAGGCGAAAAAACCGTTCAAACTGAAACCGTTCGGCCTGAGCTGTTGTCAGAAATGCGTTGGTTCCCAAGTCCTCATGAATCCCTCAATTTCACCCAAGACCGCTGGTGCTGATTTTCTGTTTGGCTGCAGTCTCCTGGCCCATGCCCTGCCTGGATGCAGCACATCCCATGGAGATCTTTGCTGACGTTGCCGCCCTGCACCGGGATCGTGATTTCCGAAGCCATCAATCACTCTGTTCCACACTGGTGAAAAACTCTGGATTAGAAGCTGCTCCCCCAGCGGAATCCAAATATCATCGACGACAAGGCACCGGAAATAGAAATCAGCTAAGTCAAGATTCTCAGCTTGTTCTATAGACTCGGCGTGCTCGCGTAATCGGTTATAGAGAACAGTCCCAGCGGCTCCCCCAAGTTCAAAGCCTCCTCTTCTTCCTCCTTGGGGAGTGGCCTTGCCAACGTATATGGGGGCGAGGAACTTTCCTTCTCTGTTCAGTGCGGCGATCTTTTCATAGGGCGGGAAGCGCCCCGTATAGTAAACAGCATAGATACCGGCTCCCGCGAACGATTCAGCGGGCGGCAGAGGGTGGCAGGGCCTCTCAAGCAGCGCCTTAGCGACGGCGCGTGCCAAGGACAGCTTGTCAAGTGGGTTGAAGGGGATGTTTGACATTACCGGGTAGGGTCTATCCAAAAGTTCGGGTTCCGGTACGTTTCTTAGGACCGGCATTCCTAAGACTGTTATGCCTGGTCAGCGATTCTCCAATCTCGCGAACCAACAGGTTGCGCTTTTCTTCGTCACTCAGCTCTGTCTTAGGCACCCCTTCTTCCAGCCTAGAACGCAACTCATTGAACCGCCGGATTCCTTCTCTTTGGGACCGAAACCGGCCGATCATTTCTCCTTTTAAGACCAGGCAGTTAAAACCGTCTTCGTCTGTGTAGAGGTACAGCTCCCCGGGAATATAGGCCAATTTCATGGCTCCATTATAGGTCAAAAGCTACGCTACGGCTTGGCGGTGGGCGGGAAGAAGCACATGGGGAGGTCGCGGGAGGTGCGCAGGCCGGCGGGCGCGTCGAGGATCGCCGGGATGCTGTTCACTACCACGGCGGCGGTGGCAATGTCGCCGTGGGTGCCGCCGGGGATG
>QHYU01000230.1 GCA_003224235.1 Acidobacteriota bacterium
CACCGCCCCCAGCAGGGCAATCACGCCCGCCATAACCAAATTGACGACGAGCAACCGATGTAGATCCCTCTCCGAGCGGATCAAGGCATAGCCCACAAACATCAGCGGCACGTAATAGAAATAAAGCTTCAAGCCCAGCAGCCCGTAGAGCAAGCTCGGCGAGCCCGGATTAAACATTTGCGCTACGGCCAGCCAAAAGAACAAGCTCAGCGGAAACAGGAACGGTGGCCGGAAGGTTTCCGCCTGGCGACGCCGCAGGGCGAGAAAGAAAGACAGATACGTCATTCCGATGAGGACGTCCTTGCCAAAGTAAATGTACATATTGTTGCTAAGATACTTGCGTGCTAGGTCTTCGAACAGCAGCCAGACGAGGGAAAGATAGAAGCCGGAGCGCCAGTCGTTCAGGATGTTGAGGAGGATGGCCCCCGCCAGCAGTCCTAGGCCCCCCAGAACCAGTTGCGCGGGTGTCCCGGCCACGATCCAACTGGTCAGCACCCAGATGGCGCCGAGTAAGCCCAGTAGCAGGGCCAAGCCCTGCAGATGCCGCCGGTTAACCGCTACGCCGATGTTCTCGAGCATGCGCCTCCGTTTGGAAGTTGATGGCCAAGTCGGATTCCTCGGATTTCAACCGCACCGCTCGCTCGACGGCCGTGAGCAGCGCTTCAACGTATTCGCGCGACGTCCACGTCTCCATCCGTTTGCGCGCTGCTTCTCCCATTTGCCGCAACCGCTCGCCGTCGGGCAGGACTTCGCAGAAAATGCCTGCCAGGGCGTCCACATCGCCCACGGGATAGACAAATCCATTTTGACCCGGCTGGACCAAATCGAAGCCCGCGCCGACACGGTTACTAACGGCGACTGCGCAGCCGCACAGCATCGCCTCGTTAACCACCACTCCGAACGGCTCGTACTCCGAGGGGAGCACCAGAAGGTTGGCAGCGCGATAGATTGCCGGCAACTCCGATTGGTTGGCAAAGCCGGTGAAGTGTACCCGACGGGCCAAGCCAAGCGACTCTGCTTCGGCCTGCAATTTTGCGCGCAGCGGTCCCTCCCCCGCATAAACTAGGTGCGTCCCTTGGAGGCCGGCGCGCGCCAGCGCCCGCAACGCATCTTGGGGCCGCTTCCAGGGCTGCAACTTGGCACAGAAGAGCACCACCGGCGCCCCTTCCGGCACGCCCCACGCAGCCCGCACCGCCGCCGGCTCGACCTGTGCGGCGCGCTCCAGCCACCAGTCGTTGTGCACCACGAATGGAGTCAAGACCACGCGATCAGCCGGCAGACGGAGCGAGCGCATCAGCGCGACAGTGCCGCCCGAAGGCGCGAGAACCACATCCGCCAGACGGAACAACCGCGGCCACAGTCGTCTCTTGAGGGTTGTTTTCCAATGCCGCCCGTCCCGCGGTCTGAGGTCGTGCGCATCGGTGCCAAAGAGCAGTGCCGCGCGTTTGCTTTTGGCCGCCGCCACCGCGATCCAGAAACTGGCGTAGACGTAGCCGGTGTAACACACCACGGCATCAAAGCGGCCCCTGCGCACCAGTTTCCACACTCCGGGATTCAGCAGCCCGAAGAAGCGGCCGATGCCGGGGCACGGCGACTTGTTGGGCACCTCGATCCATGGGTAGCCATCCAGCAGTGGGACGTCCCACGCCACTTTCACTCCGAAATCCGGATCGAGACCCGCCTCGGCTCCTTGTAGGCTGCAGTAAGCCACTAAGATTTCAAGCTGCGGGTGCTGAGCCAGCTCTCGAAAGAGTTGCGCGGAGTACTGGACCGGATGAGTGCCGAGTAACAGCAAGCGGTATCGGCGATTCATCAGCGTGCAACCAGCCCCTGAGGAAAAAAGCGATTCAGCACCCGGCGGAGGAACGGGGCGATCGGAGACGTCACAACCCCTCTTCGCCAGGAAACTGGTGCTCTCTGCCAGCGGTGGACCAGCGGGCCTAGAAGCTGCATCGGTTTTTCCAACTCCACCTTGCCTCTGCCGTCGTGAGCCCTTCTGCCCTCTCGGAATGGTTAGGTTTCAAGGTTTCGGCTCCGCGGAAGACACTGCATGGGCTGGAAGCGGATCGGTCGAAAGAGCAATCTGGGGACAATCGCTTGCCAGGGTTTGGATGTAGCGCTCAGCGACGGCTTCCCATGAGAAATGCTCTGCATAGGCCCTAAGATTTCGTTGATGGAGCTGCCGCCACAGATCTTCTTCGGCGAGAACACGCCCTAGGGCCTCTGCCAGCGCCTCACGGTCGCCCTGGACGACTAACTCTACGC
>QHYU01000155.1 GCA_003224235.1 Acidobacteriota bacterium
GATCTCTTGCACGTCTCTCCCCCTTAACAAGTCTCGGAACCTCCTCCGTGCGGAGTAGGCTCCGATTTACCACGTAAGGGGGTGGGGATTTTTCAACCGGCATTATGGGGATTTTTGCACCGGCGCTGACATGTGGAACACGGGCCGTCAGGAGAGCCCCAACCTAGGCTACAAGTTGCGGCACAAGGAAGGGTATTTCCCGGCGCCACCGGCCGACACCCTGCAGGACATCCGATCCGAGATCATCCTGAAGTTGAAAGAAGTGGGTGTGCCAGTCGAAGTTCATCACCATGAGGTGGGCACCGCCGGGCAGGGTGAGATCGACATGAAGTACACGACGCTGACCAAGATGGCCGATAGCGTCATGTATTACAAGTATGTGGTCCGCAATGTCGCCAGAAAACACAGCAAAACAGCGACCTTCATGCCCAAACCGATCTTCGCCGACAACGGCTCCGGCATGCACACCCATCAAAGCCTGTGGAAGGGTGGAACCAATCTGTTTTGGGACGAGAAGGGCTACGCTCAGATCAGCCGCACAGCCAAGTATTATATCGGCGGCCTGCTTAGGCATGCGTCGGCACTGCTAGGTCTTTGCGCCCCCACCACCAACTCCTACCGGCGACTGGTGCCGGGATTCGAGGCTCCCGTGAACCTGGTGTATTCGCAGCGCAATCGATCGGCGGCCGTGCGCATCCCCGTATATTCCAAGAGCCCGAAGTCCAAGCGGATCGAGTTCCGCTGTCCAGACCCGGCCTGCAACCCCTATCTGTGCTTTGCGGCTCAATTGATGGCCGGTCTCGACGGGGTTCGCAACAAGATCGATCCCGGCGAACTGATCGATAAGGACCTCTACGAGCTCGGGCCCGAGGAAGCCGCAAGCGTCAAGAGCACACCCGGCTCGCTGGGTGAGGTGCTGGACGCATTGGAGAGAGATCACAACTGGCTGCTGCACGGTGACGTGTTCACGCCGGACGTGATTAACACCTGGCTCACCTACAAGCGGGAACGCGAGCTGGCACAGGTGAACCTGCGCCCGGTCCCCTACGAGTTCTTCCTCTATTTCGATCTGTAGTCGGTTCTACCCTGGCGGAAGCTAGCGCGCGACGTGGCTTGAGGCTTCTCTGAGACAGCTAGTGAACAAACTTATCCGCAGGCCAGAGTGAAGGAGGAGCATCCCTGAAAAGTCTCCGACCATCACGCTTCAAATTCAAGACCTGATTCGGCAAATTTCGACACCTACCTCACATTCAAGCCGTACAGGACTCGCCGCGCGCAGACAAGGTCGTCTTTAGATGATGGTATCGGACTCCTCTCACGCCTTGGCTGCCTTTGCTTGTCGCAGCCTTGCCCAGCGGGCCTTCTGAGCTCTCGCTATCTTCCTCCGCGCCGCGACAGAGAGCCTACGCCTTCCTCTTGGCCTTCCGCGTCCATTCGTTCCTACCAATTTCCCAAACGCCGCAATGGCTTGGTCCAAACCGTCAAGTTCTTGCTGTGTGCGGTTTCGCTGTCCCCGCAACTGCTTCATTATCTGACCTAGCTTGGCCATTCTAATCTCCTCCTACTCTTTTTACTACCGACGGTGTTTCTTCGGAATAGATACTGCGCCCAGCAGTGCAGAGAGTATCCTAATCCAGGCGCCAAAGCTACTTCGCTTCTGACCTAACCTCTTCGGTCCGTCCTTCAGCGCTCGGGCCGGGTAATCTTTAATTCTTTGGATTCCTTCCTTGACAACGCCTGGCTCGATGACGTCCATTGACGGGCTCTCGCCTGACTTTTTTGGCGAAAAGACATAAGCTCTTGACATGACACAGCAAAAAGCTGGCGGCGGCAACGCTACAAACATGAGCTGCACCTTCTGCGGAATCGTGCGAGGGGAGACTCCTGCCAACGTGGTGTTCGAGGACGAAGTCTCGATCGCATTTCTGGATCATCGCCCTTTATTCCCGGGGCACTGCATTTTGATTCCAAAAGCTCATTACCAGACATTCGTTGATTTGCCCACCGATCTTATTGCTCCGCTCTTCGCCAATGCTCAGCTGCTGGCCAAAGGTGTGGAGCAGGCCATGGAGGCCGAGGGAACCTTCGTCGCCATAAATAACCGCGTGAGTCAAAGCGTACCCCATTTCCACATTCACATTGTGCCTCGCCGTCGGAAAGACGGTTTAAAGGGTTTCTTTTGGCCCCGGCAGCTCTACAAGGACAAGGACGCGATCCTCGCCGTGCAAGGGCTTCTACGGTCCACCCTTTCGCAACTCAACCGCGGGCCAAGAAGGTTATTTGAGAACCCTAACGCAGCGGCCTCAAGCCACTGACCCATCCAGTAATCGATCGCAGTTCAAGGCGCAATCGGCACCGACTAAACCGCATCCCCTAGCCTAGGACGGCCTCACCCTGCGGGATCAGACTCGATGAGTAGGCGCTGGCCGCGGTGGCGCTGTGATAGATGCTCCATCTCGGCGCTGCAAGGACAACCGGCAGGACGCGAGGGGTATTTACCCTCGACCATAACTCATAGGCGGGTTCTCTGATAATATGAGCCTCGATCGCATCTGGAGGGCAGACCTGCTCGGAATTCTAATCTTGGGCAATCCGGCCAACTCAGCGCCTATGCGGGAATGGATTTATGTTGGAATTATTCTTAGCGGGGGGACGAGGTTATGAGACAAATTCCCAGAGCAATCATCATTTTCGCACTGGCCGCTTGTGGCGCCCTGTCACCCATTGTTCATCCCCAGTTGCCACCAACGAACAGCCCCAAGCGAGGAGCGATAGACAGGTCAAAGGTCATCGATCTGACTTATAACTTTGACGAGAGCACGATCTATTGGCCAACGGCGAAGTCCTTCGACTGGCAAAAAGAGTCGTGGGGAACTTCCCCAGGTGGCTATTGGTATGCCTCAGCTCGATATGCAGCCAGCGAGCATGGTGGCACCCACATCGACAGTCCCATTCACTTTGGCAAGGACCAAGCGACAACTGAGCAGATCCCGCTTTCACGGTTGATCGGCCCCGCAGCGGCAATCGACATCTCCGCCGCTTGCGAAAAAGATCCCGACTACCGGTTGAGCGTGGCGGACATCGTTTCGTGGGAGAGGAAGCATGGTTCGATTCCCGATGGTGCAATCGTGCTGGTACATACAGGGTGGGGCAGGTTCTGGTCGGATAGGAAGCGATACTTGGGAAGCGATACCCCTGGCGACGCCACTCATCTACACTTCCCGGGTATTTCGCGAGAAGCAGCGGAATTCCTAGTGACAAGGCGCAAGATTAGTGGCGTTGGGATCGACACGGCGAGCCTGGATCACGGTCCGTCGAAGGACTTCATAGCTCACCAGATCATCAACGGTGCGAACATTTATGGTCTGGAGAACGTGGCCAACCTGGAGCAAGTACCAGCTACCGGAGCAACACTCATTGCGCTCCCCATGAAGATCAAAGGAGGGACGGGAGGGCCGACCCGGATTATTGCCAGTGTTCCCTAACCGTGCGTTCATAGCTCCCTTGATGAAAGAGGCTTTGTACCCATCGACGGGAAGCACAGACAAAAGCACCGGGACAGTCCCCTGCTGTGGGTTGTACTTTAAGGAGATTTATTACCGTGTTCGAAGCCCAAGCGTTCGCGGGCGTAAGTGCACCAGGGACTGAATGGGTCAAGCTCCACGTAGCGACGCCAGTGCTGGCGGGCTTCTTCGCTAGCTGACAACTTTTCACAGACCAATGCGAGGTTATAATGAGCGTCGGAGTAATCGGGTTTCAGCCGCACAGCCTGTCGCAGGTGCCTCTGGGCCGTCTCGAGCTGTCCTATTTCTTCTAACACACTGCCCAGATTGTAGTGGGCCAGAGAGCTTTGCGGTCGGAGTTCCACGGCCCGCTGAAAGTAATCCACGGCTGCCTCGAAATCTCCCTGCTCGTAAAGCAGCGCGCCAAGATTTATAAGAGCTTCTACCCAGTCCGAGTTTTTCTTGAGTGCGTGCTGATAAGCATCGATTGCCTCTGCGCAGGTCGAAGGGTCGCCTTCAAATTCCAGGGCAAGAGCGAACCATTCCTCTGCGCTGCGTTCAGGAATTATCCGCAGTTTTTCGCCTAACTCACGAGTATCAAAATTGAGCACCAATTGGCCGGAGAGCGGCTCGAGGCGAGTCCCATCTTGCTCGACAATGATGTCGCGCCCGTTGGAGAGAATCCGCAGCTCCGTCAGGGGTGCCTGAACCTCCGACAAGCGCCGTTGGAGGGCTACAATCGATCGTCGCAGCCTGTAGGCCGGGACGCCCTTTTCGGTCAATTGCTTGACGGTGCGCAGGCTGATCAGATCTTTGAAATCGTAAAACCTCTCTCCCCAGCGTCTTCTCGGGCGCACGAGTCGCAAGCGTTCCCAGTAATCCAGCTGCTTTTCGTTGACTTCCAGAATGCGCTGGACTTCGCTCCGGGTAAAACGATCGGTTGCGCCCATCAGTGACTAGCCAAAGGACTTTCTACCCACTTTCTTCTGTGCGGGGGCCGGGACAGCACGGGCCGGAGGTTTCTTCAGGGTTGCCTGCTTCTGGGCCAGGCTCTTCTTAAGGGCTTCCATCAAGTCGATCACGGGTGCGAGCTGAGGTTGGGGCGCCGTCGCCACTTCTTGTCCTTGCAGCTTGGCTGCGATCAGCGCCCGTTGCCTTTCCTGATATTCATCACGGTACTTCTTAGGCTCAAAGGGAGCAGAAAGGCTCTCAATTAGCTGTTGGGCCAACTTTATTTCTTGCTCTTTCAGTTCCACTTTGTCGCTTTGGCCGTACTCGGCCACTTGGCGGATTTCGTTCGCGTAGAACGTGGTGTGCAGTGTAAGGCCATTCGCCCGCGGGCGGACGATTACGGTGTACTCGTGCTGGTGCATGCAGAGCTTAGCAATGGCCGCATAGCCCGACTCCTCCATTGCTTTGAGGAGAAGTTGGTAGGCCTTCCGCCCCGCCTCTTCCGGCACAGCAAAATAAGAGGCGTCGAAATACAAAGGATCGACCTCACCCAACTTGACGAACTCCTGAATCTCCATCGTGCGGGCCGAGGGCGGCGCAATCTTCTCCAGTTCTTCGTCGGTGAAGAGCGCGTACTGGTCCTTTTCGTATTCGTAGCCCTTCACTATTTCCGCGCGTTCCACCTTGCGATTGCACGTGGGACAGAACAGAAACTGGCGCAGTCGCGTGTGGCATTCTTTGTGGAGCTGATTGAAGCTGATGTGCTCGCCGCGGGCGGCGGTAAACAGACGGATGGGGATCGAGATCAGCCCAAATGTGAGATGTCCTTTCCAGACAGTGGTGGCCACGGGTGCACTCCTATGCCGCCGAATTTCACCGGTCGCGCAGGTCCGAACGCGTTAGCGTAGCCGAGACGAGGGGGTGATGCAAGGCGAACAACCAGCGAAGGTCTGAATCCGGGGCAGCCCGCAGGTCGCCTGGGACTGCGCCGCCTTGCTCAAATTGTGTAGGGTAGAATGAAGCGATGGCAGCGCTGGAAGAATACCGCCGCAAACGGCGCTTCGACCGCACCTCGGAGCCCTCTGGGGAAAAACCCTCGCAACCCGGCACGCTTTTCGTGGTCCAGAAACATGCCGCGCGGCGCCTGCACTACGACTTCCGGCTGCAAGCTGATAGGGCGCTGAAATCGTGGGCCGTCCCCAAAGGCCCTTCCCTCAATCCGGCCGATAAACGCTTGGCCGTCCAAACCGAAGACCATCCACTCGAATATGCAGATTTTGAAGGCCTTATCCCCGAAGGCAACTACGGCGCAGGGGCGGTGATGGTTTGGGACCGCGGGACGTACGATGTGGCAGGCAAAGGCCCAGCCAGCGAGCAGTTAGCGCGGGGCGAACTCAAGTTCAGCCTTCGCGGCGAGAAGTTACGCGGGAGTTTCGCGCTGGTCAAGTTGCGCCACAGCGAAAAGGGCAACGAGTGGCTTCTAATCAAACACAAAGACGCGTATGCGGATGCAAAGTGGAACATCGAAGAGCACGATGGCTCGGTGCTCACCGGCCGCTCGCTCGATGAAATCGCCGAGAATTCACCCCCCAAGCGCACGCCGCATCCGATACGTCCAGAGGGACTCGAAGGTAGTCGGAAAGTCAAAATGCCTTCGAAGCTGGAACCCATGCTGGCCGTTTCGCTGGACCAGCCTTTTTCGGACCCTGATTGGCTGTTCGAGATCAAGTGGGATGGTGTTCGGTCACTGGCCTGGATCACAGACGGCAGGGTCGAATTGCGCTCTCGAACGGGCCGCATCATTAGCAAGCAATATCCGGAGCTAGAGGTTTTGCCTGAGCGTCTGAAGGCTCGCCAAGCCATCCTCGACGGAGAAATCGTGGTGCTCGATGAGCGCGGCCGCAGCGATTTTGAGCGTCTACAGGAACGAATGCACGTCAACTCGCCTCCACCACAGTTGCTGTCTAAAGCCCCGGTCGCCTACTATGTCTTCGATCTTCTGTACTGCGATGGTTATGACCTTCGGGAGGTCCCACTCGTCCAGCGAAAGGAACTGCTTCGCCGACTTCTCGATGTGTGCCCCCAGGTTCGGTACTGCGACCACCTGGCGGAGCAGGGAAAAGAGCTCTTCCAGTTGGCCAGAGAACAGGGATTGGAAGGCATCATCGGCAAGCTTGCGCACAGCCTATACGTCAGCGGCCGCAGCGGGTCTTGGGCGAAATTGAAGGCCCGGAAGGAATTGGACACCGTGGTAGGCGGGTGGACCGCCCCGCGAGGAAGCCGAGAGCATTTTGGCGCGCTGCTGCTGGGCCTTTACCAAGGAAAAAAGCTGCGATTTATCGGTCACGTAGGCGGCGGCTTCGATCAGGAGACCCAAAAAGCGATCAGCCACCAACTGAAAGCGCTTGCGGCCTCAAAGTGCCCGTTCGATTCAGTTCCTGAGACCAACGAAGAAGCCCATTGGGTCAAGCCTAAGCTCGTTGCTCGTGTCAAATACACCGAGTGGACAAAGGAACCGCGCTTGCGCCAGCCGGTATTTATTGCCTTGCTGACAGAGGCGAAGCCAGAAGATTGCCAGTTTGAAAGCGGAGCCACCGAGGGAGCTTCATCCTCAGCACCTGCGGCACCCGCCCTTGTGGGACACGTAATCACCCGAAGATCCGAGGTCGAAGGCGAGCTATTCAGGGGGAAGGCCGAGAATGTCGTGATTGAGCTGGAGGGTAATCGGGTCCGGCTAAGCAACCTTAATAAAATATATTTCCCGCAACCCCGCTACACCAAGCGCGACTTGATCGCCTACTACTACCGGATCGCCGACCGACTGCTGCCATTTCTGCAAGACCGCCCGCTCGTGCTGCGTCGCTACCCGGATGGGATCACAGGACAGTCATTTTTCCAGAAGGAGGCCGGAGAGGCCGTGCCGGATTGGATCGAGACTGTCTCGATCCCTTCAGAGGAGAAGCGAGCAGAGATCCGATACCTTGTTGCCAATAATGTAGCGGCGCTTCTCCATCTGACCAATTTGGGTTGCATTGACCATAATCCGTGGTCGAGTCGCCGCGATGACCTAGAACATCCGGACTACGTCTTTTTCGATTTGGACCCAGCCGAAGGCACGGACTTTGCCGCGGTAGTGACAGTAGCACGGGCCCTCTATGAAAAGCTCGACGGCCTCGGATTGAAGGTCTTCCTGAAAACTTCCGGCGCAACCGGGATCCATCTCTATGTTCCGGTCGAGCGGGCATACACCTACGAGCAATTGCGTACGTTTGCCGAGATTGTGGCGCGCTTGGTAGCAACCGAAAAGCCGGAGTTAGTAACACAAGAGCGAGCTGTAGCGAAGCGACCTCCCGGCAAAACCTTGATTGACGTTCACCAAAACGCTTTTGGGCGACCGCTCGCCGCACCTTACGTGGTAAGGCCTTTTCCGAAAGCGCCCGTCTCCGCTCCGCTTCAACCATCTGAACTCCGCCGAAGCTTACGGCTAGACAGATTCAACATGAAAACGATTTTCGCGCGCTTGGAAGAGCTTGGAGATCTCTGGAGCAACTTCTGGGAGAATCGCCAGAAGCTCGAAGACGCCCTCGGCTTGCTCGACACACAAGTTCCCAGCCGGGGCTGACAACTTTATGCCCGTCTGGGTCCGACCCTGCCGGAACACGATCCGCTCCCTGCGTTGACTGGGCAGCGGGCGAAAGCCTAGGCGACGCCTTTTATCCAACCAGGTGACAAGCAGGCGCCCGTAGGTGGTAGAATCCGCGTGCCGGGGATGGCACAGCCAGGATGAAGGGAGGGTGTGGTCATGCGGACTAGCCTCATATTCTCCTCCATCGACAAATGGTTGCTGCAAAGGGTCCATGATGCGACTGGCGGAGCACAGATTCGACTAGCTCTGAACAATGGCAATGGGTTCTCGCCCCCGAGGGCTGCGCCTGTGGCAAGTGTGCTTATCTGTGACCGCCGAACACTCGCAAGGCTGTTTTTCGACCCGGAGGTCGGCTTCGGCGACGCTTACGCCGAAGGGCACATCCAGGTGGAGGGAAACCTTGTTGCGCTGCTGGAAGCCGCCCACCTGTCGATGTCGAGCGCTCAAGCCAGCAGTTGGTACTCTAGGCTAGCTTCGCACTGGCTCGAACGAGCGCAGGCCAACACCTTGCGAGGCTCCCGTAAGAACATTCACCATCACTACGATTTGACAACTGATTTTTACAAGCTTTGGCTCGACCCCCAGTTGGTTTACACCTGCGCTTACTTCCCATCTCCTTCGGTAACTCTTGAAGAAGCACAGCTTGCCAAACTGGACCACGTTTGTCGCAAACTTCAGCTTCAGCCCGGAGAAACCGTTGTGGAAGCGGGCTGCGGCTGGGGCGCGCTTGGGCTTTACATGGCAAAGCACTACGGCGTGTCGGTGAAAGCCTTTAATATTTCACGCGAGCAAATTCTGTTTGCCCGACAACGTGCGAAGGAAGAGGGACTGAGTGACCGGGTAGAGTTTATCGAAGACGATTACCGAAATATTTCCGGCAGGTTTGATGTTTTTGTTTCTGTCGGGATGCTGGAGCACGTCGGGGCAGATCACTACGCAGAGTTGGGAAGCGTAATCCATCGCTCGCTGGGCAAGTCCGGACGTGGACTTCTCCACTTCATTGGACGCAACTACCAGCGTTCCTTCAGTGCCTGGGCCAGGAAACGCATCTTCCCCGGCAGCTACCTTCCCGCGCTTCGAGAGGTGATGAGAATCTTCGAGCCATGGGATTTTTCCGTGTTGGATGTGGAGAACCTGCGCCTTCACTACGCCAAGACGCTGGAGCATTGGTTGGACAGATTTGAGAGGTCAGCCTGCCGAGTTTCCGAAATGTTTGATTCAAGATTTGTGAGAACCTGGCGGCTTTACCTCTCCGGAGCCCTAGCTGGGTTCCGAGTCGGTACGCTGCAACTGTTCCAGATCGTTTTTGCGGGCCCCGATTGTCAGCGGATTCCCTGGACCCGCGCTCACCTCTACACAGACGAGCAGAGTGCAAAACAGGAATCGCAATGGATTCATGCGACATCCTGATCGTCGGAGGGGGGCCTGCCGGCTCCTCCTGCGCTTGGAAATTGCGACATTCGGGCATGGATGTCACAATCCTGGATAAGCAGGGCTTTCCCCGCAATAAGCCGTGTGGCGGATGGATCACGCCCGCGGTGCTCGATGAATTGGAAATCGATCCTGCCGAGTATTCCCGAGGAAGAGTGTTCCAGCCGATCACCGGATTTCGAATCAGTTGCATCGGCGACACCGAGGTGGAAACAGACTATGGTCGCACGATCAGCTACGGGATTTGCCGCTATGAGTTCGACGATTATCTGCTGCGCCGCTCGGGCGCGCGCCTCCTCGAAGGGGTGCCGCTAACCAGCCTGGAGCGCTCCGGTGAACAGTGGGTTGTCAATGGACAGATTAAGACCTCTTTGGTGGTTGGTGCCGGTGGGCATTTCTGTCCCGTAGCGCGCTTTCTGGGAGCCAAGATAGGCCGCGAAGTCATCGTCGCTGCTCAAGAAGGTGAATTTGAAATGGATGAGCGCCAGCGGGCTGGGTGCTCCATCCGCCCGGAAATTCCAGAGCTTTACTTCTGTTCTGACATGAGAGGGTATGGCTGGTGCTTCAGAAAACAAGACGTTCTCAATGTGGGCTTAGGGAGACTGGACCGGCACGCACTCTCGAAACACATTGCAAGTTTCCTGAATTTCTTAAAGGCGGCGCGGAAAATTTCCTTTGACTTGCCTTCTACTCTTCTCGGGCACGCCTATCTCCTATATGGGAAGACGACGCGGAAGATTGTCGGCGACGGCATTCTGCTCATTGGCGACGCGGCCGGGCTTGCGTACTCCCAAAGCGGTGAGGGGATTCGGCCGGCGATTGAATCGGGCTTACTGGCGGCAAAGGCCATCGCAGCCGCCGGAGGAAGATACAGCCGAGAACAACTGGAAGCTTATCGCATTCTGCTCACCTCGCGATTTGGGGAATCGCAGAGCGACTGGGCCACGAGCGTCGGCCGGCGCCTTTCGCCACGATTGATCAGCCCCATCGCTCGACTGCTCCTGCGCTCCCGCCGGTTCTCGCGTCATGTGGTTCTGGAGCGCTGGTTCCTGCATGGCCACGAACCTGCCTTAGTTTCTGATCAAAGCTCCACCTATGGAAATGCTGACCGCGGCGCATGGAGTTCGGAACCTTGCGAGTCTGCTGAAGACTAAGCTGAACGAAACGCCGCATGACGCTCCGAGGTCGCGCGGGTGGCGGAAGTTCGGCGGACTTAGCCACACCTCCTGCGCCACGTGGCCTTGCAAGGAGCGTCGCTCGGTTGCGGCCCGGCATCCTTACGAGCAGGGCTGGCATTTTTTTGTGCAAGGGTGGGAGTCCGGCGCGATGGGAAGGACCAAGCGAGGCGCAGGAATTAAGACGATCCACGGTTGGAAGCAAGCGCGAGTGTTGTTGGAGCGCTGGCAAAAGAGCCTCCAAACTGTTCAGGTGGAGCTGAATCAACCGCGGGCAATTGACCCCCTACCGATAGACCTCACTACAGGAGAGCCGGCTGAACGGAAAGGAAAGCCCCAGCAGAGATTTCAGGGGCAATTGATTTACTTCACCAGCGCGGATGTGACAATTCGTCGGCCATCCGGTGCCATACTGGTGATCGATAATTACGAAATTGTGGCTATCTCGGATGGAAAAGGCGCTTCGAACCGGTTTAGCACATGATGCTGATTAGCTATGAATCCAACTAAGCCTCAGCGAAGGCTAAAGTGGGACAGCCTGGGTGCCGAATTTTCTGATTCGTGTTGCGGGAAGAGTTCTTAGAGGTAGGGCTTGCAGCCACAGCTTATCTCAGGTATAACATTCCGAATCGTGACTCCTGATATCTCTGGCTGGCTTCGTCGCTTGTTGGCTCGTAACAAAAATCAGACGTCACTCGAATGATCTCACTGAAGAGGATACCAACGAAACTGGAAAGGGAGGAACTTTTCGATGAAAAACGTTCGACTGGTTGTACTGCTCGTGTTTGCTGTCAGCGTCGCGGTCGCCCTGTACGGGGCCGAAAAAGCGACCACCTTCGAAGGCACGCTGGTGGACAGCAAATGCTATCTGAAGGACAACTCGCTCACCGGAAATGACCACGGAACTGTGAAGGAATGCGGCACGCTGTGCGTGAAGGGCGGCACGCCCGCGGGTCTGCTCACTAAGACCAAGAAATTCCACGCCGTGCTGGCGCCGTCGCCGGCCCTCGCTCCATTCATAGGTCAGACCGTTCGCATCAGCGGCTCCCTCCACAATGGCGCCATCCTTGCCGAAAAGGTAGAAGTCGAGAAAAACGGCAAGTGGGAGGAAGTGAAGCTAGGCGTAATGATGTAGAGGCCGGCGCCTCCCCAGCAAATCCGGGCGGTCGATCAGAGGTTTGAGCTTCGGGAAGCTCGGGAACCTACCCGCGGGTAGGTTCCCGGGTGGCCGCCGGCGCCGTCTCTAGTGGCTGAGGTGCGCGCACCCTTCTTTCTTGATAGCGCAGAGCTCCGTGCAGAGTTGGTTTTCAGTCTTTGTGAAGGTACGCTTGCGCCCGCCCTCTCCGTCCGGAAGCTCACATAACTTGTGGCACTCGCGCTCTTTGTCCCCGACGTTGCAGGAGCAGTAGCAGCACGGCATCGCGTGTTTGTGCTGGCTGGGATGGGTTTTGTCCGCCGCGGCCGTGAGTGTGGCAACCATGGCCACCAAGACAAGTCCAACGATTCTCTTCATAGCTAGACCCCCCGACTTCTGAGGTGATTCTGTCTGGAGCTGGCAGCGGCGTCGATGGGTCGGGAGCTTCGTTTTTTTCAGTACGGTACTCCTAGCCCGTCGCCAGTGGGTTTGTGGAAGCCTAGCAGGAGTCAAAGGAAGCACGGTGGAGACAGCAGGTGGGTCGCCTCAGGGGCGGACGCCGTAAAATGTGCGGCACTCCTCCGACGGTCGAACCGGGACGCAAACCGCGAGTGATCGAAGGGCCAAGCAAACCCTGGCTCAAACTAGAGCCAGTGATGGTAATCTGCACCAATCTGTCTTTGCCTGGGGTGCGTTTCGAGCCCGATGACGAGCAGATCGTGGAGTGTGCTTTAGGTTTAGGGTAGCCATTTGGCCCCGACCTTTGCAGGAGAGGAAGTCGTATCCTGGCAGGGTGAGAGAGGAACCTCTTTATGGGGAGTTCCAGGTCTGCGGCGTCGGATTGCAGCGCGATTTGAAGGCCTAATGCACACTGCCACCCGTGCAGTTCCCGCGCGAGGATGGCGTCGGCGCACCACGCTCCGAGTTGCGGCGCCAGAGGAACAGTTCACATGAGTCCCTTGGTCTCCAGCAGTCGTGCCATCAGCACCACCGTTGCCACGCGAGAATTGACCTGCGCCTGTACCCTCGACGCATCCATGGCAGAGATTTTCCCCAGAGTCGCGCTCGCCAGCATGAACCGAAGGATCTTCCTCGGCATTGTCTGTTTGCACCTTCAGACGGCTTTCCGCCAGAGATCTCGACGAGGCATAAAGTTGATAAGTCACAGAATTTAAGATGCTTAGAGGCATGGGCGGGATCAAGATTTGTTCCAAATCAGAACTCTGGTCTCTCCTTGTTCCGGCCGATTGCGAAGGTAGGCCCGGGCTGGATGGTGGACTGGTCGGCAGGCGACGCACCACCACTTCATAGATCTCGGCCATTTGCTCGCGTTCAGCTCTCACCACTTCCGGGGCAGATACCACCTCAAACCTTCCCGGGAGCATGAATTGGTTGGGCAGAACCTCCAGCGGGTACAGTTTGGCTTTCTTCCTCCGGAGGAAAAACGCCCCTCCGGAATCGCTGAACACCAACTCGCCATCGATGCGCAGAGCTGCGCCAGCCACCGGCGGGCCATTCTCTTCGATTACACGCCCGCGCACCAGATTTTCATAGAAGCCACCGCTCTGTGACGGTTTGCCGATCTCCGGGCTCAAGCCGGGATAGGCAAAGGTGGTGGCATAGGCGGTGTACCGCGCGTGCCCGAGCGACGTCACATTGGTGCCACCGTTGAGTTGGATGGCATGCGGGAGCTGTAGGTGGAGGTTCAACACCAATACTTGGCGGAACTGTGATTGTCCCGTCGGGGCAAAGGGTAGGTAGACCGTCTGGTACTCCGCGCTGGCTGTAAGCAAGTTGGACAGGAAAGTCCCACCAAAGGCGATCGAGGTCTGCCCGCTCCCGTGTGTGATCACCTGGGAAAGACTGAACCGCTGCGACACATTCTCTCGGAAGGTGGAAACCTCCGTGTGAATCACCGAACCGTTTGGCAAAGTACTGCGCAGGTAGTCCATGCCGGCCTCCACGCGCTCGGTCACGTGGCGGCGCACACCCATGCTGACCGCCCGTGCCGTCCCGGCCCCAGTTTCGGAACTAAACAGCGACCCGTACATTTGGAATCTGGCGGCGCTCCCCGAGACGCCGAAACTGTTTACTGCGGCCCGGAGCTCGCCCGTGCTGGAAGCCGCAGGGGCCAGGTAGTTCTGCCGGCCAAGGCTGAAATGCAGGTTGCTCCGCGGGGCCAATTCCAGGCGGATGTTTTCCCGGTCTGTCTCGGCGACGGCAGGGGCTTCCACCGAGATGCGGCGGAAGGCATCCCCAGCCCGCGTGTAGCTAGCCTGAAGTGAAACCACCTTTCGATTGAAACTGAAACTGGAGGCCCAGTAGTGCTGGTTGTTGCCGATGCCGGCGGACATCCCCAGTTTCATATCTCGCTCCACTGTCCACTCCAACGCTTGGATGGAGGTCTGCCGTCTGGAGAGCACATTCCGAGAGGTAAAGCGCAGCGCGGGGGAAAGCTGACGTTCGTAAAAAACCAGACCGGTCGGGGTCTCCGTCCGAGCGACATTCAGGAATGGCAAGGCAAAACCCGTGGAAGTAGCGCCGGCGTAAACAAACAATTTGCTGCGCGCATCCTTGCGCGCGGCGCTGACTCCGCGCCCCAGGAAGTAGTAGGAGGGGTTGAAGAGGTCCGTAGGCAGCACGAAGGGAATGGCTTGGTCGCCGAATCCCCAGTTGTAGCCACGGAACGGCGTCGTGAAGAAATACCCGAATCGCGGCTTCCCGAAGAGGCCCACATCGAATCGGCCGGCATAATTACGCCCGCGGAATCCGACCGAGCCACCATGCGCGTTGAAGAGGGAGGAAGACCCTCCGCTCAATTCCAAAACCTGCGCCGCGGCCGGCCGAGCCCCGGCCAACAGCCAAAACGCGCAAAACATCCCCACCCAGCTTGTCCGGCGACCCCAGCACCGATGTGCCATCCACTTTGAAGCGCAGAGGTTCAAGGCGTGCTAGAAACTTTTCGGATCGGGGATTCTGATTTGAAGCGGGCGAACTTCAGAACGATCTGTTGTGGTTCTCCCGGCTGGTCCCATTCCAGTTGAAAACTGCGGCGCTGCCCGGGGAAGAGAGGAAAACCGGGATACAACTTCTTCCCTGAGGTTGAGGTGACCTCCACTTCTTGAACGCGGCTGAACTCCGCGCCGCGATTCTCCACCTCGGCCTGGATCTGGCGCTTATCATTCACTTCCTCAGCCCGGTGCCAAACCACTGCCTCAACCGTCGGCGGTTTTTTCGTAAGCAGATAGACGGTGTGGGGAAGTTCCAAGGCAATTTTAATGCCCTCCTGGGTAACGGCCCCGGTCACGGTTGCATAAACCACGAACCAGGCAGGCAGGCTGTCAGCGTTGGCCTGATAAAACACGGTATAGGTCTGACGCGGGGCCAAGCGGAAGCTCATCGTGGAGAGGCGCACGTGGATGCTAGGATCGAGGGCATGAAAGGTCGGTGCTCCGTCGCTGTTTACGGTGAAGCTCTGCGGCTCCAGGACCACGTTGAGTGGGAAGTCAGAATCGTTGAAGAGTTGAAACTTGCCCTGAGCCTTCTCGCGGTACTCGACAATGACAGGCGAAATGGTCTGGGCACGCGCGGCGCTGGCCAACAAGGCCAACCCTACCAGTATCTTTAAGATTCGTGCCACTTGCTGTTGCTCCTAGAAAGAACCGCCTTGGGCCTCGATCCTAGATCGCTTGCGCCTGAATGCGGAGCAAACCGGTATAGGTTCCGGGCGGAAGGCCGAGGCCGGTTGTGTCGATCTGCAAGTTCAGCAGATCGTCGCGGTTATTATTTCCCTGCGTGTTGGCGACACTTTCCTTAAACACGGTTATGCTGCTGCCAACGGCAAAGGGACTGGAGCCTGTAAACGGAGTGAATGGACCTCCGTTGACACTGCCCCGCACTTTAGATGAAGGGATGTTGTTGCCTGCACCATTGGCGAGCGCCACCGCAGCGCTATTGAAGAACGCATACAAGGTCACATTCCCTGCGCTCGCCGGCAGAACCCAACTCGTCGTAATGGTAATGGTCGAGCTGCCGCTGGCCACCCCGTTCGGCGCCAGAGCAAAGTTCACCAAGCCCGGTGCAGCGGCTACAGTTAGCGAGGAGTTCAGAAGCGCATTCAGGTTCACGGCCGCCACGTTCGACTTCAACTGCGCCTGGAGAGCCGAAGCGCATGCCAGCAGCTCCGCGAGTAGAGCCAGAACTGTTCCCGTTCTGCGGAGCAGCCGCATCATAATCTCTGGCGGCGTGAGATTGATCAATTCCCTACTCCTCGGTCTGATCTACCTACGGGACTCGGGGTCGTTCGCGCTGATTTGTATCGAAAACTGCGCGAAACCATTCAGCAACTTCTCGGTTGAATGCCAACGCTGCTCTCGGGGATTGCTGGATCAAGAGCGGCGCGGGGCAGTGGCGACCATGCCGACCCGCCGCCGCGCTCGGACTCTTGGATCATGGCATCCCGCTCGAACAGTGCGCTTCATCTACAGGGCTTGCGCCTGGATATTGAGCACACCGGTATAGGTGCCAACCGGCAGACCCAGACCCGTGGTATCGATCTTCAAGTTTAAATTGTCGCTGCGCGAGGAATTAAAGCTCCCGGCTGCGAGGGCTTGCGAAAAGACCTGGAGGCTTTGCGTGCTAAACGCACCGGCAGTGGTAAAGGTAGCGAAGGCGCCGCTGTTCACGCTGCCGGAGACGTTGGCGGAGGGGATGTTGTGGCCCGCGCCATCAGTAAGCGCATTGGCGGTGGTAAAGTAGGCGAACAGGTTCACTTTGGTGCGGCTGCTGCCTAGTGCCCAGGCGGTCGTAATCGCAACAGGGACGCTGCCCGTGGAAGGTCCGCTCGCAGCCAGCGTGAAATTAACCGTGCCCGGGGAGGCCGTTACGGTCAGCGACTCGCCCAGAACTGCATTCAAGTTCACTGTGGCCTGGTTGGAATTGACTTGGGCCCAGGAAGCCGGGGTTACGGCCATTAGCAGCGCTAAAACCCCTAAGATCAACCAGGCCTTATGCTTTGTTTGCATTTCTCCTCCAAAGAGTGCTTCGAGAGCTATCATTCTCTCTTGAGCTTTCGATACGGAACGTCGTACGTTGTGGACTTGTCCGCGTTCTCGCGAGTCCTACTCTTACAGTCCTAGGTTTTTGTCGATATGGAACTTCCGTACTGCTTGTGACGAACATATAATGCCTTTTTGGAACGCGCGCCTGGCCCCTGCGCGCTTGGTGTTTCGTTTCCCGCAGGGGACGTAGAACAGTTAGCCAAACTCCCCGGATTCCGTCGCGGAATGGCATGCCCGATTCTTACGAATCGCAAGAGCTTGAAAGCAATTCGAGGAATTCTTCGACGGTCAGTTCAGTCTGGCGGAGAATGTTTCGCACCGATCTCCCTAGCTGGGTTCTTGATTCTCAGCCGGAGTCGCGATTTCCTCCTGCCCTTAACTCGCCCCGGATCGGTGTATTGAAACTCGAACAAACGATCAAAGAGGACCGTGAAGCTGTACTCCCGCGCAATCAATTCTTCGGTTCTTGCCGAGTAGATTCGAATGCGTGGCATTTTCTCTCGGTGTAACCGACCGTAGCCCGTGGTCAAAGTCTGCCCCATGGCAAATGCTCCCCAGAAACAGAAACGCCTTCTGGGAAAACCAGAAGGCGTTGATCTGCCGTGCAGTGGGCCCGCTGCGGGGACTATTGCTACTTATTGGACGACAGGCGATTCTTGGTTCGTTTCATCAATCTTCGCCGGAGCTTCACGATCGGCGTGGCCATTGCCGCTGCCGTTGCCTTTCCCGATCGAGACCAGGCCGCCGTTGTCGCCATTGGTTGCGGTCTTAATGGCTGAGATCGAGCCGATCTGCACCACAGCCGGCTGGGGCTTCTTCAGCACCATCTCCTCGTAGATCGCGCGGACCTTGGCCTCCTGCTCGAGGGCCTTCTTGCGGCGGATGCGGTCTTCCTCGGCCGCCGTCATCGGGATGTCATGCTCCTTGGGGCGCACGCGAGCGGCATCTGTGGCGTCGATCACCAGCGAGTGCTCGTAATCGTCGAGCTGGACACTCTTGCCCTTGGCATAGATCTCGTGCTTGCCATGCGTGCGGTACCACTGCGCGACGGTCGCATTTTTGTACATGTTCTCGATGATTTTCCGCCAGCCGATGCCCGTGTTGTACGCGCAGAAGGAAATTTCGCCCTGCTGCGTGGCGTAGGGGATGATGCACATCTCGGTGCGGCGGAAGTCATAGTTGAACAGGTCTTGGAACCACATCCCGGCGATGAACAGGAAGTTCCAGGGGTCAGTGTGGCGCCGCTTCATGGCGTCCTCGAAAGTGCGGTCGGGGCCGGAGGTGCCATACTTCTTCTTCTGGTTGCCGGTCAGCCCCCAGGTTTTGTCAAACTTCCTCCATAGATCGATGAGGGCGAAGCTGGGAGGCGCCTCGAACGGCTTATAGTTTTTCAGCAGTGCCAGGCCCATCATCAGGTTGGAGAGCCACTTTACGCGGGCCGCGTCGGTGATCCTCTTGACGTCCTCAGACAGGTGTGGGATGTCCAGGAAGCGCGGCACTGGGGCCCACTCCTTGGTCTGCTTGTTGATCATAAGCGCGGTTCCCACCCCGCAATTCGGATGGCAGCCGCAGCTCACCGTGCCCCACTGCGATTCTGGTCCGTGCACCAGGTCAGCAAAGGCCGAAAACGCGCTCACCAACGAGATGGGGAACCAGTCGCGGGTGGGTTCGACCTTCCCCACCTGCTTGCTCACGTCGTGGGCCAGGTGGGAAAGGGTGTAGCGCTGGCGGAGCCGCCGTTCGGGAGTGATGTCCTCGTCGCGCCCGGTGAAAGAGACCGGCTGGAAAGCGACAAAGGAGATCTTCCTCGGATTTTCCATGGCAAACTTGACGATCGCACCCACTTGGTCGTTGTTCACGCTGTTGACGATGGTGACCACGAGGATGATCTCGATGCCCGCCTCGTGCATGTTTTCGATGGCGCGCAGCTTGATATCGAAGAGGTTGCCGACTTGGCGGTGGCTATTGGCATCGTTGCCGATGCCGTCAAACTGCAAATAGGCGTAACGCAGCCCGGCCTCGAAAGCCTTGCGGCTGAATTCCTTGCTCTTGGCGAATTCGATCCCGTTGGTAGCCGCCTGCACGCTGTTGTAGCCCAGCTTGCGCGCGTACCGGATGGCATCCACGAAGTAGGGGTGCATGGTGGGCTCGCCGCCGGAGAACTGGACGGAGAGCTGCCGCCGGGGCTTGATCTTCACAGCGTTATCGAGCACTTCCTTGATCTCTTCCCAGCTCAGTTCGTGGACGTAACCCACCTGGTTGGCGTCCATGAAGCAGGGGTCGCACATCATGTTGCAGCGGTTAGTGAGGTCCACGGTCAGCACCGAGCCGCGGCCATAGCGGACGGAGCTGCTCCCGTGCTTGTGCAGGTCCTCATCATTGTGCGCAGGAATGTCCCGGCCGGGAAAATTCTTTTCGATCCAGGCGAGGAACTTGGAATCCATCGCCATGAGGTCCTCATACTGCCCGTGCTTGGGGCATTGCTTGACCATCCAGACCTGGCCGTTGCGCTCAATGATCTGGGCCTTGATCTCGCCCACCTTTTCTTGAATGAGATCTCTCCAGTCCTTTTTGCCGCTCAAGATCTCTTCGCGGGCTTCCTTGACGCAACCCGGGCAGAGCGAATCGGTCTGGCGCGGCCACCCTAGCGTCGGCTTGGTTTTCTCCCAAGACTTCAACAAGGGTTTGTCGGACCACTTCGGCGTGAAGGAAGGGTTGGGGTGGTACTTGTTGAAAAACTGGATAGTATCAAAAGCCACGCTCGCCGTCTTGCACAGGAGCGCGTCAAAAATCTTTAGGACCTTTGTGCCCTTTCTGCTCGGCATGGCTATGATTCCTCCATTTCGCAGTCGATGGACCGACGACCCATTAACCCCCATATGACCTAGACTGTCGCTCGAAGTGCCGGCTGACTATTCAAGCCTTGGCGCGCACACACGCACCATTCTAACTAAGTCTTTATCCTGCCGGAGTTTGCCTGTTACCCCGGTCTCCGTCCAGCCGTATGTGCCAAAAGGCACAAAAACGGGGGTGAATGGCACTCTCCTGCACCCAACGGCAACGAGATGGCGAAGGGGTCTCGAGTTTGGGGTTTCCGATAAGTGGCACCAAGCGCAGGGCTTGGGCTCGGCGGGAGACGGTTTCAATCGTTCAAGACGGGTCTCAGAACGGCAATGGCGAAATGCGCCAGCGGAGAGGTCCCTTCATCGAGCTGGACCCAACGTACGGCGCAATGATCTTTCAGATACTTGGTGACGCGCGACTCGCTGATCCCCAAGTGTTCGGCAAAACGGGCGCGGAATGGCTCTCGGCCTTGTTTGGAGCCTCGCTCCCCACGCAAAAGATTCCCTACGCCCACGCGCAGCGTCTGGCAGGCCTCAATGTCGTAGTAGGTAGTCAAGTCGGAATCGGACAGAATGAAGACGCCAGGACCTGCGGGTGCCTGCTCAGCCTCATCGAGCCGGTGGAGCGGGCTGGCAAGTAACCGGCGCAATTGTGACTCGAGCTGTGCCATCCGCGAGGCGAGCGCAGGCTCGCCAGCGCGGCCACGAATTTGCCAGGCTGCCGGGCCAACTGGGGGCTCCTCGGAAGGAGTAGGCTCAGGAGTGATTCGCGCCGTCTCTTCGTATCGACCGGCTCCAGTTGGCCGCTCTTCGACTCTGCCTACCTCCGCAGGACGCTCCGAGACGATGTGCGGCAGGGCTGGCGGAACGCGAGAGCTTTCAGGGCCGACTCGGGCTGGGGCTGCTGCACTACGGCGGCGCCCGCGACCTCCACGCCGGCCGCGGCGACGCTTGCCGCGGGGTGACGTGGGCTCAGCCTCTGCGCCTCCCGTCTGCGCGGCACCCGGCTCGGGTCGCTTCTCAGTCTGCTCCGCAACAGAATCGCTAGAATCCAGCGAGGGCTTGGTTCCCACACTTGTTCCAAACGGAGACGCCGGGACATGTTCATCCGGTGCCGGCGTGGACCAGATTGGTGTGGACTTGGGAGCACCGAGGCGTGCCAAAGCTTCTTCGGCCTTGGTCTTCCACTCTGCCCGGCGGAAGCGCTCCGCCGCAGCGCTGTAACAGCGGACTGCCTCCACGATCTGGCCGGACTTTTCGTAAAGCTGGGCTAGTTCGAAAGCAACCATGGCGTCGCGCGTTTTCTCGTACAGCGCGGCAAGCCGGCCGAGAGGGTCTGCGCCGGCCTTGGCCCTGCGAATGCGCCCCTGAATCTGTTTCCAGTCGCTCATCGCCCGGCATTGTAACAGCGCCGGGCCAGTACGGCTAGCTCCACCGCCCAAATCTCTGGCACCGATGTCCACTTAGGAAGATAAGCGCTGGCAAAGGAGAAGAACATCCCCTGGGTCATCGGCGGGCGCAGCCCCCTAAGGGAGTGTAGCCGAAGTAGGGGATCAATCGCCAGGGCCGGCCGGTCGCCGGACGCCCGGTCGCGGCCTGGCATTGGCCGGCTGTCTCGCCATTCGATGAAATTGGCAGCATAATTCCCATGTGGCCGGAAGCGAGCAGACGCGCTGGGTGGTCGCTGAGGCGAGGCGGTTGGGCTTCGACCTCTGCGGTATCGCCCCGATCGAAGAGTTTGAGGAATTGGCGCGGCTACCGGAGTGGCTCGCCCGGGGCTATTCCGGCGAGATGGGCTACTTAGCAGACGCGCGCAGGCGAGAGCTTGCGCGCGTGCTGCCGGGAGCGCGTAGCCTGATCGTCTGCGCGCTCAACTACAATACCCCGCTGCCGTACTCGACTGAAGTTCCCGTCGGTGTGCATCCACGCAGCAATGTGGTGGGTGCCGAGCTTGCTTATTCCGAGGGCAGCCGAGACGCCACGCTCGCTCCCAGTACACCGCGCGAAGCCAGCCAAGCCATCAGCTCGCCAGCCAGTCGCGACCCACTAGATCCCTATGGCCCGCGAGGCTGGCGGGGACCAAAGGGCTGGATCTCGCGCTACGCCTGGGGCGACGACTATCACGCGGTGATGCTCGGCAAGCTCAAAGCGCTGGTGGCGGCGCTGCGCGCGCAGGTCTCGGAGCCGTTTGAGGCGCGCGTCTATGTAGATACCGGCCCGGTGGTTGAGCGGGTCGCGGCCAAATACGCCGGGCTTGGCTGGCTGGCGAAGAACACTTGCCTGATCAACCCGCAACTAGGCTCCTGGCTTTTCCTGGGCGTAATCCTGACCACCCTTGAACTGGCTCCCTCGCTCGAGTCGTCCGATAGCCCTTCTCGGCCCAGTGCGGAACCACCGCTCCCTGACCTCTGCGGCAATTGCCGCCTATGCATTGAAGCATGCCCAACCGGAGCGATTGTCGAGCCCTACTTGCTCGACGCGCGGCGCTGCATCTCCTATTTGACGATCGAACTTCGCGGCTCAATCCCCATCGAATTCCGCCAAGCCATGGGGCGGCACGTCTTCGGCTGCGATATCTGCCAGGACGTTTGTCCCTGGAACCGCGACGCGCCGGTGACGCAGCTCGCGGAGTTTGTTCCTCGCACGTTCGCAACGCAACAGCCCGTAGGGACACGGCACGCTGTGGGTCGTCAAGACATCCTTCACGCCCTGCCCCTGCCGAGCGCGGGGGAGGCGCCGGAGCTCGATCCCGTTTCACTCTTCGCGCCGGAACTGGAGTGGCTCGCGGGGCTCACCGAAGAGGAGTACAAAGAAGTCTTCCGCGCCAGCGCAACCAAGCGCACCAAGTGGCGCGGCCTGGTGCGTAACGCCTGCGTGGCTCTAGGAAACTCCGGTGTGAGCGCTGGCACTGCCGCGCACTCCCGCATTGTCGGCCTGCTCCAGCGCTTGGCGGACTCAGACGATGCCATCATCGCCGAGCACGCCCGTTGGGCCCTGGGGCGTTTGTGCGGAACGACCAATTAGAGCCCGCTTCGCAATGGCTTCCATTCTGTCCGCAGCTAGTGCCGTTCCAACTAGCGGCCCCGGGAGACCGCGCTGGGCGGCAGCGCTGCGCTCAGCAGCAGATCGAAAGCGGTGCGCTCGGCTCTGCCATCTCTGCCGAGAGGACGGTTGTGCGAGTTGCGCCGTAGCGATAAAATGCGGAGCCGATTAGCTTGCACGAAAATCATCTCGGACTGAGGAGGTTTCCCTTGGCATATCAACCTGGTTTGAGGAAGGAGGGGCCCGTGGCCCACGAGCTTCCACCGCTTCCCTACGCACCGGATGCGCTTGAACCCTACATCGACAAAATGACGATGGAGATCCATCACGGCAAGCACCACGCCGCCTACGTCAACAACCTGAACAAGGCTCTGGAAGGCCACCCAGACCTGCAGGCGCTGTCGCTCGAGGCCCTGCTGGCGAGCCTGGACAAGGTTCCCGAGAATATCCGCACGGCCGTACGTAACAACGGTGGCGGCCACTGGAATCACTCGATGTTCTGGAAGATTATGAAGAAGGGCGGGGGCGGCGAACCCACCGGCGAATTGGCAAATGCCATCAGGTCCGCGTTCAGCTCGTTTGCCGAATTCAAGATTAAGTTTTCGCAGGCCGGCATCAGTCGCTTCGGATCAGGCTGGGCTTGGCTCTTCAACAAGGACGGCAAGCTGGTTGTGGACTCTACTCCGAATCAGGACAATCCAATCATGACCGGCGGCAAACCGGTCATGGGCCTCGATGTTTGGGAGCACGCCTACTACTTGAAGTATCAGAACCGCCGGGCCGACTATATCGAGGCTTGGTGGAACGTTGTGAACTGGGACGCCGTCGCTGCAAACTACGCCGGTGCCAAGAAGTAGGCAGAGCCAAGAATCAAGCGGCCCGCCGCCGGTGGCACCGGTGGCGGGCTGATTCCTTTCTCCCAAACGTTGCGCATTCCCCGCCGCAGCCCTTCGTCGTACGTACCGCCGCCTTCATAGATGCCCGGATGCCACCTCGCCTTGGCGGTGAACTCGCGGCGGGGTTTGTGGAACCTCCGGCGGGACGCCGGCGTTACCCAGTGGCGACCCACTCCGGATTTCTCAACGGAGAAGAAGCCAATCCATGGTCAATTCGCTTACAATGGCGCCCAATCACGGCCCAGATTGAATTCGATTCGGAGGAACGATGATGACAGCCGGTGCCTTAGCCGTTTGGCTCGTTCTCTGGAAGCTCAACGTGCAGTTCCCCGTCGGCGGTGGCGAGCCGGAGCAGATCGTGCTCCGCTGGTTGCATTTCGTGGCCGGCATCATTTGGGTCGGCCTGCTGTACTTCTTTAACCTAGTGAACGCACCGGCCATGAAAGCGCTCGACGCGGCCACGCGAGGCAAAGTGGTCCCAGTGCTGATGCCAAAAGCGCTGAGGTGGTTCCGTTGGGGAGCGGTGGTGACCTGGCTGGCGGGGTTTCGTTACTTTATGATCCTGGCCAAGACCGATGCGATTAACGCCCACGCCCCTGGCCTAATGTGGCGCTGGCTGGGCATTTGGTCCGCGGTCTGGCTGGTGGCCTTCGTCATCATCTATGCGCTGTTGCGGCCCGCCGAAGGTCTCCTCAACAACGGCTGGGTGCTCGCCGTGCTCATCGCCTTCATCATCACTGCCACGTCCTGGCTGGTGCTTTCTCTCCTCGCGCATCCCGACGTGAGCAACCGCACCCTTTCGATCAGCGTGGGCGGTGGGCTTGGCACAATCATGTTCCTGAACGTCTGGGGCATTATCTGGCGGTGCCAGAAGAGATTGATTGCCTGGACCAAGGCCAACGTAGAGCAGGGTACGCCAATGCCGCCCGAGGCAGACAGAGTTGCGCGGCTGGCTCTTCTCGCCTCGCGCGCCAACTTCTGGCTCTCGTTTCCGATGCTCTTCTTCATGGCGGCGTCGAACCATTACCCGTTCTTATCCGGCAAATAGCGAAGAGAGATCCCTCGCGCGCCGGGCTCGGGATCGCAACGACTCCTGCAGCCTCGTGATTCGAGCGCAGCATGGGAACTCTGTGTCCTGACAAATCCGCCGGTCTGCGTGGCCTTGGAATGATGAAGCCACGCGCCCGGGGCAGCCGCGCCAAGTGTGGATGGTCAATCAGCCGAAGAGAATGCGCGTCTGGTGAGCCGAGACGAGTTGGTAGTGAACGCCGCGCCAGACGATCCGGCGCGCGAACGCCGCTACCACGAAATTGACCAGGTAAAGAAACGGCACCAGCGCGGCCAGCAGGGTCCACGCCCATCCATAGTCGAGCAATTTGCGTTTCCAGGCGGGCAGCAACTCGCTGACAGCAGCCAACCGCAGATAGCCCCTGGCCGCGGCAAGCAAAGCCACGGCGAGTATCAGCAGCAGGATATGCAGTCCGGTGCCGCCGGATGCCCACGCGCCAAGCAGTACTGCGACGCCGCAGAGTAGCGTTGCGCAGTAGAGCAGATGCGCCAGGCCCGCCACCGCCCAGAGTTTCGGAGCATAGACCCGAGTGATGATCATTTGCCGGTTGGTGAATTGCAGCAGGCCGCGAACATCGTTGTCATGCAGCGCGGGCACCAGACACTCCGGGACAAAGCGGATGCCCCGGCCGGCCGCGCGAAGCGCGCGGGTGAGCGAATAATCGTCGCTCACCGAGCCACGCCAGTACTCCAGCACTTGCACTTGGTCGAACACCTGCCGTCGAATGGCGGTGCCGCCGCCCCAGCAGAAGTTGCTGCGGTGCTCGCCGAGGAGAGTGGCGATGGGCGCGTTCCAGGCGGCGGCCAGCGCGCTCCAGAAGCCTCCCTTGTCGGGCAGATACCACCGGAAAGTGGTCGCGGCACCCAGCTTCGCGTCGGCCAGCGGCGCCACCAGATGCCGCAGCCAGTAACGCGGCGGCCGACCATCGGAATCGGCGAACACAAGCACTTCGAAGTCAGCAGGAATCTGCTCGACCGCGGCGCGGAGGTTGTTCACCTTCTCCCCGCAGCCCTCGGGACGCCCGGCAATGACGATTTGCGCCTTGGGTTTGCTCTTGGCAGCGACACGCCGCAACGCCTCGTACGCCGGATCGGTGCGGCTCGCCAGCGCGAAAAAAATCTCATAGCTCGAGTAGTCGAACTCCGCGAGCGCAGCAAGATTTTGCTCCAGGCCCGGCTCCACGCCCTTGCAAGGACAGACCAGCGCGACGCGCGGCGCGAAGAAGCCGGGATGCGAGGCCAGCCGCCGCCGGGCCATCCGCAGCCAGCGCAGGCCTTCCCACAGCCCATAAATGCCCAGAGCAATCTGGAGTGCCGCCAAGATATAGAAGATTTCAGCCACGCCCGCGCGAGAATACCAAATCATACTCGCCGGCGCACCTGCGGGCGACGTGAGGGTCGCGCGACGGTCTACGCTTTGTAGCGCCAGCGTCTCGCTGGCGATTTGCCCGCAGTGGTGCCGAAGACTCTCGCTGGCGATTTGTAAACCCGCCGCCGGGACAGCGGCGCTACTTTGTAAGCCCGCACACGGAGCTCAAGACCTTCGTGAGCGCGAAAGGCTTTACGAGCGGTGATACACTACCGCGCCAGCCATGTCCCTAGCGATCACCTGTCCGCCTTGCGCCAAGCAAGTCGCTGAAGGCAGCCGCTGCTATCCCTCCTGCGGCATCGCGCTCGACCTCGGTTCGACGCCATGCCTCACGCATGCCCATCCTTGGTCAAGCGGGAGCGTCACGCAAGAGCGAGTTCGCGCCGCCGCGGGGGCTCGGGACCATAATCTGCCGCTACCGCGCTATCAGGCGCCATTGCCGGCTACAAATGGGCTTCCGGCGTTCCCGGCAGCGAAACCTTTTGCCCGTTGCAGCGTCATAGTGATAAGAGCGGGGTGGGTGTGTCAGGCGCCTCCCTGAAGATCCGGGGGTAACAAGAAATCTCGCCCGAAGCTACGGATCGCTGTACTGGTCTCATTCCGCGCGCAGAGGCAGGCGGCTCCGCACCGCTGCCGGCCTCGCGAGTGAATTTCTGGACTTCATTTCCAACCCGAAAAGGGGGCGCTCCATGAGTAGGAAAACAAGGATGTGGTGGGTTGCAGTGGCCCTGGTGGTCAGCGTCGGCCTTACCTTGGCAGGGACGGGGTTTGCGCAGCAGCCGCCCGCGCCGCAAACAAAAACGGAAGCGGCGCCGCAGGCCGCAGCCAAACCCGAAGAAGCCAAGAAACCCGAAGGGCCCAAGCCGGGCGAAGACAAGCCCTTCGACGAAGTTGTGAAAGAGATGGAAGTGAAGAAGGGCCTTTTCACTTTCTACTACAAAGCCGACGAAAACAAACTGCTGATGGAGCTGTTGCCCAACCAGCTTGACAGATTGTATCTATTCGCGGCCACCATCGACCGCGCCATCGGTGAACGCGGGCTCTACACCTCACAAGTGGGCGCGACCTTCCCGTTCCTCTTTCACCGCGTCGGCAAGAACATCCAATGGATCGAAAAGAACACCAAGTTCACCGCCGCCCCGGGCACCCCGGCCGGGCGCTTCACCTCCAGGTCGTTCGCGGACGCCATCCTGGGCTCGTCGAAAATTCAATCTAAGCCGCACCCGGAACGCAATAGCGTGCTGATCGACGTCGCGGAAATGTTTGTGAGCGACTTGCCCAGCTTAACGGGCTTCTTGAATCAGGTCTATCAACCCACGAACTATCACTTCGACAAGCCCAACAGCGCTATTGGCCCGGTGAAAGCCTTCCCAGAAAACGTGCTGCTCGACGTCTGGCTGCATTACGCCACCGATAACCCGCGGGTGCCCTCGATTGCGCTGCCGGACGTGCGCAGCATCCCCATGGTCTTCAAGTACGAACTCTCCTCAATTCGCGAAACTGGGTACAAACCGCGGCTGGCCGACGACCGTGTCGGACATTTTCTGATTGTGACAGAAGATCTCAACTCCGACCGCCCCAAATCGCAGTACCGGCGGTACGTCCGGCGGTGGTACCTGGAAAAAGCCAACCCTGCTGCAAAACTTTCGCCGCCCAAGGAGCCCATCGTTTTCTGGCTGGAGAGCACGGTTCCGGTCGAATACCGTGAGTGGGTGAAGGAAGGAGCCCTGCTCTGGAATAAGGCCTTCGAGCGCATCGGCTTCAAAGATGCGATCGTGATCAAACAACAGCCGGATGACGCCGATTGGGACCCGGCGGATACGCGCTACAACACGATCCGCTGGTTCGCCGGCGTGGACGCAGGCTTTGCCATAGGGCCTTCGCGCGCTAACCCCTTCACCGGTCAGATTTATGACGCCGACATCGGATTTAGCGAAGAAATCGTTCGTTCTTTCCGAGAGGAGGCCGAGGAATTGGTGGGTCCGACAGTCCCTGAGGGACTGGAGGAGACGCCTGAGCTGCCCACCCCGTGGACATGGAATGGTGATCCCTCCGCATATTGCAATTACGGCAGCGGACTGGCCCGACAGGCAGCTTTCGGCGTGGCCGTACTTCGTGCGCGTGGGACGCTTTCGCCGGAGTTGGAGAAGCGCTTCATCCGGGAGTACCTGGTCTCGATTACCGCGCACGAAGTGGGCCACACGCTCGGCCTGCGGCACAACTTCCGCGCCAGCACAATCCTGAAAGTGGATGAGCTGAACGATCTGAAGAAGACCGACGAAATCGGCCAGTCCAGCTCGGTGATGGACTACAATCCCGCGGTCATCGCCTCAAAGGGAGAAAAACAAGGACACTTCCTGCCCGTCACCCTCGGCCCGTACGACCACTGGGCCATTGAATACGCCTACAAGCCGATCGAGGGAGATGAAACCCAGGAGCTCGCCCGCATCGCCTCGCGCGTCGCCGACCCCATGCTGCCTTACGGGACCGACGAGGACGCGTTCGGCACGCTTTCGCCCTCGGCAATCGACCCGCTGGTCAATCAGTTCGACCAGTCGAGCGATCCGCTGGCCTTCTTTCGGAAGCGCATTGGCATCGTCAATGAGCTCTGGAACACGATGGAGTCGAAACTCGAAAAGCCCGGCGAGGGCTACCAAATCCTCCGCCGCGCGCTTGGTCGGGGCGTGTTTGAATACGGCTACGGGCTGATGGTCTCATCGAAGTATATCGGCGGGATCTACCACGTGCGCGACCACGTGGATGACCCCGGCGGACGGCCGCCCTATACGCCGGTTCCCGCAGCCAAGCAGCGGGAGGCGCTGGAATTCCTCCGCACCTACGCCTTCAGCGACAAAGCCTTCCAGTTGCCGCCGGGTCTGCTCAACAAGCTGGCCATCGAGCGCCAGCCAACCCTGACTGGCATCGGAGGATTGTTCTCCGTGCAGCGCATCGACTACCCCTGGCACGACGTTGTGCTGGCCCAACAGCGCAACCTCCTCAATCGGCTCTTGCATCCCATTGTGCTCGCCCGCATCCAGGACAACGAGCTGCGATTCGGGCCGAACGAAAAGTCGTTCACTATGGCTGACCTGTTCAAGGGCCTGGACGGCGCGATCTGGTCGGAGCTGGATACGGGCGCGGGAAAAATCTCTAGCCTTCGCCGCAACCTGCAGCGCGAACACCTGAAGCAGTTGATCCGCTTAGTGTTGCGGCCCGCTCCGGCGTCACCGCCGCCACCTCCGAGTGGGTTTGTGATCCCGACGCCTCCTACGCCGCGGCCGCCCGAGGACGCGACGACGCTGGCACGCGCCAGCCTGGTCAGCATCCAGGCGAAAATCCGTCAGGCCCTTGCCGCGGGCAAGGTGGCTGACCCCACAACAAAGGTGCACCTGGAGGAAACGCAGGCGCGCATCTCGACAACGCTTCAGGCACAATTGCAAAAACCGCTGGAATAAGCCCCGATTCCGAAGTTGAACCCCTGATTCTGACGTAACAACGCGCTGCATGGTACCTGTTGGCTGGCGTTTCCAGGCTCAAGTGGGGAGTTCCCAAGCCAACTTCGGCGAAGTTGGAAAATCGTACTCTACGATCTTGTCCAATAAAGGGATGCGCTGCGCCAACCCACCCC
>QHYU01000156.1 GCA_003224235.1 Acidobacteriota bacterium
GAGTCCTTCGCCCGGTCCTGCGCCAGCCCACCGATATCTATGTACTCGACCGAGGCGTGTGTCAGCTTGCGCGGCTTGTATAGTTCTGCAAGGCGTTCCAGTCGCGCGTCGGGCACGCGCGCCACTCCGATGTGGGTCCCAGCGCGCGCTGCCTGGGCGTCGAGGTGCGCATGGGTCAGGATTTTGAACAGGCTGGTCTTCCCGACTCGCGGCAAGCCGATGATTCCCGTCTGCATGCCGCGCGAATACTAGCACACCCGCCCCGGAGGGCCGCAGGGGCAAGAGCCGAGCGAACCACCGATGAACACAGATTAAGAAAGAGTTGTAGGTCGCAGATCCTAGTCAAGGCAAGCCTTCTGTCTGGGGTCAATCAGTTTTGATCTGGGTTCATCTGCGGTTCCGAACGGTGAAGAACAGCGCGGCGAGACCGGCCAGGAGGACGGCAACTTCCAGACGCACCGAAACGCGGTGCAGACGGTTGAACTCGACACGCAGGGGACTGTCTTCCGGCGTGCGGTCTACGGAAACCATCTGCACGCGCAGGTGAGCCATGCGCGGCGCAACCGAATACTGCGAAACCACCGTCAGCAGCAGCATGACGAGCACTGCGAGCGCGGCGGGGCTGGCCAGCAAGGCAAGTCCGCGGCCAGTGGAGAGAGAGCGCGCTGCACGCGCCACGAGGAAGAGTACGCCCGCAATCAGGCCCAGGAGGTGCAGCCGCCCGAGCGCCATGCCAACCACTGCGCCGGCTTGGTCACGGCTGCCGAGCGTGGCAAACGCGCCGGGCGCCACCACAAAACTCAGGAAAATGATACTTCCCACCCAGGTTCCCAGGGATAGAAACTCGAGGTAACGCAAAATCGTTGCCATCGGAAAATTCCGCTAGAATGGCCTGGTTTGCGTCGCCGCAGCGGCCTTGCGTCTGACCGGGTGCGCTGACACAGCAAAGCGCGCGGTGCCGGCCCCTCCACGGCGGGTGGGCTCCAAGAAAATGGTGGGCGATCAAGGACTTGAACCTTGGACCTCTCCCGTGTGAGGGGAGCGCTCTAACCACTGAGCTAATCGCCCACAGTCAAGCTTTGTAACAGAAGGGCCAGAGTTTTTCAACCAATGACGATCACCATCGCCAGCCAAATCGCGCAGTTGAGACAGTCCATCGCCACGGTGATCAAGGGCAAGGACGAGGCCATCGGCTTGGCCATCGTCGCGTTGCTGGCCCGCGGGCATCTGCTGATCGAAGACGTGCCCGGCGTAGGCAAGACCACGCTGGCCCACGCCTTGGCCCGCTCGTTCAACTGCTCGTTCCAGCGAATCCAGTTCACCTCGGACCTGCTGCCGAGCGACGTCGTTGGCATTAGCGTGTTCAACCAGACCCAAAACGAGTTTGAGTTCAGGCCTGGCCCGGTCTTCGCCAATATCGTGCTGGCCGACGAGATCAATCGCACCACGCCCAAGACGCAGTCGGCACTGCTGGAAGCTATGAACGAAGCGCAGGTGACCATGGATGGCCGCACGCATGCGTTGCCGCAGCCCTTCATGGTCATGGCCACGCAGAACCCCATTGAGCACCACGGCACCTATCCGCTGCCGGAATCGCAGCTCGATCGCTTCCTGCTGCGCATCCGCATGGGCTACCCCGCCCGGGCCAGTGAGAAAGAGATTCTGCGCAACCACAGCGGCCAGGCGCCCATGGATGGGATGAGGCCGGTGATGGAGGCGCGCGACGTTCTAGCCATGCAGGAGGCGGTGCGACAGGTGCGTGTGGACGATAGCCTGCTCGACTACGCGCTGGAGATCGTCGAAGGCACGCGGCGGACCGAACGCTTGACCATGGGCGTCAGCCCGCGCGGTTCGTTGATGTTGCATCGCGCCGCGCAGGCGCGCGCCTTCGCCGAAGGCCGTGATTTCTGCCTGCCCGACGACTTCAAGCAGCTCATCCTGCCCGTATTTGCCCACCGCGTGGTCGTCAATACGCGCTTCGCCTCCATCCAGAAAAAATCCGAGCAGGCCGAAGCCATCTTGACCGAGCTGGTAGACTCCACGCATGTCCCGCTCTGATGTCCGCTTCCATGACTGATTCGATCGCCGCGCGCTGGTGGCGCAAACTCGATCAGCCTGGCTGGCGCAGTTTTGGCATTGCTATGCTCGCGCTGGCCGTTGCGCTGCTGCTGGCGCTCTACTCCGGTGTGGCGGCCGAAACAGGGAACCTTTGGCTGGTGGGCGTCCCGGCGCTGGCCGCGCTGGCCCTAGCGGGCTGGGTCGCGCTGACGATCGTTCCGGCGCTGGCGCGCAGAACACCCCTGCGTTGGTTCGCCTATCATATCGATTACAAGCTGACGCGCGAGGGCCTGGTCTTTCTCGGCGGCATCACCGTCGTCTCCCTCGCGGCGCTCAACACAGGCAACAACCTGCTGTTCATGGTCCTGGCCTGCCTGCTCGCAGCCATCATCGTTTCAGGTGTGCTCTCACGGATCATGCTGACTGGCGTTGAGCTCACTCTGCAATTGCCCGAACATATTTTTGCCGGCCAGCCCATCCTGGCCGTGGCCGAGCTGCGCAATGAGAAGCAAACCCTGCCCTCGTTTTCTTTGCGTGTCGTCGGCGAGGAAAAAAAGGGCCAAACCCAAATTCTCACCCGGCCCGTTTATTTCCCCCACATTCCCCGGAAGCAGTCGGTAAGGCAAACTGTCGAGTTGACCTTTCCCCGGCGCGGCGTGTACCGGCAGGAGGCTTTCGGCATCCGCACGCGTTTCCCCTTCGGGTTCCTGGAGAAGACCCGCAAGGCGGATGCGGACCTCGAGATCATCGTTTACCCGCGCATTGAGCCCACCGGGGAGTTCTACGAAGTCCTGCCGCTGGTGAGCGGCGAACTGGAGAGCTTCACCCGGGGCCGCGGGCACGATCTCTACGCCATCCGCGACTACCAACCCACCGATAGCGCGCGCCACGTTGATTGGAAAGCCTCGGCCAAGACAGGGTCTCTTCAAGTGCGCGAATTCACCCGCGAGGACGAGCGCCGCGTGATGCTGGTGCTCGACTCTTTTCTGGACCCTCGCGCCGGCGGCTCCGGCGGCCTTCGCCGGGAAGAAGCGGGGCAGAAATTCGAGCGCGCCGTCACGCTCTGCGCCTGCCTGGCTTGGCACTTCTACGAAATCGACTCGGTCTTGGAGTTCCGCACCGCGGGCAAGACCACGCCGATGGCGCCGGCCGGCGAGATTATCTACGACGTGCTCCGGCACCTGGCCTTAGCCCAGCCGCTGCCGGCCGAGCCGGAGCAGAACCTGTTGTCCCAGCTCGCGCAGGACACGCATATCTTCAAAATTATCCTGACCAGCCAGCCGCGCGGCTCGATCCCCACCAGTTTGTGGACCTCGTCGTACTTCCTTTTCATGCAGGCGCTTTAGGCCCTTCGCACTCCGCTCACGCCGCCCGTTTGGCGGCGCAGGCTGCAATCAAATGTGCGAAAATGGCGCGTGCTCTTCTCTCGCAAAGAAGCCCTCTTGCAGGACCTTCGCGCCATCGAGATTCACGGCGCGCGCTTCTACGATCTCCAGTTCACCCCAACCGAACCCCCCGGCGCCCCAGCGGAATCAGCACGGATTGGCGCGGAGATGATCTACGCGAGCCCGCGGGCAGGCGACCACGTAATGATCGAGAAGATCGCCAACGTGGTGACGCGGGTGGATAAGCTGTGAACTGGTCGCGAACGGGACTCCGTAGATTTCAGGGCCAGCTGCTGGGCTGGTTTCGCCGCTGCCAGCGCGACCTGCCGTGGCGGCACACGCGCGATCCCCACCGCATCTGGCTTTCGGAAATCATGCTCCAGCAAACGCGGGTCACAGCGGTTATGCCCTATTATCGCCGCTTCCTAGCGCGGTTCCCTAGCGTGCGGGCGCTGGCCCGAGCGCCAACGGAGGAAGTGCTCAAACTCTGGGCGGGACTCGGCTATTACAGCCGGGCGCGCAACCTGCACCGCGCGGCCAAAGAAATCGTTGCGCGCCACAGCGGCCGCTTCCCGCGCGAACTCGAAGCTGCGCTCAGCCTCCCCGGGATCGGCCGCTACACCGCCGCGGCGGTCCTCAGCATCGCCTATGGCGAACCCCACGCCGCGCTGGACGGTAATGTGGCGCGCGTGCTGGCGCGATTGTTCGCCGTGCGTGGCGACCTGCGTGCGCCGCGGCGGTGGGCGCAATTGCAGAGCGCCGCGCAGAAGCTGGTCGCGCCGTACGCGCCGGGCGACTGCAACCAGGCGATGATGGAGCTGGGCGCCAGTGTATGCACGCCGAGGTCGCCGCGCTGCGTCGAATGCCCGGTGTCGCGTTGGTGCCGCGCTTACCAGTTGGGCCTTGTCGAGGCTCTGCCCGCCGCACGCAGGAAGCGCCCAAAGGTCAAGCTCACGCTCGCCGCGGCGGTTCTCCTGGACTCCAGGCAGCGGACTCTGCTGATTAGACCTTCTAAACCCGATTCCGACAGGGGCAGCGGCGCGTTGTTCTCGCGGATGTGGCAGTTTCCTGCGGCCATCGTCAAGCGCCACGCGCAGAAGGAACTCGCGCGGCACCTGCAAGCTTCGCTGGGGTTCAGAGGTGGATTCGAGGGAGGCGAGGCAGACGGAAAAGGTTTCGTGTCGCTGCCGCCGGCGCGCCACGCCGTGACCTTCCGGGAGATCTCTCTGGCGCCCTTCCTGGTGCGCGTCGATCGTTTGCCGGAGGTCGTCGGAGCAAAGACTCCTTTTCTTGCTGAGCTCGACCGGGTGCCCATCTCCAGCGCGACGCGCAAAATCGCTGCCGCCGCGCTGCGGTCACTCCCCGGTTCTTAGGGCACTCCAAGCGTTGCCTGTTTAGCGCGGCTGAGCGTTTCCCGCCACGGCGAATGTTAAAATCGCTTTATGGCCATGTCCGGCCCGGAAGGATCGAGCGCGGCACCACTCTCTGCTATCCGCTGGTACTTCGAGATTTCTCTCTACCTGCTCCTGCTGACCAGTGTTCTGACGCTGGTCGCCACCGGAAAACTCGACCTGGTTTCAGGGATGGCGTCCTCGGCCGCGCTGCTGGTGAAAGGTTACCGTTGGTCCCGAGGCTGCCGCCCAGAGCTCTCTCATCGGGCAGCCACGTGGCTGGTGGCGAGCTATTTCGTCTTCTTCCCGATTGACCTGTGGGGTTTCTCGCGGGCCCTGGCCGCCGGCGCGCCGTCCCCGGCGCTCTATGCTGCGCTGCTGGCGGCGATCCATTTGACGCTTTTCGCGATGGTCGTGCGCTTGTACAGCGCGAGCACCACGCGCGACTACTTGTTTCTGACCATGCTCGCCTTCACCAACGTGCTGGCTGCGGCCATCCTCACCGTGGACACCCTCTTCCTGGTCGCCTTTCTGATCTTCCTGGCCCTGGCGGTTTCGACGTTTGTCGGCCTGGAGATGCGGCGCAGCGCCGAAGGGGCCTGCGTAGCGCCACTCGAACCCGGAACGCCGCCGGCACGGCGGCTGAACCGCGCGCTTGGCCTGACGTCGGCATCGACTGCCGTGAGCGCGCTGCTGACTGGCGCGGTGATCTTTTTCTTGATCCCGCGTTTCAGCGTCGGGTATCTCGGCGGCTACACCCTGCATCCCTCGTTGATTTCGGGCTTTAGCGACAACGTCGAGCTCGGCCAGATCGGCGCGATCAAGAAGAACCCCGCGGTGGTGATGCGTGTGCGCGCCGAGGACGGGGCCCAGCGGATCCGCGGCATGCGCTGGCGCGGCATCGCGCTGACCGACTTCGACGGCAGGCGTTGGTTCACTCCACCGCACAAACGCTCGGTCATCACGCTGTCCGCTGACGGCTGGTTCTTGCTCCCCCAGGCGCCGCAGCAGCTCCGTCAGAGCTCCATCCCGTTTCGCTACACCGTGCTGCTCGAACCATTGGCCACCGATACCCTGTTCGTCGCGGCTCAGGCCGATCGCGTGCGCGGCCGGTTCGCAGCCCGGGGCACCTATCTGGTGGTGGACCGAACTGATTCGTTGACCAACCCCTATCACAATTTCACCAAGCTGCGTTATGAAGGATTCTCTTATCTGCCGGCGGTGCCGCCCGAGTGGCTGCGGCGAGCTTCTGCCGACTACCCGGGTACGATCCGTCAGTTTTATTTGCAGTTGCCGGATCTGGATCCACGCATCCCGGCGCTGGCGCGGCAGGTCACGGCACAAGCGCCCACCGCCTACGACAAGGCCGCGGCCATCGAACACTACCTGCGCACGCGTTTCGGCTATACGCTCGACCTCTCCGCCACGTCCAAAGCCGACCCGCTGGCGCATTTTCTTTTCGAACGCCGCTCGGGTCATTGCGAATATTTCGCCGCGGCCATGACCGTGATGCTCCGCAGTCTGGGCATCCCGGCGCGGTACGTCAACGGCTTCCTACCCGGGGAGTACAACGAGCTAGGCGGAGACTTTATCGTCCGCGCCAGCGACGCGCACAGTTGGGTCGAAGCCTATTTCCCAGGCTTCAATTGGATCTCATTTGACCCCACGCCGCCCGCGGACGAGAAAGCCGAGGGAGTGTTCGGCTTCCTCGCTCTTTATTGGGATTGGTTTGAGCTGGTGTGGAGCGAGTGGGTGATCAACTACGACTTCTCGCATCAGGTCACCCTGGCGCAGAACCTCCAGCGAGTCTCGCGCGATTGGGCCGAGCGCGCGCGCAATTTCCTCATTGGCGCGCATCGCAAGGGCATCGACAAACTCAAGGAGTGGCAGACGCGAGTGATTGCCGCGCCTCATGCGCTGCCTGGGTTCGTGGCCATTGTTGGAGCGGTCATACTCTTGTTTCTGCTTCTGTTTCGAGGCCGGGCAATTCTGGCCGCTCTCGCCGCACTTTGGGGCCTGCACGTTGCCTCGCATTCGGTGTTGACTCCGCGACTGGCCACACTGCTGTACCAGCAGATGCTGCGGCTGCTGGCGCGTCGAGGAATAAGCAAACAGCCGGGGCAGACACCGCTCGAGTTCGCCAGCTCCGTTACCGCCGCGGAACTGGCGGCGCCTGTTGCCCAGCTCACCGATCTCTATCAAATGGCCCGCTTTGGCGACCACAGCGCGGAGGCACAAAAAATGGGGGATCTCCTCGCCAGCATCAAAGCGATCATGCGCTCACCGGCGTGCTCTACCTGACCCACAGTAGAACAGAGATTTCTGCCTGGTGACGCCCAAACAGTCGAGGTCAGGGTGGTGCTGGCCTGAGCGGTCACCGTAGCGGTCATATTCTGATCGTTTCTGTAGCGGCGGGCTTTAGCCCGGCATGCCAGCCGGCAGGATGCCGGCGCTACGACATGGAAGCACAATTGGCGAGCTTGCAAGAATGCCGGTCCCACTGCTCCGTGTGGTAGAATGAAAATTTTGCAGACCATCTCGAAAGCGCACTGAAATGACGAAAGTCGGATTTGTCAGCCTAGGATGCCCGAAAAACCTCGTAGATAGCGAGGTGATGATGGGCATTCTCGCGCGCAGCGGGTATGAGCTCACGCCGCGCGCCGAGGAGGCGGAGGTGCTCGTAGTCAATACGTGCAGCTTCATCACTCCGGCGCAGAAGGAGTCGGTCGATACGATTCTGGAGATGGCGGAGTACAAGAAGTTCGGCGCGGTGCGCAAGCTAATCGTGGCCGGCTGCCTGGTCGAGCGCTACCGCGAACAAATCCTCGAGCAAATCCCCGAAGTGGACGCCGTGGTCGGCACCGGTGAAGTCGAGCGCATCCTCGACGCCGTCGAAGGAGAGCTGCGCGCACTGCCCGCCCAGCGCCCGGCGTTCCTCTACCACGACTTGACGCCGCGCCTCTTGACCACGCCGCGGCAAACTGCGTATATCAAGATCGCAGAGGGCTGTGATCACCCATGCACGTTCTGCATCATCCCGCAGCTACGCGGAGGCTTCCGGAGCCGGCGATTCGAGTCCGTCGTGCGCGAAGCCGAGAATCTGGGGCGTGCCGGCGTGCGCGAGGTCACCCTGATCGGCCAGGACACTACCTCTTACGGCGAAGACTTGGGCCTGCGCGACGGCTTGCCCCTGCTCCTCGAGGGCTTGGCACAGGTGCCCGAGCTTTGTTGGGTGCGCTTTCTTTACTGCTATCCGAACCAGGTCACGCCCCGCCTGCTCGAGACCATCGCGCTATACCCCAAGCTTGTGAAGTACATGGACATGCCGCTGCAGCACGCGAGCCGCCGCGTGCTGGCACGCATGAAACGCGGCTCACACGGCGACGCTTTCCTGAAGTTGCTCGAGCGCATCCGCGCCACGGTCCCTGGCATCACCCTGCGGACGTCGTTCATCGTCGGCTTCCCCGGTGAGACGCAGGCGGACCTCGAGGAGCTGTGCACCTTCGTTCGTGCGGCCGAGTTCGACTGGATGGGCGTCTTCTGCTACTCCGACGTGGACAACGCGAAGAGCTTCGCGCTCGACGGCAAGCTCGACGAGGAAGTGATCCATGAGCGCCGCAACCGGCTGATGGCGATTCAGAAAAAAATCTCCACGCGCAAACTGAAGGCTCGCGTTGGCCAGCGCTTGCCCGCCTTGCTCGAAGGCCCGTCAAAGGAAAACGAGGTGGTTTGGGAAGCGAGACTCGAAGGCATGGCGCCGGAAATCGACGGCAAGGTCTACATCACTGACATTGAGGCGCCTGCGGATTCTGCCGCCGCGCAGCCGGGCGATATGGTGACCGTTGAAATCACTGAATCCCACGCCTACGATTTAGTGGCCCGTGTGGTCGAGGTTCTGGATGCGTCCCGCCGCTTGGAGCAGCGCCCTACGGTTCAGGGCTCGACACCGAATCCTTTACGGCAGATAGTCACCGGCGCGCCACTGCGCATCCTGGCCTGACCTGGTATGCAGTTGCCCGCGGAAGGGCCTTGGTTGCCGCAGCATTGTAGCCCGGGTCTTCAGACCCGGGGTTTCTCGCTGGCATAACCGCCTCCACAGGCACGCGGGCATGCAACTCTCGGGGTGGACGGACGTGAAATGGCACTGCCCCATCTGCAAGAAACCCACTGATTCCGACACCCATCCTGATTTTCCCTTCTGCAGCGAGCGCTGCCGCCTGTTCGACCTAGGCAACTGGGCAGCCGAGCGCTACGCCGTCTCCGAGCCGATCCTGGACGAACCGGTGCCCGATCAATCCGACTCTTCGAATCCGGATGAACCCAAAGACTGAGCTCGCAACCCTGAGCGCCGGGAAAAAGCCGCGCTTCGCCATTTTGCTGGCCACCGGCTTTGGCCTTGGCTATCTGCCCAAAGCGCCGGGAACCTGGGGCTCGTTGGGTGGCCTGGCTCTTGTTTGGTGCCTCTGCCAATTCATCCCTGACAGTTTTGTCTTCGATTCCCCCGCATGGACGAGGCGCGAATTCCTGGAGTTGCTCATTGTTGTCGCGCCTTTGCTCGCTGTTTTGGGGGTCTGGGCTGCGGGACGCGCGGCCAGGTATCTAGCCGCCAAAGATCCACAAATTGTCGTCATCGATGAGATTTCCGGGCAATTGATCACGTTCTTTGGCGGCCCACCAGTCGGACATATTTTCTTCGGTTTTTCTTTGGCGCAGGTAGCAAGAGTCCCGCGGTGGCTCACGCCGGTGAACTGGAAATATTTGCTGCTGGGCTTTATACTTTTTCGTGTTTTTGATATCTGGAAGCCGTTCCCGGCGCGGCAGGCGGAAGCTTTGCCCGGCGGCTGGGGCATCATGGCTGACGACTGGGTTGCGGGCGTCTACGCCGCGCTGGGATTGTGGCTAGCAAGGGCCCTGGGGCTGTAGCGGCTTAAGAAACCTGTTATTCCGAGTGAAGTGAGGAATCTCTCCGGACTTCTCATCCTCAAGGAGTGAGGAATCCCTTTGACAGATTCTTTGCTGCACTCGAGAACAACAGGTCTGCGAAGCGGCCTCAGGCACCTAAAGAACTGTGCGACAATTGAGGACCGATTTTGAGCACCAACGGCACACCACGGATTGAACGGGTCTCGCCAGGCGCGGCGATCCCCGGCGGCGACGTTGCTATCCACGGCAGTGGCTTCGAGTCGCGCAACAACACGCACCCCCGGGTGCAATTCGGCGAAGTGGAAGGTAGCGTGCTGATCTCCGCGGAAAACTTTCTGATCGCGCGGGTGCCCGAAGGTGCCACCGGTGGGACAGTGCGCGTATCCACGGCCCGCGCGCAAAGCCCAGCCTTCCCGATGGCTCTGGGCGTGCAAATTGCCGACAATCTCCATCCCGTCGCCAATCCGGCCGTGGATACCGAAGGCAATATCTACGTCACTTTCAGCGGCCAGCGCGGGCAGAAGGTGCCCGTTTCGCTCTACAAAGTCACCGCCAACTACACGGTGAAGCCGCTCGTCGCTGATCTCATGAACCCTACGGGCCTGGCGTTGGACCGCGCCGGCGTTCTCTACGTCTCTTGCCGCCAGGACGGCACCATTCACCGCGTCACACCCGACGGCCGCTCCCAGCAGTGGGTGGAAGGCATGGGCATCGCCACGGGTTTGGCCTTCGATCACTCAGGCAACCTTTACGTCGGCGACCGCAGCGGCACGATTTTCAAGATCAACCCCGACCGGCAGATCTTTGTGTTCGCGACTCTCGAGCCTTCTATCTCTGCATATCACTTGGCGTTCAGCCCGTCGGGGGAGCTGTTTGTCACCGGCCCAACCACCTCGAGTTTTGACCGCGTCTACCGAATCTCTCAAGGCGGCGAGGTCAGGATTTTCTATCGCGGCCTCGGCCGGCCGCAGGGGCTGGCGTTTGATGCCGCCGGAAACCTCTACGTCGCGGCATCGCACGCCGGGCGGCGAGGGATTGTGCGAATCACGCCCCAGGGCCAGGCGGAGCTCGTGATCGGCGGCAACGGAGTGGTCGGCCTAGCGCTGCAGCCCACGCACCGAGCCGTGCTTGCCACCACGGGGGCGCTTTACAGCCTCGACTGGGAAGTCGAGGGCCTGCCCCTGCCGCAATAGCCCTGCCTTCGGCAAACGCTCGGCCCCTGGAACGGAATCGCTTGACGGCGCGTAACTACCGCCGAGAGCGTGGACAAGGCTTACACTCTTGCGGCCATCACCCGCCCATCATGGAGGCCGAAAATAGACTTCACGTGGCAGTTGCGCGAGCTTTCTCCCTTCAGGTACATAATAATTCCGTGAAAGCTGAGATCATCGCCATTGGCTCCGAGCTGCTCACACCGGATCGTGTCGACACCAATTCCCTGTTCCTTACCGAGCAGCTTAACCGCCTGGGCATTGAGGTGGTGCGTAAGCTGGTGGTCGGCGACCAGCGCGGCCAGATTCGCGACTCTTTTCGTGAGGCGCTGGGCCGCGCCGAACTGGTGATCTCGATCGGCGGCCTGGGTCCGACCGAGGACGACCTGACGCGCGAAGCTCTGGCCGAGCTGCTCGGCCGCAGGCTCATACTCAACGAAGCCATCCTGCTCGGCATTCAAGCGAGGTTCCGGCGCCTCGGCCGACAGATGCCGGAGATCAATCAGCGCCAGGCGATGGTGCCTGAAGGCGCCATCGTACTCGAGAACTCCCAAGGAACCGCGCCCGGTCTGTGGCTCGAGACCGACGGTCGCATCGTCATCCTGTTGCCGGGCCCGCCGCAGGAATTGAAGCCGATGTTCACTCAGGAGGTCGAAGGGCGCCTGGCCTGGCGCACCACAGCGGTGCGCCTCTACAAGCGAGAGCTGCGCGTCGCCGGCATGGCCGAATCCGACGTCGAGCAGCGCATCGCCCCCATCTACACCCGCTACCCCGACGCTCAGACCACCATCCTGGCCTCGCCCGGCGAGGTCCAGATTCACCTGCGCGCCTGGTCCGCCGACGCTACCGCCGCCGAAAAACTCTTGAAGGAAATGGTCGAGCGCGTTGTGATGGCGCTCGGTGAGAACATTTTCACAACTAAGGGCGAGTCGCTCGAAGAGGTGGTGGCGCGCGATTTGAATCTAAACGGTGCCACGATCGCCGTGGCCGAAAGCTGCACCGGTGGCTTGCTGGCCCAGCGGCTGACAAGCATCCCCGGGAGCTCATCATACTTCCTGGGCGGCGTGGTTTGCTACAGCAACGACCTGAAGAGGGTGTGGGTGGACGTGCCCGCGGACCTGCTCGAGTCGAAGGGTGCGGTCAGCATGGAAGTCGCCCGCGCGCTGGCCGAAGGAATTCGCCGGCGCTCGGGCAGCACGCTGGGCTTGGCCGTCACCGGAATTGCCGGCCCCGGCGGCGGTTCGCCGGAAAAACCCGTCGGCACCGTGCACGTCGCCCTGGCAGAGCGAGCCGGCGGCAAAGAGCGCACCCTGCACTTGCCCGGCGACCGCGATCGCATCCGCTGGCAGGCTTCGCAGGCAGCCCTGGACCTGGTGCGGCGGCACTTCCTGTATGCGCAGCAGGGGAAGCAGCAGAACAGAGGGTGAGCGGAGAGAGAAAAAGCAAGGTGCCGAGTCGAGAGTCGAAAGTTGACAGTCAAGAGTTGAAGGAACACAGTTGCGAGTTTTTGTAGCGCTGGATATTCCGGACGAGGTGCGGGAGGCGATCCGCAGTCTTATCGGCCAATTGGAAAAAAATTGCCGGGGCGCCCGCTGGGCACACGTCGAAGGCATGCACGTGACGCTGAAATTCATTGGCGAGGTCCCGCCGGAAAGAGTTGGGCGCATCCAGGCCGAGCTCGCCGCCGTTCGCTCGGATCAGCCGGTGGAATTGAGTTTTCGCGATGTCGGCTTCTTTCCCAACGAGCGCCATCCGCGCGTCTTCTGGGCCGGGATCACCGCCACGCCGAATCTCACCGAACTTGCCACGGAAGTGGAGCGGCGCATGGAATCCCTTGGCATCCCCCGCGAGCAAAGGCCCTTTCGACCGCATTTAACCCTGGCGCGCTTTAAGTCTGAAGAAGGCCTCGAGCGATTGCGCGAGGCGCTGCGCGATTTCAAATCGCTGGAGTTTGGCTCAACCCGCACGCGGGAATTCCATCTCTACCAAAGTCAATTGAAACCTCGGGGCGCCGAGTACACTCGTCTGGCGACATTCTGTTTTACTCCAGTAAAGGAAAGCCCCAATTCGATCAAGGCGGGCGCGACATGATCGCCTCGGGGATAGCCGCCCATGAGGGCCTCGTCGTCGTGGCCACCAAGTGGTGGGTCATTCCGCCGGTCGCCTACCTGCTGGGCTCAATTCCCTTCGGCTATTTGATCGTGAAGCGGCGAGAAGGGCGCGACATCCGCTCGCAGGGCAGCGGGAATATCGGCGCGGCCAACGTCACGCGCGTGGCTGGTCTGGGGGCTGGCGCGATGACCTTTCTGCTCGACGTAGCGAAGGGCTATTTGGCTGTCTGGGGCGCGGCGCGGCTAACCGACGAAGACATCACCTGGATAATGGTGGCGGCCCTCGCTGCGCTTGCGGGCCACCTATTCCCGGTGTGGCTGGGTTTTCGGGGCGGGCGCGGAGTGGCCACCGGCGTTGGCGTATTCTTGCCGGTTTGTCTTCCCGCGGTCTTGTTGGCTCTGCTCATCTGGGTCGGAGTCGCATGGTTCTGGCGCTATGCCTCGCTGGCGTCGATCGTGGCAGCAGCTTCGCTGCCCCTGCTGACGTATCTGCTCTATGCGCCGGGGCACGCGCCGCCGCGCATTGTCTCTTTCAGCGTGGCGCTGGCAGCGGTGCTGATCATCCTGCGTCACCGGGCGAACATCGAGCGGCTGATCGCCGGCACCGAGGCGCGCATGAAGTTCCGACGGTAGGAAAGGCCTTCTTGCCTGCCCCAATTGCCCTCCCATCGGAATTTGAGACCTCCACTTTCGCTCGCGCCAACAAACACAAATCGGCGAGGGAAAATACAGGGGAGATATAGCAGCATGAAGAAAATCGCCGTCATCGGCGGCGGAAGCTGGGGCACGGCACTGGCCATCGCGCTGACACGCAGTCGCCGGCAGCATCACCTTGCGCTGTGGGTGCACGACGCCGAGGTGTGCGAGTCGCTGCGCACCCGCCGCGTCAATGAAGTGTATCTCCCCGGGTTCACCCTGCCGCAACAGGTAGAAGTCACCGGCGACCTGGGTTCCGCGCTCCGGCAAGCCGACATCGTCCTGGGCGTGATGCCCTCGGCGCACGCGCGGGCGGTGTACACACGCATGCTGCCGCATCTCGATCCGAGGATGGTCTTCGTCAGCGCCACCAAGGGCCTGGAGCTCAAGACTCTCGAGCGGATGACCGAACTCATCGCGCAAGTCGTCTCCGTAAAGTTCACGCCGGGCGTGGCGGCGCTTTCGGGTCCCTCGTTTGCCCGCGAGGTGGCAAGGAGCGACCCAACCGCCGTGGTGATTGCCTCGGCCGACCGCGAGCTCACCGCCAGCGTGCAGGAGGAGTTCTCTGGACCGACGTTTCGACTGTATACCAACGTCGACGTCACCGGCGTGGAAATGGGCGGCGCGGTGAAAAATGTAATCGCTATCGCCGCGGGAGCGTGCGAAGGACTGGGGTTGGGCTCGAACACCATGGCCGCTCTGATCACACGCGGTCTCGCGGAGATGACCCGGCTGGCCACCGCCCTGGGCGGGCACCGGGACACCCTCGCAGGCCTGGCGGGGATGGGCGACCTGGTGCTGACTTGCACCGGAGCGCTCAGCCGCAATCGCTCGGTTGGAGTCGAGTTGGGCAAGGGCCGGAAGCTGGCCGACATTCTGAGCGCAATGCGCATGGTGGCAGAGGGAGTCGGCACGACGGCCGCGACCGTCGAGTTGGCGCGCAGGTTGCGGGTCGAGATGCCTATCAGCGAGCAAATGCACGCCGTGCTCGACCAGGGCCGCGCCCCGCGCGACGCCATCCGCGAGCTGATGGAGCGCCGCCTTAAGCACGAATAGCGTGCGCGACCCTTGCAAGGCTATGGTACACAACGCTGCTGTCGGAAAGAACGATGAGGGGAGAACACTTGTAAGAATCGCCGGCTTCTACCTATTGCACGGTCAAAGGCGATTCCGCTTCGGCCGCTCCCTTCAGGGTAATTCCGGTATACTCAGCCAGCTTTGGTTGCTTCCGCATGGACAAGCACCGGCCGACAAATACGTCTGCTGAGAGGAGGCCAGAATGTCAGCAAAAAACACTCCAACGAGCTACGTCCGCCGATCCACTGTGTTATTCGCGGCGGCTGCGTTCACCTTGGGACTGGTGATCCCATATCGCCTTGCGCTGGGCCATCCGCAACAGCAGCGGCCGCAAGGTTTTCCGGATCTAGTCGGCGGGTTGAAGGCTGTACCTGGTTGCCTGGGCGTGGAGACAGCAAGAACGGCCAGCGGCAAGAATGTAATCTTTGCTTGGTTTGAGGACAAGAAGGCCGTCTTGAACTGGTATTCCAGCGATACGCATCAACACGCAATGAGGATGCTAGTGGGGGACCAAAAGCCCGATGCGCCGCTCCAGGGCCTGCCCGACGACATCGGACCGATTCTGGCGATCGCGTCGATCACCATGTCTGACAAGCCTCAGTTTGAGGGAGTTTCGATGCCCCTCTCGCAAATCTCGATTGAGCTGTACAAACCTGTTACCGGCGGGATTTTCCTCGGCAGCCGATTCGCACCCCCTGGTCTGAAAGTGTCAGGGATGAAGGACTACACGCCCAAACAAAGCAAGTAGGTGATTTCCATCCGTGGGGCGTAGAGTATCGCCGCCCTAGCGGTATCGGTTTCGCTCGCAGCCGTTGTCGCGAACCACCCCACAGGTTTTGACGCTTCTAATGCGCCGCCGAGTGCGTGGGCGCATCGCTCACCCTTGGCTGATGCGCCACTCACCGTGCTTTCCGGCCTTTTGCCACACTTCCAGCGACCGTAGAATGAAAGGTTCGTCTACCCGTGCGCCTCGAACGGTTCATACCGGCTCAACTCCGCCGCCCGCGTATTCTCTGGATGGTACTAGGCGCGTTGCTGCTGGTCAGCCTGGTACCCATCGCGCTGTACCACCGCCAAGTGCTGCGGCTTAGCCAGGGAAAGCTTGCGGATACCGAACGTGTCCAGCAAGCCGAGCTCACCCGCTCGCTGGCTGAAGAAATTCAGCTCTTTGAATCGAATCTCCACCAGCAACTGATCAGCCAGCGCCAGATTCTGGCGCTGACAGGCCTGATCCAGGACGTGGACGACCCCGCCCGCGCCCCGCAAGTAACGCGCTTGCTGGAGAACTTCGTCGACAGCAACCCCCACTTCCTCTATCTCACCGCCGTCGGAAAGAACGCCAAGGGGACGGGCGCGGGGAAATTCCGCGCTGACAAAGACGAATTTGTGAGCAAAGCCCTGCAGCGCGCGTTTACCACTACCATCCAGTCGCTCAAGTTCCGGAGCGACCCGCTGGCGCTGGGACCCGAGAACCGCCCGGCGTTTGTAATTGCCGTGCCATTAACGGTGGGCGAACAATTTTCAGGGATGCTCGCGGCAGTGATTTCCCTCGACCGGGTCCTGCTGCGGCTGCAGGAGACCAGCGTGCGCGGGCGGGTGGTTTACATTGTGGACCGCAACGGCCACATCGTAGCGCATCCGGACACGCGCAACTTCGTACCCGGCGCCGACGTCAGTTCCACCTCCCCGGTCGTCGCGCAGATCAAGGCCCTGCCCCGAGAGTTGCGCGCCACCGAGACGGTGCGTTTCACCATGCAGGAAAATGGACGCACGGTGGAGATGATCGGCACCTACAGCACCTTCCCCGACCTGGATTGGGCGGTGATCGCGCGGCGTAGCCTGGACAAGGCGCGTGAGGACGCGGGCGTGAAGGAGTTAAACGCCCAAGCGCTGGCCTTCGTATTCGTGGTGACGCTTGCCGCTTTGATCCTGGGCTACTTGTTCGCCGTCGGCATCTCCACGCCCATCCGCGGCCTCGCCGAATCCACCCGCGCCATCAGCCGCGGCGAATTCCACCAGCGCACGCGGGTGCGCGGCGCTGCCGAAATCAGCGAACTCGCAGAAACCTTCAACAAGATGGCCGGCGATATCGAAGAGTACATCGAGCGGCTCAAGCTGGCGGCGGAAGAAACCCGCGAGCTCTTCCTGGGCTCAATTCGCATGCTCGCCGCCGCCATCGACGAGAAGGATCCCTACACCCGCGGCCACTCCGGGCGCGTGGCCAAGTACTCGCTGATCATCGGCAGCGAGCTCGGGCTTTCAGTCGAAGACCTGGACCGCCTGAGAATCTCCGCGCTGCTGCATGACGTCGGCAAGATCGGCGTGGACGATCGCGTGCTGAAAAAACCCTCCTCGCTCACCCCGGAAGAGTTCGAGCTGATGAAGCAGCACCCCACCAAGGGCGCCAACATCATGCGCCCGGTCTCTCAACTCAAAGAGATGCTTCCTGGGATCGAGCTCCACCACGAAAGCGTGGACGGCAGAGGCTACCCGTACGGGCTGCAGGGCAGCCAGATTCCGCTGATGGCGCGCATCATCGCCGTGGCCGATACACTGGACGCCATCACTACCAACCGGCCTTACCAGTCGGCCATGGAACTGGATTACGCGCTGAAAAGAATCCGGGAACTGACCGGCACGCGTTTTGACCCCCTGGTAGTGGACGCGCTGGAAGCGGCCATCCGCACCGCCAAGTTGCGCCTGAGCGCCGCGTTGGTGGAAGTGTAGCGGCGCTCCCCGCTCATCGCTCCTCACTTCTCACTCTTCAACTCCCCACTCTCTGCTAAAATTGAGTGTTCGGCGCACCAGAGCAACTCGCCCGATGATCACCCTGTTCGGAAAACCCGAGCCCACGCTGTTGGAGCGGCTCAAGGAGTCGGTGGGCAAGACGCGCTCGCAACTGGCCGCGCGCGTCGAGGATCTGCTGGCCGGCGACCGGCAAATCGACCCCGCCCTGCTGGCGCAACTCGAAACCGCATTGCTCGCTGCCGACCTCGGCGTGCGCACCACCCGCGAAATCCTGCAGGCCGTGCGCGATAAAGTCGAACGCCGGGTCCTCGCCGATGGCGCGCAACTCAAGACCGAACTGAAGAACCAGCTCCTCGGCATCCTCAGCGGCAACGGAACCGCCCTGCCGGCGGCGGCAAACCCCACGCGCGGCGCGGAGAGTGCGGGCACCGCCGCGCCGCGCGTCATCTTCGTGGTCGGCGTCAACGGCACCGGCAAGACCACCACCATCGGCAAGCTGGCCCATCGCCTGCGCGAAGAAGGTCGCAGCGTGCTGCTCTGCGCTGCGGATACTTTCCGCGCCGCCGCGAACGAACAGCTCGATGTCTGGGCCAGGCGCGCTGGCGTGGAGTTGATCAAGCAGAAACCCGGCGCTGACCCGGCCGCGGTGGTTTATGACGCGCTCTCCGCCGCAGCCGCCCGTTCAATTGACGCTGTCATCGTGGACACCGCCGGCCGGTTGCACACCAAGTCCAACCTGATGGCTGAGCTGGAGAAGATGAAGCGCACCGCCGCAAAACTCGTTCCCGGCGCGCCGCACGACGTGTTGCTGGTAATGGACGCTACCACCGGTCAGAACGGCCTCTCCCAAGCGCGCGAGTTTACCTCTGCCGTCGGCGTCACCGACATCGTGCTCACCAAGCTCGACGGCACGGCCAAGGGCGGCATCGTCGTCGCCATCGTGCGCGAGCTTGGCCTGCCCATTCGTTTCGTCGGCATTGGAGAAAAGATACAGGACCTGGTGCCCTTTGACCCGCAGACGTTTGTGAATTCGCTCTTCGACTGAGCCCGTCATGCCGGAAGTCATCCCCGCCGATGCCTCCCATCCTCAGGCGGAGATCTGGATGAACCGCGCGCTGGAGCTGGCCCGCCAAGGCGAAGCGCTGGCCAGCCCGAACCCGATGGTTGGCGCCGTCGTCGTTCAAGAAGCTGCACACGGCGGTCGCGTTGTCGGGGAAGGATTTCACACCTACGCCGGACTGCGCCATGCTGAAATCGTAGCTCTGCAAGCCGCTGGCGCGGCGGCGCGAGGCTCGACGCTCTACGTCAATCTCGAACCTTGCTGCCACCTGGGGCGCACCGGCCCGTGCACCGCTGCAATCATTGCTGCGGGGGTGCGTCGCGTCGTGGTTGCCATAACCGACCCCAATCCCGCGGTAGCCGGCCGCGGCATCGAACAATTGCGGGCAGCGGGACTCCAGGTCGAGATTGGTCTAGGCAAGATCGAAGGGCAAAAATTGAACGAGGCGTTCTGTAAATGGATTTCCACGGGGCGGCCATTGCTCACATTGAAGTCGGCGCTCACGCTCGATGGCCAGATCGCTCTGCCCACTCCGCGCCGTCATCGGCCTCGCCAGAAGACGGTCACCTGGATCACCTCGGAGGAATCACGCTCCGAAGTGCAACGGCTGCGCCACGCCGCTGATGCGCTCCTCACCGGCATCGGCACGGTGCTCGCCGACGACCCGCATCTGACCGATCGCACCGGCCGGCCGCGGCGGCGCCGGCTGCTGCGCGTGGTTATGGATTCGCGGCTGCGCCTGCCGCTCAAGTCGAAGCTGGTGAAGTCGGCCGAAGGTGACGTGCTGGTCTTTACGACGCAGCCCGATGACTCGCCTCGCGCTCGCGCCTTGCGCCGCGCCGGCGTCGAGGTCGCGCGGGTCCGGAGCCGCGACACCCGCCCCGACCTCCGCGCCGTGGTCGAAGAGCTCGGCCGCCGCGAGATTCTGAGCGTGCTGCTCGAGGCCGGTGGCGAGCTCAACGCCGCCGCTCTCGCAGCAGGGGTCGTGGACAAAATGTTCCTCTTCTACGCGCCGAGGATGGCGGGAAGCAATCACCGGGGCGTCGTTCAAACGCAAGGCCGCGCGTTCCGAATACCGCCTGCGCTAAAAAATCTGTCCTTGCACCGGTTCGGGCCGGATTTTGCCGTGGAAGGCTACCTGCGCGATGTTTACCGGAATCATTGAACACCTCGGCTTCGTCGAATCGCTGGAACGCCGGTCAGAAGGCGGCCGGATCTGGATTCGAGCGGCGAAGATTGCGCCTGCGTTGGAACAAGGAGCGAGCATTGCGGTGAACGGTTGCTGCCTGACGGTGGTGGAGGCGGGCAACGAACTCTTGGGCGCCGATCTTTCGGGCGAAACCTTACGCCGGACGTCGCTCGGAGAGCTGAAAGCCGGCGCTCGCGTGAACCTCGAACGGCCGCTCACCGCGGCCAAAGAGTTGGGCGGGCACTTCGTCCAGGGGCATGTGGACGGCGTCGGCCGCGTGACGCGGCTCGTCCCGGAAGGCTCGGCTACTGAACCGCATTCCTGGTGGCTTTCCGTGCGCGTGCCGGATGAGCTAGGTCGCTACGTGGCGACGAAGGGCTCGCTCGCCGTGGACGGCATCAGCCTCACCGTCGCCTCCTGGCAGGACGGCATCGCTGACTTCGCTATCATCTCGTTCACCTATGCGCACACCAACGTGCAAGCCCTCACCGTCGGCGACCCCGTCAACCTCGAATGTGACATTCTGGCGAAGTACGTCGAGCGATTGCTGGAAGCGCGCAGCGCGCCCGCGCCTTCGCGGCTGACGATCGAAAAGCTGATCGAAGAAGGATTCTAGAAACTGGTTTGTACCGCCGGCGTCTCGCCAACAATTTTCCGGCCGCGACGCTGTCCGTGCCGCGAGGCAAAACCGCCAGCGGGACGAAGGCGTTACCAGGGAGGAGCCCCATGCCGGGAGTCGTAGGTGTGCTGGAGACAGCGCTGTACGTGGAAGACCTCAGCCGCGCAATGCGGTTCTATGAGGACGTTTTCGGACTTAGCAGGATCGCCTCGGACGACCGCTTCTGTGCCTTCAATGTCGCCGGCCGCCAGGTATTGCTGCTGTTCAGGCGGGGGGCCTCCACCATGCCCGTCCCGCTGTCCGGCGGAACCGTGCCGCCACACGACGGAACGGGTCAGCTTCACTTCGCATTTTCTATCGCGGCCTCGGAGTTGCCTGCGTGGGAGAGACACCTGGAGAAAAACGGCATCCCGGTCGAAAGCAAAGTCCACTGGCCACTGGGCGGCCAAAGCATTTATTTCCGCGATCCGGACCAACACCTCGTCGAGCTGGCCACGCCAGGCATCTGGCCCATCTACTGAGTCCGCCACCCGTAGGGCGACATGTCGTGCCCTGCAAGCAAGTACGTCAGGTTTCAAGTGTCAGGTTTCAGGAGTGCGGCATCGGTTGTCCTGGGTCAGGAACCACGTGCGGGAGAGCCGTGCAATTTCTCAGTTGCCTACCCCGCCCCTCGCAACTCTTCCTCTTATGTCGCCGTCCCTTACCTTTTACTTCTCCTCCGGCAAGCCTTTGCGGAACGGGCCGCGAATCAGAACGTAAGCCACTACCCCAAAAACAACTAGCGATAGCACGCCGCCCCAATCGCGGTACACCGCCAACTCATTCGTTCTGGCCAGCAGATAAGTGAAAGAGAAGTCCGGGTAGTTCAACTTCTCTGCGGTGATGAAGGCAACGGAAAGAATAATCGCCAGAATGGCCTCCCCGGCAATAAAGCCCGAAGCCAGCAGCGTGCCGCGCTGCTCGGAGACATCCTTCGCGGCTGGCGAAAGTTTCCTTGCCGCAGCGATGCGGTCAGCCAGCCACTTCAGCACTCCGCCGACAAAGATGGCCGAGGTCGTCTCAAAAGGCAGGTACATCCCTACGGCAATCAGCATCGGAGCGGGGGCGTCAATCATGATCAGCGCGATGCCGAAGAGGCAGCCCATCAGCACCAGTCCCCAGGCCATCTCGCCGGCAACAATGCCTTTTGCCAGCACGGCCATCAAACCGGCCTGCGGCGCCGGCAGGCTGCGGCTGCCGATGGTATAGGTGTGGTGCAGCGCCAGAATTGGCCACATCAAGAAAAACGCCAGCACGGAGACGCTGATAATTTCGGCCACTTCCATCTTCCACGGCGTGCCGCCGAGCAGGTAGCCGGCCTTGAGGTCCTGAATCAGGCTGCCGGAGACCGAACAGGCGATGCACACCACTGAGGCCACGCCCAGCACGGCCGCTACGCCCGCCAGCCCGCGCACGCCGACCCCCACCATCAGCAGCGCCGCCACAACCAGAGCGGACAACGTCAATCCGGAGGTGGGCTGGTTGCTGCTGCCGATCAAGCCCACGAGGTAGCCACCCACCGCGGACAGCACAAAGCCGGTGACCGTCATGACTAACGCAGCCAGCACCGCGGCGCCGACCTGGCCGGTGAACCGGTAGTAGATCAGCCCAATGGGTATCACCAAAGCGACAACCGAGATCACAATCCACCGCAGCGGGATGTCCCGGTCGAGCCGGCTGGTGAACGCTGCCGAACCCGAACGCCCGGTGGAGGCCATGGCGCCGCGCACTGAGGCGAGTAGCGACTCGCGCATCGAGTAAAGCGTGTACACGGCGGAGACCAGCATGGTACCGACCGCAATAGGACGGACGACGTTGAACCAGACGTTTTGGCTGATAGCGTCCCAGGGCACCGGTGCACCGGCTGGCGCCCCCAGCCGGCGCGGCAAGTCCGGATCAATGAAAAGCACCAACGGAATCAGCACCCACCAGGCAAACACCGTGCCGGAAAAGTTGATGGCTGCCAAGCGAGGCCCTACGATGTAGCCAATACCCATCAACGCTGGCGAGGCCAGCGGGGTCGCGTAAGGCATAGCGCCGGTATGAGCCACGTCACCCACCGTGGGAGACGAGTCAAAGCGCCGGATGACCACGCGGGGCAACTCCAGGAAGCCGTTGATGGATTCACGGAAGAGCGTGAAGCCACGGCTGTTGGTGAAAAACTGCAACACCGCGCCCAGGCCCATGGCCCCGAAAACATACCGCGGGGCCTCCGTCGTGCCGTGCTGGCCTGCCTTCACCACTTCCACGCAGGCAGTGGCCTCAGGAAATGGAAGATCGGAATCCACGCACAGCGGTCGCCGCAGCACGATGATGAAGAAGATCCCCAGCAGGCCGCCCGCGAGCATCAGCCACGCCGCATCCCAGAAGTGCGTGCTGAGGTCCGGCCAGACTCCGCCAAGCAGAAAAGCGGGGACGGTGAAAGCCACGCCGGCCACCAGCGCCTCTCCGACTGATGCGGCTGTGCGCGTGATGTTCTGTTCAAGCACGCCGCCTCGGAAAAACGGCAGCCGGAACGCGGCGATAGCGATCACGGCCGCCGGAATTGTCGCAGCAATGGTCTGGCCTGCGCGCATCGCCAGATAGGCGTTGGCCGCGCCAAACAGCGCAGACAGAGCAACTCCCAGAAGCACTGCCTTAAGCGTCATCTCCGGATCGGTGGATTCAGCAGGGACGTAAGGCTTGAACTCTTTGCTCATGCTCTCACTGACTCCTCAGCAGCTCGCGCAAGAAGCTCGAATGTGGGTCCGGAAGATTCGGCACAGGACCCCTGCGCCAGTGAACAGGGGCGATTCGGAAAATCAAAGGGGCAAGACTCTTCCCTGCTCCGCGAGGCGCGCGCGAACGTCTCATGCGGTCACGTCCAGTGCGGGGATCAGTTCATCCAGCAGGCGGAAATTTCGCAGGAAAGGATCGCTGGTGGATTCAAACTCGGCCCAAGGGCCGAAAAACGCCACGCGGCCTTCGTGCAGGAAAACGACCCGGTCTGCCAGCTTTTTGGCCAGATGGGTATCGTGCGTGACGACCACCGAGGTCTTGCGGAATTTCTCCTTGAGCTTCAGGATCAGGTCGCCGGTGTGCGCCGCCATCAGCGGGTCCACCATCGTTGTCGGTTCGTCGAAGAGAATCGCCTCAGGGTCTTGCGCGAGCGCTCGCGCGATAGCCACAGCGCGCTTGGTGCCGGTGCTCAGCTCAGCGGGCAGCTTATCGGCAAACTCGATCACTTCGAGCATCTCCTCGAGTTCCCGCACGCGCGCTTCGATTTGATCGGGAGCGAGGTCGGGGCGGTTCTCGAGCGGGAACGCAATGTTCTCTGCCACGGTCAGCGAGTCAAATAGCGCGCCGGACTGAAACACCATAGTCACTTTGCGCCGGATCTCCGCGAGTTGCTCCTCGCTCCAATCGGTGATGTCTTCCCCGGCGACGATTACGCGTCCCTCATCAGGCTTCAGAAAACCCATGATGTGTTTCAGCGTGACGGACTTGCCCACTCCGCTGCGGCCCATGATGACGCAGGTCTCGCCTCGATCCACGAAGAAGCTTACATCGTCAAGCACCTGGTGATCGTCAAACGCCTTCGAGACGCCGCGGAACTCAATGTAGTGCTCGCTCACCTCGCCGCTTCTCCCACAAAAATCGCAGGCTTTCCAATCCTTTATCCACAAAGGCAGCAACGCTTGTCCTGCGATAAGCTCACATTCTTGAATAGGCTTGCAGCGGAATCAAACCCTTTCCGCCTCAACTGTGACACGTCCCCCATCTTTTTTCGGCGAAGGTCAAGACAATTGCCAGGTGTAGCAAAAAGGCGACACTCTACTAATAGATTGAAAACAGGATGCTTAGTGTCTGGAGTATCTTACAGTAGCTTCCTGCGTGTCCCTGGATATCCCGCATCCCATCCCCGTAATGGCTTGACATGCAGGGCCTTTCTGCTATATTAGCGCTCGCTTCAGAGGAGTGCTAGCAGCAACCAGCACTACCGGTGATACTCCCAATTATGGAAATGGAGGCGAATCAACAATGGCAGTCAATGTTACACCGCTGCATGACCGTGTGTTGATCAGGCGGGTTGAGGAAAAGGAGACCGTGAAGGGCGGCATCATCATCCCCGACACGGCCAAGGAGAAATCCCAGGAGGGCGAGGTGATCGCCGTGGGCTCCGGCAAGTTTGAGAAAGGCGAACGCATCCCGCTCGACGTCAAATCCGGCGACCGCGTTCTTTTCGGCAAGTATAGCGGCACCGACATCAAAATCGAAGACCAGGAATACCTCATCCTTCGCGAGGAAGAGATCCTGGCCAAGCTCGGCGGGACCGCCAAGGCGGCGTCCAGCAAGAAGTAGTTTTTCCCCGAAGCGCTGCAGTTCTGAATCTTCGGGGCGAAGATAGAGACCGAGATATTCAAACTAGGGAGGAGGACGAAGCACCATGGCAAAGCAAATTGTGACTGGTGAGAACTCGCGCCAGTCGATCCTGCGCGGCGTCAACATTCTGGCGGACGCCGTGAAGATCACGCTGGGCCCCAAGGGGCGCAATGCGGTGATCGAGAAGAAGTTCGGCGCGCCGGTCATCACCAAAGACGGCGTGACCGTGGCCAAGGAAATCGAACTGCAAGACCCGCTCGAGAACATGGGCGCGCAGATGGTGCGCGAGGTGGCGTCGAAGACCTCGGACGTGGCCGGGGACGGCACCACTACGGCGACCGTGCTGGCCCAGGCCATCTTCCGCGAGGGCGTGAAGACGGTGGCCGCCGGCGCCAGCCCCATGGCCCTCAAGCGCGGCATCGAGAAGGCGGTCGAAGTTGCGGTAGAAGAGATCAAGAAGTTCCACCGCGACGTCAAGGGTGAAATGATCGCCCAGGTGGGCACCATCAGCGCCAACAACGACAAGCAGATTGGCAACATCATCGCCGAGGCCATGAAGAAGGTGGGCAAGGACGGCGTCATCACGGTCGAGGAGTCCAAGACCATGGAGACGTCGCTCGAGGTGGTGGAAGGGATGCAATTCGACCGCGGCTACCTTTCGCCCTACTTCGTCACCGACCCGGAGCGGATGGAGTGCGTGCTGGAGGACGTGCGCATCCTGATTCACGAGAAAAAGATCAGCTCGATGAAGGACCTGCTGCCTTTGCTCGAGCAGATCGCCAAGATGGGGAAGCCCCTGCTGATCATCGCCGAGGATGTGGAGGGTGAAGCGCTGGCCACGCTGGTGGTCAACAAGCTGCGCGGCACCCTGCAGTGCGCGGCGGTGAAGGCCCCGGGCTTTGGCGACCGCCGCAAGGCTATGCTCGAGGACATCGCCACCCTCACCGGCGGCAAGGCCGTCACCGAGGACCTGGGCATCAAGCTGGAGAACGTAAAGATCGAGGACCTGGGCCGGGCCAAGAAGGTGACCATCGACAAGGACAACACCACCATCGTGGAGGGCGCCGGGAAGACCAGCGAGATCGAGGGCCGGGTCAAGCAGATTCGCGCCCAGATCGAAGAGACCACCTCCGACTACGATAAGGAAAAGCTCCAGGAGCGTTTGGCCAAGCTGGTAGGCGGTGTGGCGGTGATCAAGGTGGGGGCGGCGACCGAGACCGAGCTGAAAGAAAAGAAAGCCCGGGTCGAGGACGCCATGCATGCCACCCGCGCCGCAGTCGAGGAAGGCATCGTGCCGGGCGGCGGAGTGTCCCTGCTGCGCTGCATCCCCGCGCTCGACAGGCTCAAGCTGCATGACGATGAGGCGATCGGCGTCAACATCGTCAAGCGGGCGCTGGAAGAGCCGTTGCGCCAGATCGCGCAGAACGCCGGTCACGAAGGCGCGGTGGTGGCGGGCCGCGTGCGCGAGTCCAAGGATGAGAATTTCGGCTTCGACGCGGAGACCGGCGAGTTCACCGACCTGGTCAAGGCCGGTGTGATCGACCCGGCCAAGGTCACGCGTTTGGCGTTGCAGAACGCCGCCTCTATCGCCGCCCTGATGCTGACCACCGAGGCCTTGGTGGCCGAGATCAAGGAAGATGAGAAGAAAGCGGGGGCGGCCGCCGGAGGAGGTCACGCCGGTATGGGCGGGATGTACTAAACCGAGTGCCTCCGCAGGCTACGAGCCGGCGGAATAGTTTGAAAACAGGGGCGTTCCGAATCCGGGACGCCCCTTCTCATTTCTTGGCTACTGCAGGCCAGAGGTCCGTGGTACATCCGCGAGCGGACGTATCCTGCGGCTTGCTCCGGGTTAGCGGTTCCGATATAGTCTCTCCGATTGCCTCTAATCCATTCATAGGAGTCCGATTACGGTTCCGGGAATTTTACTCCACCTTCTGGGAAGCTGAGATGCCCAACGAGCCGATCAAGTTCTCAACCGTCGAAGAAGCTGCCGAGGAGATCCGCCAAGGCCGCATGATCGTCCTGGTCGATGACGAAGACCGGGAAAACGAGGGCGACCTGACCATTGCGGCGGAGAAGATCACGCCGGAAGCGATCAACTTCATGGCCAAGTATGGCCGGGGGTTGATCTGCCTGGCACTGACCGAGCAGCGCTGTGACGAGCTGCACCTGCCGCTGATTTCGCCGCACAACACTTCGGCGCACGGCACCGCGTTCTGCGAATCGATTGACGCGCGGCGCGGCACCACCACCGGCATCAGCGCCTCCGACCGCGCCATCACTATCCTCGCCGCCATCGACCCGCAGACGCGCCCGGCGGATCTCGCCCGGCCGGGCCATGTGTTCCCGCTCCGCGCCCGACGCGGCGGCGTGCTGGTTCGGGCCGGGCAGACGGAAGCCTCAGTGGACTTGGCGCGCATCGCCGGCCTCACCCCCGCTGGGGTGATCTGCGAAATCATGAACGACGACGGCACGATGGCGCGTGTGCCACAACTGGCGGAATTCTGCCGGCTGCACGGGCTGAAGATGGTCACCACCGCCGAGCTGATCCGCTACCGCATGCAGCACGAGCGCTACGTTCGCCGGCTGGCGGAAGCGAACCTGCCCACCCGCTACGGCCACTTCCGCATGATCGCCTACACCAGCGATGTGGACAGCGAGCAGCACATCGCGCTGGTTCGCGGCGACCTGGCGGGGGCACCGCCGCCGTTGGTGCGTGTCCATTCGCATTGCTTGACCGGCGATGTGTTCGGCGCCACCACCTGTGATTGTCACGAGATCATTGCGCGGTCGCTCGAGGCAATCGTGGCCGAAGATCGCGGCGTCTTCGTGTACCTGCACCATACCGGTCGCGGCTTCGCCATCGAATCAGCCCCTGCCGACGCTGGCGAGTTGCCGCGAATTCTCTACCACTCCCGCGGCCAGCTCGACCGCGATCTCGCCCGGCAGCGCCTGGTGCAGCGCGAAAGCGGCATCGGCGCGCAGATTCTGAGCGACCTGGGATTGACCGGTATCCGCGTGCTGACGAATCACCCGCGAAAGGTTGTGGCGCTGGAAGGCTACGGCATCACCATTGCCGATCAGGTGCCTATCCCGCTCCAGTCAGCGATGTCCACCCACCAAGTTCTGTAAGAGGAGAGGTTGCCAGCTCTGACAGTCCGTTCGCAGTCAAGCGCAATGGGTTTTTCACGCTGTTCGATTTGCAGTTTCAAATTCTGAATGTGCCCCCCGGTATGGCCGACGAACACCTCTGCGGCCTCCTTTTCAACAAAGACCGGTCAAGTGCGAAGGCTCCCACCCTCCCCGACGCACAACGTCGGGGAGGATGGGGCACCCGCGGATTATCTCTAAAGAGGTTCATCCTGAACGGGTGCCCCATCCTCGCCCCGAGCCTGTCGATGGACGGAATCGACGGACGAGAGGTCGGGGCGAGGGTGGGGTTGCTAGCGATATGACCGACAATGACCGGTCGAGAGCGAAGGCTCCCCTGGAACTGGCTCTTTCCTACTCTCTCGCCCTCACCGCTTTTTGCCGGCCGGGTTACCTTGGACGGTAACGTAGGGCCGCAGCTTCTCGAGCCGGGCTCTGGTGATGCCGCGGATGACGAGCAAGTCTTCGACGCGGCGAAATGGCCCGCTCTTTTCGCGGAAGTGCACGATGGCTTTCGCCGTGGTGGGGCCAATTCCGGGCAACTGCTGAAGTTCTTCGGGGGTGGCGGTGTTCAGGTCAAGCGGTTTCGCGGGAGGCTGCTTCTTGCCCTGTCCCGCCGCTGCAAACACAAGCGCAAAGCAGAGAATCGCGGCGACTGTGCAGAGGTACCGATTTATCGGGTTCACGGCTTCCTGCTTCCTTGTCGCCCCTAACTTTCTTGACCTCCTCGCCTTGTCTACTTCCCTTGCTTCCTCAGCCTGCTTCGCCTCCCTGGAGCCTGTTCCCCTGCGCATCGAACACTTCCAACTCGCCAAATAGCGCGGCCTGCTCGGCCAGCTCATTGCGATCGCCCACGAGGACGATCCGGGCGTTCGCGGAATCGAAATACTTGCGCGCTGCGGCGAGCACGTCGTCCGCGGTGAGCGCGCGGATCTTCTCGCGGTAGGTCTCCAGGTAGTCCTCTGGCAACTCATTCAGGTAAACCGTGGCAAGCTGGGCGGCGAGCCCGTCCTGGGTGCCCAGGCCAAGCGAGAAAACGCCGCTCAGGTAGTTCCGCGCGTCGGTTAGCTCCTCCTCGCCGACAGGGAGTGCTCTCATGCGATCCAGCTCGTAGA
>QHYU01000157.1 GCA_003224235.1 Acidobacteriota bacterium
CCCGGCGTCAAGAGCGTCACGGAATCCGGGATTCTCTGCTCGGTGATGGTTCCCGTCACCACCACGTCATGGCCCGTCTGGACCAACCGTTTGGTCAGATTGCTGCCAATGAATCCCGTGCCACCTGTTACGAACGCCCTCATCTCGCCATCCTTTGCCTCCGTTTGCTTGGCTTCCTCGCGCGGGGGCAGGAGTTGTTTTTCGACTTTGCCGATCCGAGTCTATTCCAAACTTAGCCGCATTTGCGACTGCGCTTTCTCCGCTCTGAAGGTATCATCGCGCCTATGCCGGCGGGATTCGGACCCATCGCAGGACTCAAGATTGGTCACGCGCAGGACGAGCGCGCGCTGACTGGATGCACAGTGCTGCTTTTCGATCCCGCAAACGCGCCAAGCGGCGCGGAGCAGGGCATCGTCGCGGCGTGCGAAGTGCGGGGCGGCGCCGTGGGCGAACGAGAGATGGAAACGCTTCGCCCGGGCCATCTAGTCGAGCGGATCCACGCGCTGGTATTGGCGGGCGGCAGCGCCTTTGGCCTGGAGGCGGCCACGGGCGTGATGCGCTGGTGCGAGGAGCGCGGCATCGGCTTCGATACCGGAGTGGCTCGCATCCCCATCGTGCCCGCGGCTATCCTGTTTGATTTGCGCATTGGTGAGCCCTCAGCCTCGTTCGGGCCAAGTCCCAGACCAGCGCACCCCGACGCGGCGATGGGCTACGCCGCGGCTGAGGCTGCGGCGCGCACCGGAAGCGACTCGCCCGTCGCGGAGGGCAACGTGGGCGCAGGCACCGGCGCTACGGTCGGCAAGCTCTTCGGCATCGCGCGTGCCACCAAGGCTGGCGTTGGCTGCTGGACTGAAGAAGTGGTCCCGGCTTCGAGAGTCGTAGCCGGCTCTGCCGCACCTGAAGTTGTGCGCGTTGCCGCGCTGGCTGCGGTGAACGCCTTCGGCGATATCTGCGATCCCGATTCAGGCGAAATCATTGCCGGCGCGCGCGTTGTGAGCGCACAGGGAGATGCTCCGCGCGCCACGAGGGGGCAGAACACTGATCGGCGCGGGAAAAAAAGCTCGGCAAAATTTGCGGACACCGCCGCAGTGATGCGGCGCGGCACTGTGCGCCGGGGCTTTGCCGATCCCAGTACGATTCTGGTTGCTGTCGCGACCAACGCCGCGTTGGCGCGCATCGAAGCACAGCGCGTCGCAGTGATGGCCTCGGCAGGCATGGCGCGCGTGATTTCGCCCGCACACACGACTTTTGATGGTGATGTCGTCTTTGCGCTCTCGATTGGCGACGTGAAGGCCGACGTCAATGCTGTCGGTGCCGCCGCGGCTGAAGCGGTGGCGCGAGCGATTGTGCGCGGGGTCACTCAAGCGCGTTCCGCGGCCGGAGTGCTGGATGCTCGAAGCTAGGGAGCCTAAGAAAGTTGAGAGTCTAAAGTTGAAGCCTAGCCGCAAATCAATTCACGGTAATTACTGGTCACTGCTTTTTCGCGGGCGCCGGGGCGTTGCCCTTCGTGGGCTGTGGAGGGTGGCTGGCGGGAAGGTCTCCCAACGCAAATGGCGGAGCAGTTGTTGGGCCCGAAGGCGAAGCCGCAGGCAGTGGGGCCTCGCCGGAGGTGGGATGACCAATGTTTCCGGCTGAGGGGGTTCCAGCGCGGACCGCCCAGCCGTCTCCTTGGCGGTCCAGCGTGTAAGCCATTTGCATGCTGCCTCCACCTTGCTTGGCGCGGAATTCGACTTGCGCGACAGCGTGGTCGCGATCAATGTCCACCTGTTTGACGTCAATCTCCATCGCCGAAAGATCGAGCGTGCCGCGGGCGGCAAGGTGCTTCTGCACGGCCACCCGGATCGCTTCGTTCTCGCCGACGGGCTTCTTGCAGGCGACTGCCCACAGGAGAATCAGAATCGCGATAAGAGCCGGCAGGTGTCTACGCATCATTGTGCGAGATTATCCCAAGGGCTGGCGAGTTTCAAAGTCAAAACCGCGCCCTGGGTGGCGTTAGAGTTGACAGTTCCCGGGGGAGAATCGAAAGCCGAGAGATGACCACTCGGAGGGAATCGCTCGTCGCGGAACGCTGAACGCTGGAGTCTGACATCCGCCAGCTTCCCGCTGGAGACCGAACACCCGCAACTGAAGACGGATGGCTGCCCCCTCACAAATCTCTAATCACGAATTACAAAACACTGGTATTCTCTGCTGCTTATGCATGACCTTAACTTTTTCCGCGACCACCTTGAGCTATTCGAGCAGATGGCGCGTCACCGCGGTATCACTCTGGACCTGGAGGGGTTTCGGGCGCTCGATCGCGAGCGCCGCGAGCTGATCACAGCTGCCGAGCGGCTCAAGGCCGAGCGCAACAAGGCCAGCGAGGAGATCGCGCGGCGGAAAAAGTCCGGCCAGGATGCTGCCGGACTCATCGCGGAGATGAAGCGCGTCTCCGAGGAGATCAAGCAGTACGACGAGCACATCGCGCAGCTTGACGAGCGCACGCGCGAGTTCTTGCTCACGGTTCCCAACCTGCCGCACCCCTCGGTGCCGGTGGGCCAAGGTGAGCAGGACAACGTCGAAGTGCGTCGCTGGGGCGCGGCGCCCAAATTCAGCTTTACGCCGCGGCCGCATTGGGAGGTCGGCGAGCGCGCTCGCATCCTGGACCTGCCGGCGGCGGTGAAGATCGCTGGCGCGCGGTTTGCGCTTTATGTTGGCGCGGGCGCGCGCCTGGAACGCGCGCTGGCCAACTTCTTTTTGGACACGCACACGCAGCAGCATGGCTACACGGAGATCCTCCCGCCGTTCGCCGCCAATCGCGCCTCGCTTACCGGTACGGGACACCTGCCGAAATTTGCAGCGGACATGTTCCATCTCGAGGGCACCGACCTGTGGCTGACGCCCACCGCCGAAGTCCAACTCAACAACCTCTACCGCGACGAGACCATCGACGCCGACGCGCTGCCCATCAAGGTCTGCGCCTGGACGGCGTGCTTCCGCTCGGAGGCCGGCGCGGCGGGCAAGGACACGCGCGGCATCGCGCGGCAGCATCAGTTCCAGAAGGTCGAGCTGTTCAAATTCACGAGGCCGGAGTCGAGCTACGACGAACTTGAGTTGTTGGTGCGCGACGCGGAAGCCATCCTGCAGCGCTTGGGTCTCCACCACCGTGTGATTCAGCTTTGCACTGCCGACCTGGGTTTCGCCTCCGCGAAAACCTATGACCTCGAGGTCTGGCTGCCCTCCACCAATGGATTCAAAGAGATTTCCTCCTGCTCGAACTGCGAAGCTTTCCAGGCGCGGCGCTCCGGCATTCGCTACAAACCCAAAGGGGGCAAGAGCGAGTTTGTGCATACGCTCAACGGCTCAGGTCTTGCGGTCGGCCGCACCTGGATGGCCGTGGTCGAAAACTACCAGCAGGAGGATGGGTCGATAGTTATGCCGGAGGTGCTGCGGCCCTATATGGGCATTGACCGCATTCCGGCGCCTGCCGCCGCAAAAGCCTAACCCCTTCTCTGGGGCGGTTCCTCTTCGCCCCTATGGGAGCAAACCATTTTAAATTCAATGAGATAGGGTCTACTCCATCCCAAGATCTCGTTCACCCTAGCCCCCCTTCGGGCAAGTGGTTCCAGAACAAAGGGAGGCAGTTTTCATTGACACCGATTTAGGGTGTTGACTAAACTTTGCCGTTCGCTCAACTTACCAACATCGCTCAGGTATCGCGGTGGGCTTGGCGCTGCCAGTGGAGCCAGCGGAAGCCGCCGGAAAGTGTTGGACGCGGCGTGGCGTTTCTGGCTCGTATTCTACGGATTGTGCTGTGGCTGGTTATTGCCACATGGCTGGGTCGCAAGCTTTTAGGCTGGTTGTTCAATCCGGGGACCAAGAGGGAAGTTTCACCTGCATCGCCGCTGGCGTCCAAGCCGCTCTACCGCGATCCCTGGTGCGGCACGCATGTGTCCTCAGAAATCTCGTTTCCCCTGGAGCAAGGGGCTCAACTATTTCACTTTTGCTCGACCGAATGCCGCGAACGCTATCGTGCGTCGCAGCGGCGCGCGGCGGGCGGATAACTTAGGGAGAGAACACCGATGGCTACGGTTGCGAAACCTACTCCTCAGCCGATTGTTCCGCGGATGGCGCCGCGCGAGGACCTCAACCCGTTCCGCATTGCGCAGATCCAATTTGATCTTGCCGCAGAGTACCTGAAGCTTGATCCCGGGCTGCGGCAGGTGCTGCGGACGCCCAAGCGCGTGCTAGAAGTCTCCATCCCGACGAAGATGGACAACGGGCAGTTGAAGGTCTTCACCGGGTACCGCGTGCAGCACAACATCGCGCGCGGGCCATCAAAGGGCGGCATCCGGTACCATCCCAACGTCACGGTGGACGAAGTGAAGGCGCTGGCGGCGTGGATGACTTGGAAGACAGCCACGGTGAACATCCCCTACGGCGGCGGGAAGGGCGGGGTGATCTGCGATCCAAAGCGGATGTCGAAAAGCGAGCTGGAGCGCATGACGCGGCGATTCGCCAGCGAAATCCTGCCCATCATCGGGCCGGAGCGCGACGTCCCCGCGCCGGACGTCTACACCGACGCGCAGACGATGGCTTGGATCATGGACACCTACTCAATGACAATAGGTTATTCGGCGCTGGGCGTGGTGACCGGAAAGCCGGTCTCCCTGGGCGGATCGTTAGGGCGAAACGAAGCCACGGCGCGTGGCTGCCTGTTTGTGGTTGAGGAGGCCTGCAAGGTCAAGAAGATGGCGCTGCGCGGTGCCACCGTGGCTATTCAGGGTTTCGGCAACGCGGGCTCCATCGCTGCTCGGCTGTTCGCGGAAAAGAAAGCCAAGGTGGTGGCCATCAGTGACTCGCGCGGCGGGGTGTATAACCCCCGCGGCATCGACCCGCTCAAAGCCATCCGCTACAAAGAGCGTTCCGGCACAGTCGTCGGGATGCCCGGCGCATCGCGCATCTCAAACGACGACCTGCTGACGGCCAAGTGCGACATCCTGATCCCGGCGGCGCTCGAGAACGCGATCACGCTGCACAACGCCGACCAGATCAAGGCGAAGATCGTCGCGGAGTGTGCCAACGGCCCTACCACGCCGCATGCCGACGAAGTCCTGCATCGCAAGGGAATCCTGGTGCTGCCGGATATCTTGGCCAACGCGGGCGGCGTGACGGTTAGCTACTTCGAGTGGGCGCAAGACCTGCAAGGCTACTTCTGGCAGGAAAACGAAGTGAACGGCCGGCTCGAGATGGTGATGAAGCGCGCGTTCAATGACGTCTACGAAACGATGCGCAAGTACCACGCGCATATGCGCGCCGCAGCGTACATCCTCGCCGTGGGGCGCGTTGCGGAGGCCACCCTGGTGCGCGGCCTCTTTCCGTAGGCCCGCGGCAGTGATCCAGCCTTGCTTGGTCTCCGCGCGCCGGGCGCGGCGTAAAATCATCCACAGACGTGCAAGATTCCCCTTGCGTTGCATGGAACAATCCGCGTACATTCCTTTTGCGGGGCTCACTTCGCGGATGAAGTGCAGCCAGCGCCTGTGCCTAGCGCGGAGGGCACGTTGCTTTGAGCAACCACAACAATCATCACAACTCAGCCCCCCCGATTGTCCTCAGCATCGCCGGGTTTGATCCTTGCGCAGGCGCGGGCATTGCCGCCGACCTGAAAACCTTTGCCGCGCACAACTGCTATGGGATCGCCGCGGTGACGGCGCTCACCGTGCAATCCACGCAGGGCGTAAAGAGCGTGCACATCACGCCCGCCGCGATCCTCCGCGCGCAGCTCGATGCGCTCGTCGAAGACATCTCCATCGCCGCGGTGAAGATCGGCATGCTGGGCAACCGCGCCAACGCATCGGTGGTCGCGGAGTTCCTCGATCGCAACCCCTTTGCGCACGTGGTACTCGACCCGGTAGTCAAGCCGAGCTCCGGCGACGCGGATCTGCTGGATGCGGTGGGAGTCAAATTCCTGTCCGAAGAGCTGATGAAGCGCGCCACCGTCATCACGCCGAATATTGACGAGGCCGCCCTGCTGGCGGGCATGGAGATCAAGGACGTGGCGGCAATGGAGGCGGCGGCGAAGAAACTGGTCGAACAGGGCGCGCGCGCCGTGGTGGTCAAGGGCGGCCACATGGAGAAGGCGATTGATGTCCTCTTCGACGGCGTGGAGGTGCTCGCGCTGGGCGGCGACCACATCAAAAGGATGAACACGCACGGCTCTGGCTGCACTTTTGCTTCGGCGATTGCCGCGCAACTCGCCAGCGGCCGGCCGCTCCACGACGCGGTTCTGCTTGCCAAAGCCTACGTCATCAAAGCCATTGAGAAAGGCTACGCCATCGGTAAAGGCCCTGGCCCCCTCGCCCATTTTTACCGCTTCCACCAGGAACCTCCGGCGCGGGGCGTGCACGAGGTTCCGCAGCATGGCATGCATCCCGCCGCCGAGCCCGCCACGCATCGTTAAGCCTCAGCCGCATTTGTAGGATTCTCTCCTCTGATTTCTGCCTGTGCGCCTCTGCGTCTCTGCGGTTCATAGAACAATCGATTTGCACCGCAGAGGCGCGGAGCACACAGGGAAAGGACAGGATTGTTTCTTTGGTTTGGAAGGGCTCGCCCGCTAGCGGCGCCAGACAATGCGGCCGGCCACAATGGTTGCCATCGGCGCGCCGCGGAAGCTGCGGCCATCGAACGGCGTATTGCGCGAGCGGCTCGCCGACTCCACGGCGCGAAACGTCCAGGCGTGTTCGCTGGAGAACAGCGTCAGGTCCGCCGGCTCGCCCGTCGCGACGCGTCGCGTGATTCCGAGCGCACGCGCCGGGCCGGCGGTGAACAGCTCCACCAGGCGCATCAGCGTCATGCCACCCGTGTGCACGAGCTGCTCGAGACCGAGCGCCAGGGCCGTTTCAAATCCGGTTACGCCGAAGGGCGCACGATCAAACTCCACGTCTTTCAGCGCCGGTTCATGCGGCGCGTGGTCAGTGGCGATGGCATCCACGGTACCGTCGGTCAATCCGGCCAACAAGGCGTCTCGATCGGATCGCGAAGCCAGCGGTGGATTCATCTTGAAGCGCGTGTCGTAGGCGAGGTCCTCGTCGGTGAGTGTGAAGTGGTGCGGGGTAACCTCGCAAGTGACCGGCAGGCCTCGCTGCTTGGCCGCTCGGACCAGCTCGAGCGAGGCACGCGTGGAAAGATGCGCGATGTGCAGCCGCCCGCCGGTCAGTTCGGCCACTTGGACGTCGCGCGCCACGGCGATCGATTCAGTCGCCGCGGGCATGCCGCGCAGCCCCAGGCGGACCGACTGGTTGCCTTCGCGCATTACGGCGCCGGCCGCCAGCGAGGCATCCTCACAGTGGTCAATCACCGGCAGGTCGAGCGAGCGGCAGTAGTCCATCACCTGACGCAGCAGGCGGGCAGTGGCGATGGGCCTGCCGTCGTCGCTGACGGCGACGATGCCGGCTTGCTTCATCGCCGCAATCTCCGCGAGCTCTTCGCCTTTGCTGCCGCGCGACGCGGCGCCGATGGGCCAAACGCGCACACTGGCAGCGGCCTGCGCGCGTTCCAGAATGGCGCGCGTCACCGAGGCGTTGTCGTTCACCGGCTTGGTGTTGGGCATGGCGCACACCGCGGTGAAGCCGCCGCGAGCAGCAGCGCGCGTGCCGCTCTCAAGGGTCTCTGAAGGCTCATCGCCGGGCTCGCGCAGGTGGCAGTGCAGGTCAATGAAGCCGGGGGCGACGACCATACCCGTGGCGTCGAACACCTCGGCCGAGGGCGCACTGATAGCAGGCGCTACCTGCGCGATACGATCGCCCTCGAGCAGGACGTCGAGCATCGCGTCTGTCCCGCGCGACGGGTCGAGCACGCGGCCGTTCTTAACGAGCAGCATCGGCGGCATCCTTGGCTTGCGCTGGGGCGACAGCGCTGGACTCGGTCTGGGCACTTCCGATCAGCTCGAACAGCAGGGCCATGCGCACCGCCAGCCCGTTGGTGACCTGTTCGAGCACGCACGATTGCGGGCCATCAGCCACCGCCGGATCGATTTCGAGGCCGCGGATCATCGGCCCGGGGTGAAGCACCAGCGCTTCCGGCCTTGCCAGGCGCAGGCGCTCGGGGGTGAGCTGGTAGAGCAGGATGTACTCCGCGAGCGCGAGCGCGGATTCGTGCTGGCGCTCCTGCTGCACGCGCAAGACGATGATTACGTCGGCGCCTTCGAGCGCCTGTTCGATGCGCGCAACGCGGCGGATGGAGCAGCCGGGCGGTGCCAGGCTCTCGAGTTCCCGGGGCACCCACATGGCTGGACCACCCAGCGTAAAGCGGCAGCCGAACTTGCCGAGCAGATGAAGGTTTGAGCGAGCCACGCGGCTATGGAGGATGTCGCCGAGGATGGCGACATTCAGTCCCTCGAGGCTGCCCCGCCGGTCGCGGATCGTCAGCGCGTCGAGCAGCGCCTGCGTGGGATGCTCGTGCGTGCCGTCACCGGCATTGATCACCGGAATCTCCAGCCGCCGGGCCACAAACTCGGCTGCGCCCGACGCACTGTGGCGCATCACGATGCAATCCGGTTTCATTGCGTCGAGCGTGCGCGCCGTATCGAGCAGCGATTCGCCCTTGCGCAGGCTCGATACCTCCGCTTGCAGGTTCATCGTGTCCGAACCCAGGCGCGCCGCAGCGGTCCCGAAGCTGATGCGCGTGCGCGTCGAGGGCTCAAAGAACGCCAGCGCCACAGTCTTGCCGCGCAGTGTGGCCAGCTTCTTGAGCGGATGCCGCTGGATTTCCTGGAAGGGCTTGGATTGGTCCAGCAAAAAGGTGATCTGCTCGACGGTGAGCGGTTCGATGCCCAGCATGTGGTGGAGGCGCTGTGGCACAGGGGTCCCCGGAAAAGTGGTAAGGGCCGCGCGGTCAGGAGACGCGCTCAACGAGCATCACGCGCTCCTCGCGGTCCACCTCGGTCAAGCGGACTTCGATGATTTCGGTGTCGCTGGTCTGCACGTGCCGGCCGACGAAGGAGGCCTCGATGGGCAGCTCGCGGTGGCCGCGGTCGATCAGGACGCACAGCCGGATGCTCTGCGGCCGGCCCAGGTCGAAGAGGCCGTTCATGGCGGCGCGGACCGTGCGACCAGTGTAGAGCACGTCGTCGGTCAGGATCAGATCCTTATCATCCACGGGAAAGGGGATGTCGCTGGATTGCAGCACCGGATGCGGAGCCACTTTGGAAAGATCGTCGCGATAGAGCGTGATATCGAGCGTCCCCACCGGCACCTGAACGCCATCGATGCCGCGCATAGCGCGCACGATGCGTTGCGCCAACGGAACGCCGCGTCGACGGATGCCGATCAGCCCGAGATTTGAAGTGCCGCCGCTCTTCTCCACGATTTCGTGCGCCAGCCGTTGGATGGTGCGGTCGATTTCCGTGGCGGACATTAGCTGCGACTTTTCGACAACGCGCATCGGCGGACATCCTAGCACAGAGCGCCCCGCTCCCGAAGGCTCGGAGTGAAGCCGGGCGCCGACCTTTGAAACGGGTCCGCGGCGGGGTCGCTTACCGGGTTCGTGCTACACTCCGTCCGCACCGGGGGTTCTCCAAACATGCCACGAGTGAGCAACATTGCGGTGTGCCTGTTTTGCGCCCAGCTTCTGCTCCCTGCCTCGGTTCCGGCGCAAGCAGAAAAAGAGCACCCCCGGCCCAAGCTGGTGGTCGTGCTGGTGGTGGACCAGTTGCGCGCCGACTACCTTGAGAAATACAGCGAGCACTGGACCGGCGGGTTGCGGCGCCTGCTGGAGAAGGGCGCATGGTTCCGGCAGGCGGCTTACCCCTACGCGAGCACCCGCACGTGCGTGGGGCACGCCACAATCTCGACGGGCAGCTTCCCGGCGACCCACGGAATTATCAGCAACCTCTGGTGGGACCGCGAATCAGGGAAAATGGTCACTTGCACCGAGGACGCGCAAGCACAGGCAGTCAGCTACGGGCCGGCCGTGAAGGGCGGCGAAAGCGCCGCGCGGCTAGTTGTCCCCACGTTCTCCGATGAGTTGCGCGCGCAGGCCGGCGCGCCCGTTCGCGTGGTCACATTTTCGCTGAAGGCCCGCAGCGCGATCATGCTGGCAGGCCATCGCGCCGATGCGGTCACCTGGCACGACGAGACAACCGGCGCCTGGGTGACTTCCTCAGCTTATGCCAGCGCTCCGGTGGGTTTCCTCCAGCAGTACGTTCGAGCGCACCCTGTGGAGGCTGATTTTGGAAAGTTGTGGACCCGCGCCCTGCCCGCCAGCGCCTACTTATTCGAGAACGCGGCCGCCGGCGAAAGACCTCCTGCGGGGTGGACCTCGACCTTTCCCCATGTTCTCAAAGGGAGCGCGGATAAACCCGATGCGGCTTTCTATGCGCTGTGGGAGAGGAGTCCTTTTGCGGACGCCTACCTGGCACAGATGGCCGCGTCCGCAGTGGACGCGCTGGGACTTGGCAAGGGCCGCGGCACGGATTATCTCGGCGTAAGTTTTTCAACATTCGATTTAGTAGGACACCACTTTGGTCCGTTCAGTCATGAGGTGCAGGACGTCCTCGCGCGCCTGGACGTCGCAATTGGCGGGTTGCTCGATCATTTGGACCGCGCTGTCGGGCCGCGAAACTACGTCGTGGCCCTATCGGCCGACCACGGGGTGGCGCCGATCCCTCAGCAGATGACGGCTGCAGGACTGGATGGAGGGCTTGTGGGCACCAGCGATTTGACTGCCGAGGTGCAAAAAGTTCTTGAGACGTCCCTCGGGCCGGGGCAGCACTTGGCGCCTGCATCCGGCAGTGATTTGTACTTCGCGCAGGGCGTTTATGCGAAGCTCGCGGGCGCGCCCGAGGTGATGGAGGCGGTTGTGGGTGCGCTTCTAGCTGCACCGGGTGTCGCCCGGGTGCTGCGCAGCGAGGAGCTTCACGGGCGAGAAGCCACCGACGATCCAATCTTGCGCGCCACCAGGCTCAGCTACTACGCGGGCCGGAGCGGCGACCTGATCGTGGTGCAGAAGCCGTACTGGCTCTTTGGAGTTTCAGCCCACGACCTGGGCTTCGGTCTGAGCACAGACCACGGCTCGCCCTATAACTATGACACACGTGTGCCGGTGATCCTGATGGGTGCGGGAGTTCGGCGCGGCGAATATCAGACGGCCGCGACGCCGGCGGACATAGCGCCGACGCTTGCCTTCCTCTGTGCAATCACACTCGGTCGCAGCGACGGCCGCGTGTTGGTCGAAGCGCTGGCGCCTTCGCGGGCCGAAGCACCATTGCCCGTTCACTGATTCGGTTTTCCCACAGGAGACCCGACTCGATCCTCTTGCGTGGCGTGCTAGACTACGCGCCATGCCGGGGGAAGTTGACCTGAGCGTGAGTGTGGGCGCTTTGCGCCTCTCCAATCCTGTCCTCGCTGCCAGCGGCACATTTGGCTACGGAATTGAGTTTGCTCACCTGGTGGACCTCGATCGTCTTGGGGGCATAGTGGTAAAAGGTCTTTCCATCCAGCCGATGAACGGCGCGCCCCCTCCGCGGATGTGCGAAACCCCTAGCGGGGTGATGAACGCCGTTGGGTTGCAGAATGTAGGCGTGCGGGCATTTGTCGCCGAGAAGCTGCCGGCGCTTCGGGCGTACCGCACGGCAATAGTCGCCAACGTATTCGGATACACGGTTAATGAATACGTGGAGGTCATCCGCGTGTTGGAAGACGCGGACGGATTAGCGGCCTATGAGTTGAACGTGTCCTGCCCGAATACGGCTCGGGGCGGTATCCATTATGGCTGCGATCCCCAAATGATTGCCGAAGTGGTTTCTGCCGCTCGAAAGGTTGCTCGCCGACCCCTGTGGGTCAAGCTCGCCCCCAATGTGACTGACATCGGAATCCTGGCGCGGGCTGCGGAGGAGGCGGGGGCTGATGTGCTTACCGTCGCGAATACCTATCCAGCGATGAGTGTGGATTTCCGGACACGGCAGTCACGCCTAGGCAGCCTAACGGGTGGGCTATCTGGTCCGGCTATCAAGCCAATCACACTTCGCTTAGTCTATGAGGCCTGCCATGCGGTGAAGCTACCTGTGGTGGGTCTGGGCGGTATCGAGCGGCCGGAAGACGTCTTGGAATACCTAATCGTAGGGGCCTCCGCAGTACAGGTTGGGACGTCAAATTTCGTGGAGCCAACAGCGTGCGTGCGGATTCTGGAGGGTGTCGAGAGGCTCTGTTTATCTGAGAAAGTCTTTAGTATCAGTGGCTTAAAAGATTCTATCAATCATAAGTACCGCTGACACCGGGACTCTGGTAGGATAGACTCTTTGAACCTGACGTGGCATAAAGTACACATTATGCGCAACCGAATCTTCGTAATTTGGGCTGCACTTCGTTGGGTCCTCCTGATGTTCGTGCTTGCGTCAACTCTCCATGCGCCACTCGTGGTGGCTCTTCCAAAACAACCAGTCCTTCCTCTGCGGGTCTGGAAGGGCACAGCTAGCTGGTACGGCTCCAGATTTCATGGGCGACGCACAGCTAACGGCGAGACGTACGATATGTATGCCTACACCGCTGCCCACCCTACCCTGCCTTTTGGCTCCTTAGTGCGCCTTGTGAATCCGCGCACTGGGAGGAGCCAATTGGTTCGGATAAACGATCGGGGCCCGTTTGTGGATGACCGAGAAATAGACGTGTCCTACGGCGTGGCCCGCCGTTTGGGTATGACAGAGAAGGGCTTAGCGCGCGTTCGGATCGAGCTGCTCGAGGTGCCACCACGCCGCTGAGGAGCGAGGCGAGCCGGCGGCTGATTGTTGCCCTCGATTTCGACCGCCTGAGTCTTGCTTATAAGTTAGCCCACCGCCTGTCGGGCCTCGCGGATATGTTCAAGATAGGTGGCCAGTTGTTCGCGGCTGAAGGCCCCGCCGCTGTCAGGAAGATAGCCCGCCTAGGGGCGGGCATCTTCCTGGATCTCAAATTCCACGACATTCCCAGTACTGTCGCCGGGGCTGTCTCGGCGGCTGCCGACCTGCCCGGCATTCGCCTTATCAACCTCCATGCGCTGGGCGGCCTCGAGATGATGCGTGCGGCCACCCAAGCCCTCGGGAGGGCCGATAAGAGCTCGGGCAGACGGGCGAAGCCGAAGCTCCTCGCCGTTACCATCCTAACCAGCCTGGACCGGGCTGCTATGCGGCAAGTGGGCATCGCGTCTTGGCCGCGGACGAGGGCGGTGAAACTTGCCCGGCTGGCGGGGCAAGCTGGGCTCGATGGCGTAGTGGCCTCAGCTCATGAGGTCACTGCCATCCGCCGGGCCTGCGGCAGGGGGTTTCTCATTGTCGTGCCGGGTGTCAGGCCGAGCACCCCAACCGGGAAAGCCAAGGGTTCCGAGAATGGAGATGACCAGGCGCGCGTGGCCACACCGGGAGAGGCCATCCGTGCCGGGGCTGATTATATCGTGGTTGGGCGGCCTATCACTTCGGCCCCCGATCCCCGGGCAGCCACAGCAGCCATTCTCGAGGAGATAACCCAAGTCGAACGCCGCCGGATTTGACGCACTAGACTCTCTCCGCTAGCATTCCTTCCTACCGTGGAGTTGAACCGCCTGGACGCTTGCGTGAGCGAACCATTACCTGCCAGGACTCGGCCGATGAAAAACGTCATCGTAGGCACCGCCGGACACATCGACCACGGAAAGTCGGCGCTGGTCGAGGCGCTGACGGGGACAAACCCAGACCGGCTCGAAGAGGAGAAACGCCGCGGGATCACGATTGACCTTGGATTCGCGTTTCTTGATCTGGGCGATGTGCGCCTGGGCCTAGTAGACGTCCCAGGGCACGAGCGTTTTGTGCGAAACATGCTGGCCGGGGTTGGGGGCATCGATCTGGTCCTTCTCGTTATTGCGGCGGACGAGTCCATCAAGCCGCAAACGCGCGAGCATTTCGATATCTGTCGGCTGCTCCAGATCCGCCGCGGAGTCGTTGCCTTGACCAAGTCTGACTTGGTCGAAGCTGATGTGATCGAGCTGGTGCGGCTGGAAGTTGAGGAGTTCTTGCGTGGCTCTTTTTTGGAGGGCGCGCCGATTGTTTCAGTGAGCGCACGCACGGGCGTGGGGCTAGAGTGGTTGAGGCAGGAGCTGGCCCGGGTGGCAATCGAGGCGCCCGGGAAGGATCCGACAAAGTATTTCCGGCTGCCGATCGATCGCGCATTTGCCATGAAAGGGTTCGGCACAGTGGTGACGGGCACGCTGGTTTCCGGCGCAGTGAAGCCGGAGGACGAAGTCGAATTGTTTCCCGCACGGCGACGTGTCCGCGTCCGGGGCGTGCAGTCAGGCGGCAGGGCAGTAGCCCGCGCCACGGCGGGCCAGCGGACGGCGCTCAACCTGGCCGGAGTGGACTTGGCCGAGGTCGAGCGAGGGATGGTGCTGGCCTCGCCGGGACGATTTGAGGTCAGCCGAAGGCTGGACGCGCGCGTAGAGCTGCTCGGCTCTGCGCGGCGCTTGAAGAACCGCGCCAGAGTTCACTTCCATCAGGGTACGGCCGAAACCGTGGCTGAGGTTATTCTGCTCGATCGGGAGGAGCTTTCCCCGGGTGCCACAGCGCTCGCACAGCTTCGCCTGGACGATCCGGTACTCGTGCTTCCGGGCGACCGGTTTATTCTGCGGCAGTTCTCGCCAGTAGTGACGATCGGAGGCGGCGCGGTGTTAAGCGCGCTGGCGTCGCGCCACCGGCAGCGCGACAGCCAAGTGATCCCGTATCTTTCGACCGTGGAGAGCGGCAATCGCGAGGAGATTCTTGCGGCCATGGCCACGGCGTCATCTGGGGGGCTTGAGCTTGCGCAGATTGTGGCCCGCGCAGGCTGGCTCGAGGCGGAGGTGCGTGAAACGGCCGGCAAGCTCGAGCAGACCGGAGCGCTGCGAGTGGTCAGCCAGCAGCCGTTTGTTGTGGCGTCGGCGGCCAGTCTGGCCGATTGCGTTGGCGCGCTGCGCCGCGAAATCGAAAGTTTCCACCACTCGAATCCTCTGGGCGAGGGCATTTCGAAAGAAGAACTGCGGGGGCGAGCCGCCGGCGATGCGCGCCCGGAGCTTTTCCGCGCGGCGCTCGACGTACTGGTGGCCGGCGGTTCCGTGGCGGTTGCCGGCGACATCGTCAAGCGCGCCGGCCGAACCATCGCCTTACTGCCGGAAGAAGCGCGCGCGAAGGAGCAGATTGAACTGGAGTTCTCGCGTGCGGGGCTGGCTGTACCGGGGCTCAAGGAAGTTCTGGCGAAGTTGCCGGTCGAAGGCCGGCGCGCGCAGAAGCTGCTTCAAATCCTGCTGCGCGAGCAGGTCTTGGTGAAGGTGACCGAGGACTTGGTTTTCCACCGTGCGGCGATTGCGCGCTTGCGCGGACTGCTGGCGGACTACAAGCAGAAAAAGGGCGAGCGGCTGCCCATTGCGGCGTTCAAGGAGCTGACAGGCATCACCCGGAAGTATGCCATCCCGTTGCTGGAGCATCTGGACCGCGAACGCTTGACCCGGAGGGTAGGTGACGAGCGCATAATCTTATAAGCAAGAGGGTGCTTCCGGTGGGCATCTTTTGATGTAGGCTTGGAGTCTGCCACGGGTGGCAGAGGAGGATTATCCATGGAAGCTTTGAGCCCCGCACACCTGCTGATCATTCTGCTGATCCTGGTGATCTTCTTCGGTGGACGCAAAATTCCGGAAGTGATGCGCGGGCTGGGAGAAGGCATCCGCAGCTTCAGGGAAGCTCTGCATGGCCCGGAGAAGCCGGCCTCTACACCTTCCGAGGACAAACCCGCCGAGCCGAAGCAGCTAACTTGACCTTGTACGGTACTCTTTTTACCTTGTTGACGTGGGGCGGGTCAAAGCCTAGAATCAGCCGCAGGGGGTCGTATGTTTGGAAAGCTAGGAGTTCCCGAGCTTTTGCTGATCCTGGCCATTGTGCTGGTATTTTTCGGCGGCCGTAGGATTCCCGACCTTGCGCGCGGGCTGGGAGAAGGCATTCGTAACTTCAAGGAAGGGATGACCGGCCCCGAGAAGCCCGCCGAGAAGCCGACTGAGGAAAAGAAGTAGTCGCAGGTCCGGACGCCTGACAGTTGCTAATTCTCCCCAGGCTTGGTAGTGGGGCACATAGATCTTGCGTTGGCGTGGCGGCCCAGGTGGCCGCCATGTTTTTCTCTGCTCAGATCCGCTTAATTTAAGTCCAGCCTCTGCGGTGAGAGGTGTTTGTCTGCCTCCGTAGCAGTCTAAGGCGGGCGGGGCACCGGCCTCTGGCCGGTGAGTCTCGTAAAATGCAACAAAGCGGGGTTTCACCCTTGCCAGCCTAGCTCGCGCAGGTGGCCGTAGAGCCGCGCCAAAGGCAAGCCCACCACGTTGAAGTAGCACCCCTCGACTCGCGTCACGTACCTCCCACCACGTCCCTGAATGGCGTACGCCCCGGCCTTATCGAACGGCTCGCCTGTCGCCACATATGCGTCGATCTCTTCATCGGTCAGCGGCGCAAAGGTCACTCGCGTCGTCTCATGCTCGACGCGTGTTACACCGCCGGGCAAGTGAATCAGGAACAGGCCGGTGATGACTTCGTGCGTTCGCCCGCTAAGGCGGCGAAGCATGGCCCGCGCGTCCTGAGCCGATGCCGGCTTGCCGAGCACCTGTCTTCCGCCCAGGCCGTCCGCAACCACTTCAGTATCGGCGCCGAGGACGATGGCCGGGCCGCCAACGGGGAGCAACCGCGCGGCGGCAGAGCGCGCTTTGGCTTCAGCCAAGCGTATGACCAACTCCTCGGGCGACTCGTTTGATCGGGGCGATTCGTCAATATTGGTCGAGACAGCTTCAAACGCAATGCCGGCATCGCGCAGAACCTCTGCGCGCCGCGGGGAGGCCGATGCCAGGATCAGTTTCATGTCACGCGGCGCGAGCTGCGCTCTTGGGTCTTCGGGTTTCGAGGCGGGGAATTGTATCCTCTGCGAGCGGGCGTGATTGCCGAAGCGGCGGCAGCCTCCGCCTCGGTCCACCTGAACAGCCTAGCCAGCCGCACGGGCAGCACTTCCGGATGCCAGTGGAGATACTTCTTGGCGATCACGGCGCGAGCGGTTTCGGGCGCAATCTCTCGCGCGCGCAACACCTGGCGCGGAAAAGCGCGCGCGGTGAGTTCAAACCGGCCCGAGGCCCACGCCGCGGTTTCTTGTTCGGCGCCAAAGTGGACGACCTGCAGCAGACACTGGAGCTCAAGCATGGCGCGTTTGAATCGCACATTGCCGGCCTTGCTGTCCATCTTGCAGGCGTGGCGCAGCTCGAGCGTGGCAAGCGGCCCGTGTTGCTCGAGCGCCTGCCAGATCGCGCGCGCGTCGTGGCTGATGCGTCCCCCGGCGTAGAAGCGTTCGTGGTCACCCGGCGAGGCAGCGGAATCGCGCATGGCGAGAAAGTGGGGCAGCAACGCCAGCGAGATAAACGTTCCGCGGCCCTTGAAGTATTTGGCGTAGAACGCGCGGCGCTGCCGGCCGAGATCGTCTTTCCAGTGCCAGATTTTTTCAGTGTACGTATCCCACGTGAGGGGGTAGCGCCGGGCGAGGGCATAGTAGAGCGACGGTAGCGGAAGGTTTTGGACTGGGAAGAGCAAACAGTAGCCCACGGCGTCAATGAATCGGACCGCGTCGGCTGCCGTGCGCACCTTGCGTGGCCAGCGAATTTCGCCTTCGCGGGAAAATTTCACGGCTAAATGGTGACGGATTCCTGATATTCGCCGAAGACTCGCCGCATCGCGTCGGAGATTTCGCCCACCGTGGCGTAGGCCTCGACGGCGGCCTGGATGGCCGGCACCAGGTTTTCTGAGGACCGCGCGCGGGTCTCCACGGCCGCGAGCGCGCTCTGTACTTTGGCGTGATCGCGGCGGGCGCGCCGCGCCTGAACCCGCGATACCTGCGCCCGCTCAATCTCCGGGTCGATCCGCAGGATGGGGATGGGCCTCTCTTCTTCGGCCACGAACTGATTGACGCCAACCACGACTTGCTCGCCGCGCTCGACAGCCTGCTGGTATTCATAGGCCGCCTTCTGGATTTCCGATTGCACGTAGCCGATTTCGATCGCGCGCAGCATGCCGCCCAGGGCGTCAATCTTCTCGAGGTACTCGCGGGCGCGCGTTTCGATCTCATCGGTCAGCTTCTCGATGGCGTAGGAGCCGCCGACCGGGTCCACCGTATCGGTCACGCCGCTTTCGTACGCGATGATCTGCTGGGTGCGCAGGGCCAGCAGTGCGGCCGATTCGGTGGGCAGGGCCAGCGCTTCGTCGAGGCTGTTGGAATGCAGCGACTGGCAGCCCCCGAGCACCGCGGCGAGCGCCTGCATGGCCACGCGAACGATGTTGTTTTCCGGCTGCTGCGCGGTGAGCGAACTGCCGGCGGTCTGCGCGTGGAAACGCAGCAGCATCGAGCGCGGATCGGCGGCGTGGAAGCGGTCGCGCATAATGCGGGCCCAGAGGCGCCGCGCCGCGCGAAACTTCGCGATCTCCTCGAGCAAGTCGTTGTGCGAATTGAAAAAGAACGAGAGCTGGGGCGCAAATTCGTCCACCGCCAGCCCCGCGGCGATCGCGGCTTCGACGTAGGCGATGGCGTCGGCCAGCGTGAATGCTACCTCCTGCACCGCCGTTGAGCCGGCTTCGCGGATGTGGTAGCCGGAGATGGAAATCGTGTTCCAGCTCGGCAGCTCCGTGCGGCACCACGCGAACAGGTCGGTGACGATGCGCATCGCCGGCCGCACCGGATAAATGTAGGTGCCCCGGGCGATGTACTCCTTCAGGATGTCGTTCTGCACGGTGCCCGAAAGGCGCTGCAGGTCGGCGCCTTGCTTCTTCGCCACAGCGACATACAACATCAGAAGAATTGCCGCGGTCGAGTTAATGGTCATCGACGTGGAGACGCGGTCGAGCGGAATCCCCTCCAGCAGCGCTTCCATATCCTCCAGCGAATCAATCGCCACGCCGACTTTACCCACTTCGCCGCGCGCGAGCGGGTGGTCAGAGTCCAATCCGATCTGGGTGGGCAGGTCAAATGCGATGGAAAGACCCGTCTGGCCCTGGCTCAACAGGTAGCGGTAGCGCTGGTTGGACTCGGCGGCGGTGCCAAAGCCGGCGTACTGCCGCATCGTCCACAGCCGCCCGCGGTACATCGTGGGATAGATGCCGCGAGTGTAGGGGAATTCGCCGGGATAGCCCAGCGCGCCTTCGCGGTCTTCACAGGCAATGTCGGCCGCAGTGTAATGGGCCTCGTGTGGTATGCCGGATAGCGTCGCAAATCTCTGCTTGCGCTCGGCTGGAGCCATCCGCTTATCGACTCGCTTGTTCATGATTCGCAGACCTACAGCAAGAAGGGGAAAAGGGATAGTTGAGAATGGAAACCGGTCGCGGTTGCGAGCGGCGAACCCGTGGCGCGCCCGCGCGTGTCTGCGCTAGTCCGTTTCCCATCTTCTCTTTTCCCTTTGCCGATGCTACCGCACGCGGCGGGCGCTGCGGAACGAGGCCACGGCGAACGCGACCATCATCAGCGCGAAGCCGACGGCCAGCGCCACCAGCCACTGGGCTGTCCCCTTCTGCCACTGGCGCCAGGCGGCCACGGCTCCGGCAATGGCGAAGGCGAAAAACATCGCTCCGGTGGTTTCGTGGAATAGTTGTCGGGCAACTCGCAGCAGCACGCGGGCAAAGCCGCCCCCTGCCTTGGCCAGCACGTTGGACAGGTGTCGCAGCTGCATGCGCGCATTCTAGTATAAAGTCCGGCTGCGGACGAGTTCCACGCAGGGGGGAGTGAGCAGCTTGGACACTCATCCGGCAAGACAAGGACTTGTTTCCTCCGATGCTGCGGCCTACAATTTAAGGGGGGTTATTGTTCGCTGTGTTGGCTCTCTCCCAGCGGGAGAGGAGGAACCGACCTTGCAACTGGACGATCAGCTCAAACAGCTTTTGCGGGAACTGGGCCACGCCATCAACGACACTGTGTCGGATTCAGAGCGCATCTCAGGGGCCATCGCCAGCGTGCGCGCCGCGGGATACGACATCGTTCTGAAGCTCGATGCCACAATCGGGTTGGCCAAGCGTGAAGCCCAGCCGGCCAGGATCACCACGCACGACCGGCGATTTCTGGAGTCGTTGCGCATCCAGGTGGACCAGGACGTGCTGGAGGAAGAGCAGAAGCCAGCCAAGTTCGAGATGACGCCGCATGACATCCGGTTCTTGAAGTCTCTGAAGATTGCGCTCGATGACGCACTTTGATCGTTTTCGCATCCCAGTGGTTGACGCGGTCTCAAAGTCGCCGCACTCGAGGAGGATGCTCTGGGCCGGCACCGGGGCGGCTTTGCTCGTCGCGGCGACGCTTGCAGTGGCGGCCCTTCCCGCGGGCGGCCAGGTTGACACCAGCAAGCCCATACGCATCAAGACGCTGAAGCCTAGACGCGTCACCTTTGAGGGCGAAGTGATGCACGCAAACCCCGTCGCGATCACCGTGCGCAGCCAGGAGAATGAGCTGCTCATCCGCACCTTCGGATATTCACCGAAGGTGCGCGAAGAGATGCAAAAGATCATCAACCGCGGCGGCTACCAATACGGCGACAAGGTCCGGATTCAGTACGAAGAAGGCAGCGACGTCGCCCTCCGCATCAAGGGTAAACCCTCGAAGCCTATTTGAGCCGCGCCTGGAGGCTGGCTATGATTCGCCTGCCTGCTGTCGCAGGTCGCTTTTATCCCGCGGACGTTGCTAAACTGACCCAGCAAATTGAAACTCTGGCCGAGGCTGGAGCCCCCGCTGAGAAGCTACGCGCTCGGGGATGCCTGGTGCCGCACGCTGGTTACCAGTACTCTGGCCACGTGGCCGCCGCCGTGTACCGCCGGGTGGAACTCCCGGGATGCTACGTCATCCTCGGCCCGCGGCACTACCCGCAGGGCGAGGCGCTGGCTATCCTCTCCGAGGGCGCCTGGCAGACGCCACTCGGCGAAGTGCGGATTGATAGCGCCTTAGCTGCCGAGCTGAAGCACGCCTTCCCTCTGCTGCGCGAGGATTCCGTGGCGCACCGCTGTGAGCATTCGCTCGAAGTGCAGTTGCCGTTCCTGCAGCGCCTGGCGGGGGAATTTCGCTTTGTCCCTATTGCCGTGGGCCCGGTGCGGCTGTCCACGCTGGAGGAGTTGGGCCGGGCGCTTGCAGAGGTCATTGCGGCACAGCGTGAGCCGATCCTGGTGGTGGCCAGCTCCGACATGAACCACTACGAGAGCGATCAGGTGACACGCGTCAAAGACCGCAAGGCGCTCGACAAGCTCTTAGCGCTCGACCCGCGCGGGCTCTACGACACGGTGCACCGCGACTCCATCACCATGTGCGGTTACGGGCCAGCCGTTGTCATGTTGACTGCGGCCCGCGAACTCGGCGCCACTCGCGCCGAGTTGGTGCGCTACGCCACCTCCGGCGATGCTACTGGCGAGCGGGACGAAGTAGTGGGCTACGCCGGTGTTGTGGTGCACTGAGCCCGCCTTGCGCGGTTGTGGCGGTCTGAAGGCCGAACTGGCTCCAGGCCAACTCCTCGTGTAGAGCTTTCTTCCCCAAAGAAAACGGCCCGCGTGGTCTGTGCGGGCCGTCTCTCCGAGAATCAAGGTCGTTTATCTAGTTGTGCTGGCTGCGAGGCGCGGACGGCCGCGGCTCACTACGTGGCGTGGGCGGCGGTGAGGACGGGCGTGGTGCCGACTCCCAGCGCGGCGCTGGAGCCGCTGGCCGCAAAGATTCGCTCTGCCCATGCGGGCGCTCTACCTTGGCTGGTGGAGGCGGTGGGGGCGGCGTCTGAACGCGCGGCGGCGCGGGCGGCGGAGTAGTCTGTCGCGGCGCAACTTCGCGTTGGCCCTTCGCCGGCGGTCCAGCAGGGGTGGTGTCCCCTAGTTGTTTGCGAGGTCCAGGTGAATCTGCGGGCTTCTGCGGCGAGCCGCCGGAGAAGCCACGCTGCGCGGGAGTCGCGCCAATCTCTTTCTCTTTGTCTGCGGGGTGCTCGCGGACTACGTCCTCTTTGTGCGCAGGGGCATTCGGATTATTCACGAACCGGCTCTCCCGGGGATCGAAGACGATCTCGCGTGCGCTGCGCCCCTTGCTGTCGGGTCCGCCAGCCGGCCCGACGCTGCGAACTCCGCCGCTGGTGGTCACACGGCCACCCTGGAATCCGGCGGGCGGGGCATTAATCACTTGCGCCGTTTCCCCCTGGCCGATGGGGATGCGATCGTACCCCTTGTGGCCTGGAAGCGGACTGGGGGCGTTGCCAATAAATCCATGCTGGAGGTTGTTCGGGGTGCCCCCCAGCCGATCTTGAGGATGTACCGGGCACCAACCGGTGCGGTTGCCGACGCGCACCCACGAGACCAGCGCGGGCTGCCAAAAGGTATTGAAGCCGGGCACCCAGAGCCAACCGTAGCCCGGGGAAAGGACCCAACTGCCGAAGTGATAAGGCAACCAGCCCCACGGCTCGAAGCTCATCCAGGTCCATCCCAGACCCGGGTAGAAAAGCCATTGGCCGGACAAGTAAGGCGACCAGCCGAGGCCCACGCCGCGTGGCCGCCAGCAGCGGCCGTAGCCACCGTATGAGTACCAATTGCCGTAGTCGTAGAGGTCCGAGAGGCCGTAGCTGTAAGGCGAGCTGACGTACTGGAGTGCAGCCGTACTGGCGGTATGAACCACTTCGTCGCGGTCGGCCACCCAGCGGTCCCAATCGTCGACCCTGGCGCTGCGGCCCACTTGCACCTGGTCGTCACCGGTGTGGTAGGCGAGCGCATGGCCCTTGCTCAGACGATTCGTCCCCGCGTTGGATTCCACCTGGACGTCGCCCTTTAGCACGCTCACGGTGCTGGTGTCGTTGGAAGCGTCCACGCGGAAGCGCGCGTTCTCAGGCATGCTCACATGCAGGTTGGGCGTGATCACGATGAAGGAATCTTCGCGGGAAAGCTTGGCGTAAAAGGTTGCCGTGCCCTGCGTCAGCGTCATGCGGGTGATGCGCCCGCCGTTCGAGAGCGCCAGCTCGGTGAGCTGTAGCACGGAGTTCTCCGCCAGGCGCGCAGTGGCTCCGCTTTCAAACTCGATCTCGGCGCGGCCGTTCCCAGTGGCCAGTGTGTATCCCTGCTGAATGGGCAGGTTGAGCAGGGCTTGTTCCCAGGTTTCGCCATTGCCCTGGTCGTCGTTGTCTTGCGCACGCGGGCGAGAGACTTGGACGTCGCCTTCTACCAAGCTTAGCCGCACCACACGCGCATGACTGTAGTCATACGGAGGCGTGGCGGCCGAGGCGGGAGACACAGTCGCAAGGGCAAAGCTCGCTGCTCCTAAAAGAATCAGAAAACCAAGGTGGCGGAGGTTCATGATACCCCCCTTTCGGGGACGATCCCTATCTAAGTATTGGATGGCGCTCGGGGCGGAGAGGTTGCCGCCTTCTACAGCTCAATGGTCGCGCCATTGACCCCCGGCGTCAAGCGGATTCCTGCTCCGCCGCGGCGGACGCTCCTGCAAGCCCGTGGAGAGCCGCAAACCTAGCCCGGCGTAGCCATCCGCCGCTGTAGAGATCAAAGCTACGGCGCGTTGCGGATGCGCTCGGCCAGGGTGCGTGCGCGCTGGCGGGCGATTTCAACGAAGCGGGAATCGTTGGCGATCTGCTCAAGCGTGGGCAGCAAGCGCTCCGGCTCGGGAAGAATCTTGCGGTTCAGGTCGGACTCAAACTGCAGCAGGGCCTCATTCACGCCCAGGCGGTCGTACTTCATGCGGCGCTGGAGCTTGATCAGATGCTCCTGCTGCCGCGCCAGACCTTCGAAGATTTGCATCAACTGGTTGGCTGTGGCGTTCAGGGTGTAGTTGAAGCTGACCTCGTTGGCCTGCCCGCCACGCTCGTAGCGAAAGGTCTTCTCGCCGAGATTGGCGATGCGCCGCCGGATATCGAGTTGCAGATCGCGGAAATAATTGAGTTGCGCAGCGAGCTCGAAGGTCTTAGACCGCAGCGGCGCGCCAATTTCCAGCGGCTGCGGGTACGGAGGCTCATCGAGCTGGCGGATATCGTAGCTCGCCCCGCCATTCTCGTTCAGCTTGATCTCGATGAACTCCGGCGAACTCGATTTGAACACGCGGCGATAAGTGAGCGTGGCCGTTTCGGGAGCCGAAACAAACAAGGGATGCAGGGAAGGCAAGAGAAGCAGAGGAAAAACCAGTCGCAGTACGAAATTGCCCCGGCGGCGCATCATCAGGTGAGGATGCGGCCAGCAGCCGGCCGGTTGCGCGCCGCGGATATTCCCGGATGCGTCTGTGCCCGGCCGGCTTGCGGCGACCCCGCAGGGGTGGCCCCTGCTGCAGCGAAGCGGGCCTGAGACTGCGCCGTCTGGATATGGCAGAGCGCGACAGCCAGGGCGTCGGCGGCGTCGGCAGGCCCCGGCGTTTCGCTCATGCCCAGCCGCGCGCGCACCATCAGTTGCATTTGTTGCTTGCCGGCGTGGCCATAACCGGCCACGAGCAACTTCACCGCGCGCGGGGAATAGCTGTACACCGGAATGTTGCTCTGCGCCGCGGCCAGCAGGACCACGCCCCGCACCTCCGCCAGCTTTAGCGCCGTCTTCATATTAAGCGCCGTAAAGACCGATTCCAAGGCTACGCTATCCGGCGAGAATTCGTCGATCAGTCGGGCGACGAGCCCGTGGATCTGCCGCAGCCGCGCGGGAAAATCGTCGCGGCGATTCTTCGCCAAAGCTGGCAGCGCGCCGAAGCGGAGCATCCAGCAGTTGCGGCCGTCGGTTTCCACCACGCCGTAGCCCGTCGGCCCCGCGGCAGCAGGATCGATCCCGAGAACGCGCATCGTTTTCCGCGGCACGTTGCGCTCAGCCAGATGCGCGGGTCTGCCGTCCTTACGGGTTGCAAGCGTCATCGGGAACGCATCTTCGACTCGGAATCGCGCGCTTAGTTTACGTTGAGACAAAAAAGCTTGGGTAGTGTTTTTTCAGGCGAAAGCCGAATGAGGCGACACCCGCGGTTGGGCTCTGTCATCTTTTCGTTCGGCTCGGGAAAGGCAGAAGCAGAGGATGAGTACCAGCGGAATTGAACGCGCCAAGCGGGCGCTGAGAAGGCCCCGCCGATGTGGGGCAGGCAACTAATCAGGCCACCTCGGCCTGAATCTCTTTTTCGTCGATATCGAAATTAGCGAAGACCTGCTGGACGTCGTCGTGCTCCTCGAGCGCCTCGACCAACCGGATCATTTGCTGCGCTTGGGCGCCGGTCAGCTTGACGTAGTTCTGCGGCACCATGCCCAGGGTCGCCGAGGAGGGCTTGATGCCGGCTTTGGTCAGGGCGTCGCGCACCGCTTCAAAGGCCTCGGGCGGGGTAATCACTTCCCAGGCCGAGCCGTCGTCGCGCAGGTCTTCGGCGCCGGCGTCGAGCACGATGCTGAGCAGTTTGTCCTCGTTGGCCTGCTCCTTGGGCACGGCAATGTCGCCTTTGCGATGGAACATCCATCCCACGGCGCCGGCTTCGGCCAGGTTGCCGCCGTTTTTGCCCATCACGTGGCGGATCTCGCTCACGACGCGGTTGCGGTTGCTGGTGACCACGTGCACCAGCATCCCCACGCCTCCGGGGCCGTATCCCTCGAACATCACCTCTTCGTACTGTTCACCCTCAAGCTGCCCGGTGCCGCGCTGGATGGCGCGCTCGATGTTTTCGTTGGGCATGTTCTCATTCTTGGCCGCAGCGACGGCGGTGCGCAGGCGCGGGTTCGCTATCGCGTCGCCTCCCCCCACGCGCGCAGCAATCGTGATTTCGCGGATCAGCTTGGTGAACACGCGGCCGCGCTTGGCGTCGGTCGCTGCCTTCTTGTGCTTAATGGTTGCCCATTTAGAATGTCCAGACATGGGACCGCCTCATTTGGCAAGAATTTGCAGATGCGTCGCTCATTGCGGCGGGACTCCCGCAACGCCCGGGCCTTTGCTGCAACAGTCTAGCACAGGCGCTCTCGAAGCGGAACGCCCGGAACGAGAGCGTTGCAAGCCGTGTCGCTTTCAACAAGAGGCACATCCCACCCACAATCCGCAACCCCACGCTGAAGTCGTGGTAACTTGAGGGGCGGCGCCCCTTTCACCCGCTGCTGGCGGGGCCCACCGCCCGCGGAGTCGAGCTTCAATTCGAGGACCTGTCCTGAGCCAAGCCGAAGGAGAACTCCAATGAGCAATGAGCACGAGCCGCGCAAGCCGCGCGAACAATATCGCCTGCGCACGCGCCTGATCCACGGCAGCTTTGCCACCGGGCGCTGGGACTACGACCACCACGTGGTGCCGCCGCAATCGAGTTCCACCACGTTTCGCCTAAAGTCCGTGCACCGCGGCGTGCAGGGCTTCGTTGAATTTGGCTCTCCACAGGCGCAGCGCGCGCCGATCTACATCTACGACCGGCTGGACGAGCCGTCCCGCAGCATGCTGGAAGAAAACCTGGCCGCGGCCGAGGGCGGCGAAATGGGGGTGACATTCTCGACCGGCATGGCGGCAATCAGCGCGGCAATCTGCGCGCTGGTTTCGAGCGGACATCAGATCGTGGCGCACCGCGTGCTCTACGGCTCAACGCACAGCCTGTTGACCAACTGGCTGCCGCGCTTCGGCGTGCGCACCGAATTCTGCGACCTGACCAATCCCGAGTGCATCGCCGGGGCGGCCACCAGAGATTGCCGAGTGGTTTATTTCGAGACCCCGGTGAACCCCACGATGGAGCTGATTGATATGGCCGCGGTGCGCAAGGTGGTTGACCAGTTGAACGCCAGCCGCCCCGAGCCCGAGCAAATCCGGATCGTGGTGGATAACACCTTCGCCACGCCGTATTGCCAGCGGCCGCTCGAGTTCGGCGTTGACCTGGTAGTGCACAGCCTGACCAAAGACATCGGCGGCTTTGGGACCGATATGGGCGGCGCGGTGATCGGATCGAACCGCTTCTATAATTTGCTGATGCTCTATCGCAAGGATTTCGGCGGGGTACTTTCGCCCAAGAATGCCTGGCCGATCCTGGTCTACGGTCTGCCGACGCTCGCGACGCGCATGGTCAACCAGCAGAAGGGGGCGATGATGGTGGCGAACTTCCTGCTCAAGCAGCCCAAGGTGGCGCGCGTGGTCTATCCGGGGCTGCCGAATTTCCCCCAGGCCGAGCTGGCGCGCCGGCAGATGGTGGGCTACGACGGCAAGTTCGCTCCCGGAAGCCTGCTCTATTTCGAGTTGAAAAGCTGCAACGGCAGCGGCGCCATGGCCGGCGAGCGCTTCGTGGACTTCGTCGCCGAGCACGCCTACACGATCACGCTCGCCGTCAGCCTGGGCCAAATCAAGACCCTGATCGAGAATCCGTTTTCGATGACGCACGCCACGGTGCCCGAGGAGGATAAGATCAAGAGCGGCCTGCAGCCCGGCGGCATCCGGCTCTCGTTGGGCCTCGAGGATTGGCAAGACATCATCGCGGACCTCGAAGCGGCGCTCGCAGTGGTGTAGGCAGAGTCGCTAGTCAGCAGTCAAAGTCGCATGTGACCAGAGCCCTAGGGAGAAATGGCCGCGAGCGAGCGGCCAGTGTGAGGTGACCAGCGGCGAGGAAAAAGTGAAACCCACTGCCTTGTTCCTGATCCTTGACCCTAACCTCACCCTGGGCTCTCAGTCTTCACACTCGACCCCTCACCTCCGAAACCTGTCCCCGGCCTGCCCTCCCTGGCCGAAAGGCTTGGTTGCAGATTCGCGTCATTGCCGGCGGGTGGAGTGGATTTGTCAAGCCGCTAATGCTAACAATCGGAAGGACAGCTTGATGACTGTTATGCAAAGCTCGTGTCGAGCACCCGGCTGCAAGACTGAGGTGCCTGCGGCACTGGAAGCGGAGCATCTGTGCCTGCACCACTTCATGGTGAACGTGGAGCAGTCGTGCCACGAGATGCGCCGCGAGACCGTGCTGGGCAGGACCCCTCACGCGCGGCAGGTGGAGATCATGAAGTACGTCGCCGACCATGGCGAGATGCTGGCGCGGGTGGCCACCAGCGGCCTGCACTTGCCGGATGAGGTGAAGGCGCGGGTGCTGAACACGTTCCTCACCCTGATGAACCTGCGGGAAAACCTTGACCGGGCCGCGCTCCGCCAACCGATCGGCCGGGGAGTCAGCCGCTAGGCCGGCGGGTCCAGGCGTTTGATCCAACGCAACTCTCTTGAGGCGGCTACTGTCTTGAAGCTCATGCCAGCCAGATGGCACAACTCGGGAGCAGTTCCACGCCCGTCCCTGTTTGAGCGGAGCGCAGCGTGGTTCGGGGTGGCCGGCTTCGCTACCAGTTTTTTTCTCTTCGCGCCAGCAGCCATTTGCGCTGAAGAGAAAAATGGTTCGCCGAGAACGGAAGACATCCTCAAGAAAACCATCGAGCGCGCCAAGTGGTCCGAGGAACGCAAGTTCGAGGCCAAGTACACGTACACGCAGCGCGGCACCCTCGAGGAACTCGACTCCAGTGAGAATGTGAAAAAGCGCGAAGAACGCGTCAGCCAGGTGTTCCCCATCGACGGCCAACCCTATGCCCGCCTCATCCTGAAAGACGGGAAGCCGCTTTCCGACAAAGAAGAGAGAGTCGAGCAAGAGCGTGAGCGGAAATTCCGGGAGGGACTGGCGGAGCGAAGGCGAAAGAGGGCGCAGGGCAGGAGGGAAGATACAGAGTTGGAACTCAATGAGGAGCTGGTGAGCAAGTATCAGTTCGATCTGACCGGACGCGAGCGGGTGAACGGCCGCCCGGCGTTTGTGCTGAGCTTCCAGCCCAAAAGTGCTGACCTGCCCGTCAAACGTAAGCTCGACCGGCTCTTGAACAAGCTCTCCGGCAAGGTGTGGATTGACGAACAGGACTACGAAATCAGCCGAGCGGACTTGCACTTGGCGGAGAACGTGTCGGCTTGGGGCGGGATGCTAGCCTCGGTGCGAAAGTTCCTGTTTCATCTGGAGCAGACAAAGGTGGACGAGGCGGTCTGGTTGCCCAGCTTCGTGGATGGCTACATCG
>QHYU01000204.1 GCA_003224235.1 Acidobacteriota bacterium
CCTGTGCCAGCCCAATCCTAGCTTGCAGGTTTTCCGGATGAACGGCAATGAGTTCTTGGTAGGTAACAATGGAACGGTCAAAGTTCCGAGTCCAGCCGAAAAGCTCGGCCAGGTGCCGTCGCGCATCGGCGTCAGAAGGAACCAGAGCAAGCGCACTCTCATACTCGCGGATTGCTTCAAGGTAAGCGCCCTTGCGGCTGTAGAGTTTAGCAAGCGCCTTGTGGTAGGCCGGGGTTCGCGGCTCCTTTTCGATTGCCTGCCGTAGAGCCTCCTCGCTTTGGGCAAACGCACCCGAAGGCCGGGCGAGCAGGGCAAAGGCCAGAACAGTTAATACCAGAACAACGGTTTTCATCGAACGGGAACTCTAAAGGTGGCCGCTACATAGGCGGCTTGATCGTTTCTCACCGGACGGCGGATCGTTTTTCCTCCAGCGGAAAGCTCGAGCCAGCGCGTCGCGTTCCACGAAAACCCCGCATTATAGACGTGCGCCGTTTTCCGAGTGAAGACGCTCTGTGTTGAATAATGGTCAAAGATATAGCCGTTTCTTATCTTGAAGTGGCGTGCGACTTGCACACTGAACGCCCCCAGAAACGAGTAATCGGCGCTGCGATCCAGGTCGCGGTTGGGTAGCACGAGCAGTTCTGCTTCAAACCGGGGAAATGAAAAATTAGCTCCGCCCCCGACGAGGTATTGAGTGCCGTAGACCACAGAGACTCTCCGATTCACCCGGTCCACTACGGTTCCATTTGGATCGGGATCTCGAAGGACTGCGGTCAACAGACGCAGGCGGAGCGGCTTCCAAGATGTCTGGTAAGAAAGTTCGCCGCTTAACTTATGATTGTTGGCATGGAAGCTGGGTCCGAAGAAAAAATTCGGCCGGAAATACTCGTATGCCAGACTGGCTCTCAAGTTTGGGTGCAGATTGCCACCGACTTCGACTTCAATGCTGGGGACATTCCTGTACGCATTCGCGTCTGGGGTGGGGTTCGTGGCAACCGGGTAATTGTATCTCTTTTGTCCAAGGTTCACTTGGATGTAGCGGCTGGGAGAAAGAAAGAAATACGCACTCCCGTAATTCGACTGCCTAGTATAGAAAAACTTATCCGCATAGGAGGCCCCGACCGTAGCGTTCACCCGGTCGATGCCTCCATAGACAAGCTCGGTTTGCCAGCCTTTCTCGGTAAAGTCCGTTTCCGAACCGCCCACGGCGCCGAACAAGCTGAGTCCTCGTCTGTACTGGAGATCCTCGAGTTCATCCCTTGCTTCGCTGTCAAGGGGAGCAAGCCGCAGCGCTTCGCGGTAGGAGGAAAGGGCGGCGGAGTAATGACGCTGCCACTTCTGCACTGTGGCGAGACTCTTGAAGAGTTCCGGATCCCGGCGTCCCAAATCGAGAGCGCGGCGGTACTCTCGTTCGGCCTCTGGTCCTTTGCCATCCTTTCGGAACAGATCCCCCAAGAGTTGCCGTGCCTCCCCGTTTTGCGGATCGTGGTCAAGCAGACGATGCAGCATTCCCTCCGCTTCTCTGCTCCTTCCCGCGTCCAAGAGCTGGGCTGCGTCACGCAAACTATCTTCCGCACACCATCCTATCTGGCTGAACCAGAAGAAAACTAAGATAACCGCGCGCACACGCATCAGCTTTGGCTCCTCCAAGTGTTTATCATTGCGACTAAGACATCTTCTGCGGATCGCACATTGGCGCCGACCCGCGCATTAATTTCAAGAATTGCAGGCTGGCCATTACTACCGCGCCGGATGTCGATATCGATAGGTCCTTCGAGCGCGAGAGCACGCACCGCCCTGCTGGCCAGTTCAGCGACTTCCTTCTCTTCAACCCTCTCTACTTCCAACGCATTGCCAACGATCCCATCTTTCAGTGCAGTCTTTCTCAGGACAACTGCAATGGTGTTGCCTTGCGGCTTAGCGAAGAGATTGGCGTCGTATTCCTCCCCCGGAAGAAATTCCTGGTACACCCGGTCCGCCGAAATGAGATCCGGGAGTTCTCCCTCGTGCTTGTGAACTAAGATTCCTCTTCCTCCTCTGCCAACACGGGGTTTGGACAGGATCGGGAAAGGGATCGTCTCCAGAAGCTCCTTCTTGGAGCTGCCACAATACGATTGAGGAACAGCGATCCCCTCCCTTAGAAGGGCAATTGCGGTCTGCCACTTATCATTTGCAGTCCAAACTACCTCGACGGGAGAGATGAATACGGCACAACCTTTGCGTCGGATTTCTTCCCGTTGTTGAGCCACCTTGGGGAGTTCTTCCGTGACAGTTGGAACCAAGAGTCCGATGTCTTCTTGGTCGAGGAGGTGTGTAAGGGCGCCTATGAACTGCAAATCGGACGCCGGAGGAAGCAATCGAAAGTCGCATGCGTCTTCTAGGCGCCGCATATCTGCACGCACAACTCTGATGCCCTTTTCCACGAGATAATTGGAAACAGCACGCCCGGCGGGCCCACCGACCCCTGTCACCAGCGCTGTCCCATCTCTCACAGAATCACCTTTCGACGCCGCAACTGTTCGTCTTAAGGACCTCTGAGCCGAGGAGCGGGGATTGATGCCGTTTTCACCCAGACTGCTATGGGCAAAGCCCGGGAGCATGGTTTGCGAATGCTCTTTGGTCAAATCTGCGCTTTGAGAGCAATCTCTAGCAAGGGGTAAGAGCGGTCAGGAAGGGACAGGAGGGGGCAGCACACGGGATACCGAGGAGAGCCCATAGCTCTTGCCGATGCTTACAGTCGAAAGGCCGATACTAGCTAAGTCTCTGAGGAAATTGCCATTTATCTTAATTCTGATTCAACCCAGGGTGTTGTCAAGGGCGCCGGACCATTAGGTCGCCTAGCGGGTATTAGGCGGGAACGGTTCGCCTGACCCGAGGACCCCGCCAACCTCTAACGACTGCCTTGTGTCGCGCCTCGCGGCGTGAGGCCGAATCGTCAGCCAGACCCTGGGCGGTACATGCAGAACGAAGCGGGCGGGGTTCCCGCAGGGCCAGCGGTGGTATAGACTGCCGGGGTTGGATTACTGTGACTCGCCAGCGATGCTCGCGTTAGGAGGTATTTATGGCTGTAGTGAATCCGTTGCCGAAGGAAAAGGCCCCACCTGAGCTGCACGATACCTACGAGGGGATGACCAAAAGGTTCGGCAGGATGCCGAACTTTTTCGCCGCGATGGCGCACCGGCCCGAGGTGCTCCAAAAATTTCTGCCCCTCTACAGCGCCATCATCAGCGGCGGCACCGTCGAGCCGCGCTACAAGGAGCTGGCCTATCTGAAGACAGCGCTGGTGAACGGGTGCGAGTATTGAACACGCGCTCACATCGCTTCGGCGAAGCGAATCGGCATTACCGACGAGCAGATCGCGGCGCTGCAGTTCTATCAGCGCAGCCCGCACTTTGACGAGAAAGAGAAAGCCACCATCCTCTACGCGGAGCGCGTCACCCGCGGCGCGGCGGCCATCCGCGGCGGCACGCTCGAGGAGTTGCGCAAGTATTACGATGAAGGGCAGATCGTCGAGCTGACGCTGGTGATCTGTGCGGCCAATTTTACGAACCGATTCAACGACGCGCTGGGGAACCTCCCCGACCTGGGCGTGTAGCGCCGGCACCCCCGCCATCATCCCGAGCCCGCCGCGGCGGGCTCCGGCTCCGGACCGGGATACAAACTTGCCCGTGCGAAGAGGTTCCTCGCACCGGCCCCGACTCAGATACGGCGGCGCGTCAGACGTCCTCGAGTTGATCTTCGGTCATTCCAAAGTAGTGGCCTAGCTCGTGAAGCACAGTCAGGCGAACCTCTTCGCGCACTTCGTCATCGGTGGAACAGGCGGCTTCGATATTCTTCTGGTAGAGCACGATGCGGTCGGGCCCCGCTGCGGTGTCCCACACACTTTTCTCCGTCGTCGGCACGCCCTGGAAGACGCCCATCAGCAGGTCTTCCTCGGCCGCGTCCTGGCCGGGGGGCTTATTTTCGATCACAACAGCGAGGTTCTTAACGCGCGCGCGGAACTTCGCGGGAAGCGAGTCCAATGCTTCCTCGACCAGCCGGATGAAGCGTTCGCGGGTCATCGGCAAACCACTCTTTGGCTAGGCATTGTTTTTCGTTGCATTTGGGCCCTCGATTTCACTTCCTAGCGAATTCCCAGATCAGCTTCCACTCTACATATCGAATGAAGAAAGACCACAGTAATCGCACGGGTCCGGGCTATGTCCTTGCCCTGCGGTACCCGATCTCATCCCTTTATTGTAGTAGTTGCAATTCTGGCGCAGTAGAAATAGCATCGCGCCCCGCTGAACCGAGTGGCGCGGGCTTCGTCTCTGGGGGAGCCGGGGGTCGGACAGCGCGATTCTAATGTTGAGCGAGGAAACCGATGAGTTTTTCTTTCCAACGTCCCCGTGTCCTGGTCCTTTTCGCGCTGGCACTGAGCGCAGCTTTGGCCCCCGGCGTCGCCAGGGGCCAGAGCAAGTCTGCCAAGTCGAACAAAGCGGCCAAAGAACAGCCGCCCGCTGCCGCCGCGCCTGCCGCGGAGAAGCTGGATTATGGCGCGCTGTTAAAGGACCTGCAGTGGCGCGAGCTGGGCCCGGCCATCATGGGCGGGCGAATCGACGATTTCGCCGTGGTCGAGTCCAATCCCAGCACGGTGTACGTGGGCACAGCCTCGGGCGGCGTCTGGAAGACCACCAACGCCGGCACCACGTGGGAGCCGATGTTTGACAACGAGGGGGTCTCGACCATCGGGGATGTGACGGTGGCGCCCTCGGACCCAGCGATCGTGTGGGTGGGCACGGGCGAGCCGAACAACCGGCAGAGCTCGTCGTGGGGCAACGGGGTCTATAAGTCCACTGACGCCGGGAAAACGTGGGCGAACATGGGGCTCAGGGACTCGCATCACATCGGCCGCATCGCGATTCATCCCGCCAACCCGAACGTGGTGCACGTAGCGGCGCTGGGGCACCTGTGGGGTCCAAACAAGGAGCGTGGCGTTTACAAGACCACTGACGGCGGTAAGACTTGGACGCAGTCGCTTTTCATCAATGAGGACACGGGCGTAGTGGACCTGGCGATGGATCCGCAAAGCCCCGACACACTCTATGCGGCCGCCTACCAGCGTCGCCGCACGGCCTACGGCTTCAACGGCGGCGGGCCTTCCGGCGCGATCTACAAGAGCACCGACGGCGGCGCCACCTGGCAGAAACTCACCAAGGGGCTGCCGTACGCGGAGGGCGGCGACGTCGGCCGCATTGGCATCAGCATTTATCGCCGCAACCCCAACATCGTTTATGCCGTCGTGCAGCACTCTAAGGGCGGCGTCTTCCGCAGCGAGGACAAAGGCGAGAGTTGGAAGAAGATGTCGGACACCGATCCGCGCCCCTCCTACTACAGCCAGATCGTAATCGATCCCAACAACGACCTGCGCATCTGGGTGATGGGCGCGCCGATGTATTACTCCGAGGATGGGGGGAAGACGTTCGTCACCAATCGCGTGACGCGCATCCATGGCGATTATCACGCCATGTGGATCAACCCCGCGAATTCCGGCCACATGATCGCGGGCAGCGACGGCGGCATTCACTGGAGCTATGATGGCGGACGCACTTGGGAATACGTCAACTCGGTGGCGCTCGGGCAGTTCTACGAGCTTGGCGCAGACATGCGCCGGCCGTACTACATCTGCGGCGGCTTGCAGGACAACGGCAGTTGGTGCGGGCCGAGCGCGACCTGGTTCCAGCAGGGCATCACCAACGAAGACTGGTACCGCGTGGACGGTGGGGATGGTTTCTACGCGCAGATCGATCCCGCCGAACCGACAACAGTTTACGCCGAATCGCAGGACGGCAATGTGGTGCGGCGCGACCTGCGCACCAACGAGTCGCGCAATATCCGCCCGATGGAGAAAGAGGGCGAGCCGCGTTACCGCTTCCAGTGGAACTCCCCCATCGTCATTTCGGCGCACGACCCGAGGACGATTTACTACGGCGGGAACTTCCTTTTTAAGTCCACAGACCGCGGCGACACCTGGACGAAGCTGGGCGGCGACCTGACCACCGGTGTCGAGCGCGATAAGCTGCCCATCATGGGCAAAGCGCCCGACAAGGATACGCTCTCGCGCCACGACGGCGTGCAGCAGTATCCGTGCATCACGACAGTCAGCGAATCGCCGCTGACGTCCCCGGTGCTCTGGGTGGGCACCGACGACGGCAACCTGCAAGTGACCCGCGACGCCGGCAAGACCTGGAAAAATGTCGCGGAGCGCGTGCCGGGCGTGCCCAAGGGCACCTACGTGAGCCGCGTGGCAGCCTCGCGCTATGCGGAAGGGACCGCCTACGTGGCATTTGACGGTCACCGCAGCAACGACTTCAACGTGTACCTCTTCATGACCACCGACTACGGCGAGACGTGGAAAGCGATTTCGGGCGGCATCCCCGCCAGCAGCGGCACGATGCACGTGCTGCGCGAGCACCCGCGCAACCCGAGCTTGCTGTTTGCCGGCACCGAGTACGGCGCCTACATTTCCTTTGACCGCGGCGCGAATTGGACCGCGCTCAAGATGAATCTGCCCACTGTGCCCGTGGACGACATCGTCATCCATCCACGCGAGAACGACCTGATCTTGGGCACGCACGGGCGGTCGATCTGGGTACTCGACGACATCACCCCGCTCGAGCAGCTCGATTCCAAATCGCTGGCCGCCGACGTACACCTATTCGACATGCGACCCGCTACGGCGTGGCGCATCTACGGGCACAAGGGCAACACCGGCCACAAGTTTTTCGTCGCCAAGAATCCGCCCTATGGGGCGCTCATCACCTACTCGCTGAAGTCCAAGCTGGACGACAAGGCGAAGCTGACGATTTCCATCCTCGATAAGGAAGGCAAGCTGATCCGCGAACTCCAAGGAAAGAAGGAGGCAGGCATCCACCGCGTCAACTGGGACCTCCGCTACACCGCGCCGGCTGAACCCACCGAGGAGCAGCGCGAGGCCATGGCCTTGGGCTTCGGCTTTGGCCCGCGCGGCCCGATGGTCGAGCCTGGCGAGTACACCGTGAAGGTCAGCGTGGAGAAGGGCGAGGTAGCGAAGCCGGTGCGCGTCGAAGAAGACCCGCGCATCAATATGTCCGCCGCCGACCGCGCGGCGCGACACCAGGCGCTGATGCAACTCTACGAGCTTGCCAAGACGGCTGATCGCGGCCAGAAGACTATCGTGGGCTTGAAAACCTCGCTGTCTGCCGCCATGGAGTCGTGGAAGAAGCCCGGCTCGCCGAAGATTCCGGAGAACATTCAGAAGGCGGCCGAGGCGCTCTCGAAGCAGGTCGAAGAGATTCACGGCAGATTCGTGGCCCCACCACCGGAGTTTCTAGGCAATGCCGGACCGCCGCTCGCCTATACCCCACCGCCGTTTTCCCAGCGCGTGAACCGCTTAATGGGAGCCATCGAGGGCTACAGCGCGGCTCCGACTTCGCAGCAGGCCGAGGAACTGGGCGCGGTTTCACGGCTGCTCGGCGAAGCCAGCGAGCGGCTCAGGAAGTTGGTGGACGAAGACCTGGCGGCCCTGAACAAACAGATGAACGAGGCGGGCATCCCGCACATCACCGTGGCGGCACCGGAAGGGGAACGCCCGCACGGCCGGAATGGCATGTTGCACCTTTTTCATCGCCGAAGGAGATTCGCAGACAAGACATTCGCAAAGTGAGGGGGAAAATAGTGTCCACGAACAGTGCGCTGCAGAGGGTTATCGGCTCGGTTTTAGTTGGGCTCCTGTGGGCGCCGGTCGCACAGCCCCAGGAGCCGCCTAAGCCGGCCGAGAAAAAAGAGGAGAAGAAGGAAGCAAAGAAAGAGGAAAAGAAGAAGGGCCTGACCCTCAAGCCGGAGCGAAAGATCGAGTTCACCACCGACGAGGCGACGTGGCTCTCGCTCGATGTTTCGCCCGACGGCAGGACGATTGTCTTCGAGCTGCTGGGAGACCTCTACACACTGCCCATCGAGGGCGGCGCAGCCAAGCACCTTACCAGTGGCTTGGCCTTTGACAGCCAGCCGCGTTACTCCCCGGACGGGAAGTGGATCGCGTTCCTGAGCGACCGCGAGGGTTCGGAAAACGTCTGGATCATAAAGGCCGACGGCACCGACCCCAAGCAACTGAGCAAGGACACCTCATCCGAGTTCGCCTCTCCCGCCTGGACCCCCGACGGGCAATACGTGATCGTTTCCCGCTCCGGCTGGGCGCTGCGGACCTACGAGCTGTGGATGTATCACGTCCAGGGCGGTTCGGGCGTGCAGATCACCAAGGCCAAGCCGGAACCTAAGACACCGGGCCCGCAGCGGCACAACGCGATGGGCGTGAGCGTGTCCCTTGACGGCCGCTATCTTTACTACGCACGAAAGCTCGGAGGCTTCCAGTACAACGCCCAGTTTCCGATGTGGCAGATCGCCCGGCGCGATCGCCGAACCGGCGAAGAAGATATCCTCACCCAGGCACTGGGGAGCGCGGTGCGGCCGGTGGTCTCGCCCGACGGCATCAAGATGGTTTACGCCACGCGCTATGAAACCGAGACGGGGCTGCGCCTTCGCGATCTGAAAACCGGCGAGGACCGCTGGCTGAAGTATCCGGTGCAGCGCGACGACC
>QHYU01000205.1 GCA_003224235.1 Acidobacteriota bacterium
AACTTTGTGCAAACGATGCTTCGCCTCGCGCAGGAAGGAAACCTGATTCGCGTGGTTTCTGACCAAGTCAGCACACCGACGAGCACCCGTGACCTTGCCGAGAAACTCTCGGCACTCATCCGCACTGAAAACTACGGGCTCTACCACATGACGAACCTCGGCGAATGCTCCTGGTACGAATTCGCGCGCGAAATTTTCCGTCAAACGCGCATTTCGCCTCATCTTAGCCCAACCACCAGCGAAACCTTCGGGGCAAAAGCGCCCCGTCCACCATATTCCGTCCTCGACAATGCCGCACTCCGCAAGGCGGGATTTCCCGATTTCCGGCCCTGGCAAGAAGCCCTGGCGGAATACTTGCACGAACACCAGAAGCAGAATTTGTGATGCGAACTTCTTCCTTCCCGGTCAGCGCGCTCCTCTGAGAACGCTCTTTGGAGTTTTTGAGCGCGTTGAGTAGCCGCCATGGTCGTCTTCACGGTGCTGTTTGGATAGGGCTCGTTTCAGCCACGCTGTATTTGTCTTGTACCAATCGATCGTTCTTCGTATACCTTCTTCAAAAGTCACCCGGGGTTCCCAGCCAAACGCCAGCCCGCTCTTCGTGCTGTCGATCGCGTACCGCCGGTCGTGTCCGCGGCGGTCTTCCACGGACCGGATCAATGAACTTGGCTTTCCGAGTAGCTCCAGAATCCTTTCCGCTGCTCTCCGATTAGGCATTTGCCGTCCCGAGGAAGCATTGTAGATTTCGCCGGGCTTGCCGCGCTCCAGCACAAGTTCGATCAGCAGGCAGTAATCTTCAACGTAGAGCCAGTCGCGTTCGTGCAACCCGTCTCCATACACAGGGAGTGGTTTATCCTCGAGGGCGTTAGCGATCATCAAGGGGATGAACTTTTCGGGGAATTGGTAGGGGCCATAATTGTTCGTACAGCGCAGGACGATGGCAGGGAAGCCGTATGTGTTGACGTAGGAACGTACGAGCAGATCGGCAGCTGCCTTGCTCGCCGCATAGGGGCTGCCGGGATTGAGGGGAGCGTCTTCTCGGAAATTTTGCGCGGGCGCGGCGCTTCCGTACACCTCATCGGTGCTGATTTGGATAAAAAGAGGCACACGGTGCTCACGCGCAGATTCCAGCAGCAGATGGGTCCCTACGATGTTCGTGGTGACAAAGCGGGACGCGTCTTCAATGCTCCGATCCACGTGGGTTTCCGCGGCGAAGTTGACAACCGCATCGAAGCCCGCGGCCAACACTTCCTGCACGGCCCGGGCATCGCCAATATCGGCCTGGATAAACCTGTAGCCGGGATGGCCAACCACATCAGCGAGGTTTTCCAGATTACCCGCGTAGGTCAGCTTATCGAGGTTAACCACTTCCGTTCCCTTGCGGTGCGCAAGGATGGAGCGAATGAAATTCGATCCGATGAATCCTGCACCGCCCGTCACCAGCAGCCTCACATCTACTCCCTCTTACCCCAGTGGCGCATCTCTAACGTGTGACTTTTTCGTTGCACCCGCGGGAATTCAAGATACGACTACACAATCTTGATCTGCGGCTGATGGTGAATCCCCGGGCCGGGTGGTCGAGAGAGGAGCTTGCACCGCCGGGGGAGTTGGGGATTCATCCTTGCCCCTTTTGCCGCGCCGGCAGCTCTTTCACTCGACCCCCTGGGGCAGTTGTTCCCAATGATTTTTCTACTCTGGTCCCTGCCACCAGATTCGTCGCCTGGCGAAGCGACTGAAAGGTCCCGGCATCGGTCCACCAACCTTCGAGGATGCTGGACGTGAGCGCTCCCTCCTCGAGATACATGTTGTTGACGTCGGTGATTTCCAGTTCTCCGCGCAAACTCGGTCGCAACCGCCGCGTCTTTTCAAAGACCGTAGCGTCGTAAAAGTAGATCCCGGTTACCGCATAGCGTGACTTGGGGATCTTCGGCTTTTCCTCGATGCGTACGACGCGGCCTTCCACGATTTCGGGACAGCCAAAGCGCTCAGGATCGGGCACCTCTTTCAGAATGATGTGCGCGCCCTGCTCTTGCTGCTCAAATTGTTCCTTCGCCGCCAGGATGTTCCCCTCGATGATGTTATCGCCAAGAATCACACAAACCTTTTTCCCCTGCGCGAAATGCTCGGCTAGCCGAAGCGCATGTGCGATGCCTCCCTCGCCCTCCTGATAAGTGTAGTTAAGATGCGCCAGTCCAAAGTCTTTCCCATCCGAGAGCAGCCGGAGGAACTCCCCGGCATGCTGCCCTCCGGTCACGATCAGGATGTCGCGAATGCCGGCGTTTACAAGGGTCTGGATGGGATAGAAAATCATGGGACGGTCGTACACCGGCAGCAAGTGCTTGTTCGTTACGCGGGTGAGTGGGAGCATCCGCGAGCCCGTACCCCCCGCTAGCACAATTCCCTTTGTCTGTTCCATGCTGCCCTATCGGGATGTTGAGAAAACAGCGACTCGTCATTTCTTCCGCAGCCTGCTATCGGTCAACGGCTGACGAGTGCTTGCTTTCTTTGCAGTCTCCGAAGTCTAGCGACACACTTTCTGGATGTAAAGGTGAAAGCTATGCATTTTTCCAGTAAGAGCACCCCAAGGATTCAAGTGAGGCACCAGAACCCTCGATTCGCCTCAGTTCTGTCGCGGTACCGCTTCCATCAGAAGCCTGAGTGCCTTCTTGAAACCGGTCGAGCCCGCCATACTGCCCTTGAAATGTCCAAGGCGCACGACGACCAGCTCGTGGGACGGGATGATCAGCGTGGTCTGGCCACCGGCCCCAGCCATGTAGTATGCCTCCTTGGGAACCGGAAACGTGCCGTCGCCGTTTATCCAGAAGAAGCCGCCGTAAATGGGACGCTTGTCGGCTTCCCAGGCCGGCGCCACCTTGCTCACGAACTTGACGTACCCCTCGGGCAGTATCCGCTGGCTGTTCCACACGCCGTCCTGCAGATAGAGGTTGCCGAGACGCGCCCAGTCGCGTGCCGACATGAGATCGTATCCCTGAGTCAGAAAGTTGCCGAATGGGTCCGTCTCAATGACCATCGTCCGGATGCCAATCTTGTCGAACAGCGCGCGCTGCGGGAACGAGAGGTATTCCTCGCCGCGCTTCTCGACCGCCAGACGAATGAGGTAATTGACCAGCACCGGATCGCTATTGTGGTAGCGCCCTACCGTTCCAGGCGGCCACTGCAGCGGCCGCGTGGCTGCGTACTGGAACGAATTGACGGTGCCCGTGTACAAGTATAGATGATCGGGGTAAGGGCCCGAGGGATCGTAGTCCGGATCCTGGGGCGCTTTGATCCGCAATCCGCTCGACATGTTCAGAAGGTCGGCGATGCGGATCTTCGTCCGTGGATCGCCCGCAGCTTGCCACTCGGGAATGGGCGCCGGCTGCGACAGCTGATAGGCACCCTGGTTGATGAGGATACCCATGAGCGTTGCCGTCACGCTCTTGCCCATCGACCAGCTCTCGAGTGCCGTGTGTGGTGTGATGCCTTCGCCGAACCGCTCGCCGATGATCCGTCCTCTCCACGTCACCACAAAGGCGGCGGTCATCTCTGCCGCGGGCTCGAACGCCGCATCCACCGCCTGCTTCACCTTCGCCGCGTCGACCTCTTTTGAGAGCGGGCCCTTCGGCAGTACATCGCCCATCGGCCACGGCAGTGTCGAAGCATCGGGAAGCTTGCTCTTCACTTCGATCGGTGTGAAATTCACCGAGTTCTTCCCCACCGGAAGCGTCACACACCCTTGGCTGCCCAGGTACTTGGCCGTGAGCGTTACGCCATTCGGGAGCGTGACGTGCACGGCCTTGGCCGCGCGATCGATCACGGGTTTCCCGACCTTCGCGCGCTCCGCATAGGGGCTCGTGAAATAGCCCACATTCTCAGCCGCGAACTCAGGGTTGAGACCAGTGATGAACACGGCCGAACACATGATCTTCGCAAAGCCGGACGTGTGGTGCTCGAGGGCGTCACCAGGAGGTGGCACGTAGGGCGTGTTGAGTTCGAGCGATTTGGCGCGAGCAATGAGGGCGGCCCTTGCAGAGAGCGGCTCTTGCGACCTTATAGCGGTAGCCGCAAGCGCCAAAATAGCCAGAGCAAGGAAGAGTCTCTTCATGTCTACCTTCTCCGACGGTTGAGTATAGGCGAATGGTTACCGGCGAACAATCGGGGGGCAAACGGCAATGGATTGTGTGTCAGTGCAGTGACTGGCTAAATGCAATTCTTGGCAAAAAAGGGTCAGCGCCACACTGTAAGTACTCGATCTTGTGAAGGGGTTCTGCACTTGCTTCTCGATCCTGGAGGGAAGTCGGCTTCCAGGGGAGCGAGCTGCTCAGCTCTCCTATCATGGTTCAGCGTTACCACATTTGTGGTAGACTTGTACCGTATGCTTGACCTGCGTTCTAAGGCCCGCCAGCGGCTTTTGGCCTATTACTTCACGAATCCAGCAGCCCGGCACCATCTGAGGGACCTCGCGCAGCGGCTGAGCATTGACCCGTCCAACCTGTCAAAAGAGCTGCAGCGCCTGGAGCGAGAAGGACTGTTTCAGTCCGAAGTAAGTGGTCGTCAGAAATATTTTCGGCTCAACCACGAGTATCCCCTGTTCGATGAAATGCGCGGAATCGTCGGGAAAACCATTGGGGCTATGCCGCTGATTGCACAATCCCTCAAAAAAATCGCAGGAATAGAAGAGGCATATCTGTATGGTTCGTTCGCGCGAAACCAGCAGGACGCCGCGAGCGACATTGATGTCCTCGTGATCGGCAACCCGAAAGGCGACACCCTGGCGGACGCAATGCAGAAACTGGAACGCCGGCTCGGACGAGAGATCAATTACACGGTCCTCAGTCGGAAGGAATTTGACTCACGACGTGCTCACAAGGGTGCCTTCCTCGAAAACGTCTGGCGCAATAAGCGGGTCCCGCTTGTCGGTGCCGAGTGAAGAAACTCAAGCCGCATAGGGTAGACTGGGCGCAGATTGAACGGTTCTTGCAAAGCGCCGAGAGAAAGCTGGCCTCAGCTTATAAAATCCTCGCTTTTGACTAGGAGGCTTGCCTCCAACAAGCCTACGAAGCGATGCTCAAGGTCTCCTTGGGATTCATGTTCAGCCACGGCTTCCGCGCCAGGAGCCAGCCTGGACATCACATCGCAATTATCGAATTCGTGCGGGCGCGCATCCACAAGAAGCACGCCGGTCTAATCACGGTGTTCGACCGCCTTCGACGAAAGAGGAACTTGGCTCTCTATGACGATACCGGGTTCGTCTCGCATCATGACGCCGAGCAAGCCCTCGAAACTGCCCGCAACTACTTGGGTGTCATCCGTACTGACATTGCTATGCAAAAACCCTGATGTCTATATAAGAATGTTTCTTACGTGGAGTGCCTAGCACGTGAGCGATGCCGGTTCAGCGGCTCAAGTGGCAACGTTCACATTCCCCGCCGAGGGCAATCTCCGAGGGAACAACAAGGGAGCAAACTCTTGGGTCTCTGATTTGCCGGAACAGTGGAAAACAACGGAGGCGCTGCGCCTCAGCTTCGGAGATGCTAGATTCTCCGTCGAGGCGCCCGGTCGGAGCGAGACTATTTCGTCGGCTGCGGTGGTTTCTCCGGTACCGTGGGCGACATGGGCATCGCGGGCAGCGCAGCACTTGCGGATGGCGCTGCAGATTCGGGAGAAGCTACAGGCGCTGATTGCGCAGCCTTCCCTGAGCCACCGCCGTTGAGGAAGCGCATCGCCGTCGCGGCGAGGCCATCGAGCGCGCTCGAGCCGCTGCCGCCGGTCACCAGGATGTCGGGCACAAACTTGGCCCGCCCTTCCGACAGCGCGGCGATGACATTGACCAGCGCCGTGGCGTTGGGTCCAAGGGCATCCACCTGGGCCTGGAATCCTTTTGCGCGTGCCAGCCCGATGGCCTCGACCTCCGCGCCTTTCGCCGTGCCGGTCTCGCGAATGTAGGCGGCTTCGCCCGTGGCCTCGGCCACGCGCGCGTCGGCGTTGTTCTTCTTGATGGCGACACCCACCTTGGAGCGCGCTAGGTCGCTTTGCATGTCGGCGGTGCCTTTGGCTTGCTCCATTTCGATGCGTTCGTCCTGGGCGGCGCGCTGCTTCTTGAAAGTTTCGATTTCCTGGTTCGCGATCTCGCGGTGGGTCAGCACAGTGACGAGGTCTTCCGGCAGGATGACGTCCTGGATGTACACACCCTTGGTCTCCACCTGGTATTGCTCGAGCTGGTCGCGGATGTGCCGGAAGGCCTCCTCCTGAACCTGCCGGCGGGTCTCGATGAAACGGATGGCTGGCATGCCCTGCAGGCTGTCGCGGAAGTGATTGCCGACGGCCGCCTGCAGGACTTCGTTGACCAGATTTCGCATTGTGCCCACCATGGAGATCTCCGGCTCGTAGCAGCGCGGATTGAGCGGATACTTACCGGTGCGCAGCGGCTCCTGCCAGATGCCGCGGTGGCCGGGCCGCACCAGCGAGCCGTACTTGAACTCAGCGCCCGACGTGTCCTGCGTGGCCAGGCCCACGTAAGCCTTGATCACCGCTACCTGGCCCTGTTTGACCAAGAGCATGGGCACCAGCTCGACGCCTACCAGAAACGGATTGAGCGCAAAGGCGCCGTAGAGCAGGGGGTCGTGCTGCAGCCCGATGCGCCCGCCGTTGTCGAGGAAGGCCTGGTAGTCCTGAAAGTTGTTGTGCAGCTCATTCTTGCTTCCCAGCAACCTTTCGATGATCTCGGCGTCATTGGCGCCTGCGCGCTCGAGCTTATCCACATCGTCGAAGCCACCCAGGCGGTTGGCGATATCTCCGGAGGGCAGCGGGTCCCCTTCGTAGGTGGTGACGATGCCAACCATGTCCACCGTGCTGCCATCTTTGCCGCGGGGCTGCGGCATGATACGCACCAGTTCCAACTGTTCCGGCTGGAGTCCGACGGATGTGGGGGTGAGGCTGCCATCCTTGCCGATCTTGCTGCGCAACTCGGACGAGACGGGCAGGCCGTAGACTTGGCTGCGCGTAATCACCAGGAAGCCGACGGGATGGATGGGCACGAGCGTGCCCGGCGGCAGCACCGGCCGCTGTACACCCTTCTGCCCGCCCCGGGTCACAAAGTTTCTCAGGTCGGCGAAGTTGCCGAACTCCTTGTGAAAGACCGCGGACTTGGCGCCGATGGGCAGCGGCTGGCGGAAAAGCTTCCGTCAATCGGGGACACTGAGTCTTCCCTTCGTCTAGGAGCGCAACTGTGGTCTCGCATGTCGGCGCTTTACGTTCCTCGTTGATCAGCAGGTCTGATCTGTCGGTTGAGACAAAGCCGAAAAGGCGGGCAGAATGGAGTCTGTCAGAGAGTCGGCTCAAAGGGGGGAGCTTAGGCAGGCTGCGGCGACAAGCGGTCTCTGGCTCACTTGTCACTTTCTTGCTTTCCTAGGTCAACGGAGCTACTTGCGCATACTTCAGGTCGGGCCGGAGCCGTAAGACGGAAATCCCACGTAAAGCATCATGGTGTATCTTGTTCGGGCAAGAGAAAGGGTAGCCGAAGAGGAGAGCAGAGTGTTTCATTCCATGCCAACCGGATTGCTGATCGCAATTTCGCTATTGCTGTTTGCCGGGGGCGCAGGATCACAGCCCCTACGAGTGACGACACCTGTGAAGCTAGAGCAGACGTCTCCAGCAGTGCCACCTGAGGCGGGTGCCCACACGGGCGTAGTGGCTCCGGCTGCGCCGGAGTTTGACGTGAAGGCGGCAGTGGACACTTACCTGGCTAAGGTGCCGCCGGACAAGCGGGCGAAGTCCGATGCGTACTTCGAGGGTGGCTATTGGCTGACCCTGTGGGATTTTCTTTATGGCGCCGCGATCATGCTCCTGTTGCTGGCCACGGGCGCTTCTGTGCGGATGCGTGACTTCGCCGAGCGCATCGCACCCTGGAAACCGGCCCAGACAGCCCTTTACTTCGTGCAGTTCCTGGTCGCCGTCAGCGCGCTCGGATTTCCGTTGACGTACTACGAGGGTTTCGTGCGCGAGCACAAGTACGGTCTAGCTACCCAGACGTTCGGGCCATGGATGCGCGACCAGGTGGTCGGCCTCACGGTCGCGTTGGTGCTGGGCAGCCTGCTCGTGATGGCGCTCTTCGGCGTCGTGCGTCGCGTCGGGAAAAGCTGGTGGGTATGGGGGGCTGGGGTAACCACTGTCTTTTTCGCATTTGCCATACTTATTGGCCCCGTCTATATCGCGCCGCTCTTCAACACCTACAAGAAGCTGGCAGACCCGAAGATCAAGGAAACGATTCTGAGCATGGCGCGCGCGAACGGGATTCCGGTCACCGAAGTGTATGAGATGGACGCCTCGCGGCAGACCACGCGCGTTAGCGCCAACGTGAGCGGCTTTCTCGGCACTGAGCGCATCACACTGAACGACAACCTGCTGAGGCGCTGCTCGCCGGCGGAGATCCAAGCGGTGATGGGTCACGAGATGGGGCATTACGTGCTGAATCATGCTTATAAGGGGCTGGTCTTCTTCGGCGTCATCATCCTTGGCGGCTTTGCGTTTCTGAACTGGGGAGAGAACTGGTCGCTCGCGCGTTGGGGCCAGCGTTGGGGCATTCACGGAATGACGGACGTGGCAGTGATCCCACTTGTGGCACTGATTTTCTCGATTTTTGGTTTCGTGACCACGCCAATCACCAACACCATCATCCGCACGCTGGAGTACGAGGCTGACCTCTACGGACTAAACGCCAGCCAACAGCCCGACGGCGAGGCCGAGGTGGACTTGAAGTTGGGGGAATACCGTAAACTGGACCCGGGACCCATCGAAGAGTTCCTCTTCTTTGACCATCCGAGCGGGCGCACGCGTATCACCGCCGCCATGCGCTGGAAGAAAGAACACCTAAGGACAGGCGAAAGGTAGCGGGAGCACAACGTTCGCCGGACTTCGAGACCGACTGTCAACAAAGACGCAAGGGCATTCCGGCCCAATTGGGATCGGGATGCCCTTGCCTGTGGAACGGCTATATCGCGATATCCGACGGTTATGGTCTTGCTGCGACTTCTTTGACTTTGGCTCCCTTTTTGACTACTGCGGCAACAGCTTTTGCAGCCGGCTTCGGGGTCCAGAAGTCCGGATCGGCCGAGGCCACTTCTTGGGAGACATAGCTCATCTTCGGGTTGAAAAGGAAGATGCTAGTTTCTGTGTCCAGGGTGCCGGCGTTGGCCAACTCGCGCAACCTCCGCTGCCCCTCTTCGCCGGTCGCTTCCTGGTAAGCCTTTCCGTGCGTTTCCGGAAAAGCGTCCACCTCGGCGAGCGATTTCAGAGGCTGGAAGGCCAGGTAGGTCCCGTTGGGCATGCCGGAAATGATCTGGAAAACGGCCCAGTGCTCGGGCACGTTGGCCTTTTCGTGCGCAGCTCGGACGATTTTATTGGCCTCGGTGTAATCGTTCTCGTGGCCCGGGCGGATGCGAAACGTTGTCACGTAGAAATAACGCATCTGCCCGATGTTCACGCCGCCCGGACGGTAGCTCAAGTCTTCGCGATAGCGAGCCACGATGCTGCGGACGCCGGAGAGAACCTCTCCGTCTTTTTCACCAAGCTGATCGAGCTGGGCGGTTAGCACCGCGTTCTTTTCGTTATCCAGCCGGTCTTTTTCCCAGGCCGCCAATGAATCGAAGCCGCTCACGAACCATGCTTCGCTCGGGCCGGTCACAGACACCATCGCGATATAATGCGTCGGCGACTTCACGCTGGCGAAAGCGCTGGGCCATCCGGCTTCTATTTTCTCGTGCGCAGCCCCTTTTCCGGGCTTCACTTCCTCGCGGAATATTTGAATCACTTTCGGCGGGCTCGAAGGCGCCTGCTCTTGCGCCAAAACTATCGAGGTTGCGGATAGAAACAGACACGCGGCGACAGATAGAAATACACTTTTCTTCACTTTGATCTCCTTTAGGACGTGCAAGCGGAGCGCGGACAACAGTAGCCGGCGGGATGCGGGCTTTGCGTACGGCCGGTTATTCTTGGAGGCGCCCAGATGTGATGCGCCGTGAGCATACTACGTTTACCGCACAAGTCAATACATTCCTGAGATGGAAACCCGCCAGGGTCGAGCTCAGCCACGCGCGAGGATGCACCGCAGGCGGGTGAAGCGACCCAGAGGAGGTCGAGGCTTGGGCGGACCGCCGAAGGTGGGTGGGGCGCGCCCAGGACCTCACCGCGGGTGCGTGAACCCACACTCCCTCCACAGTTTTTCCCAATTCCAGATTCCGTAAGCGGCCGGGCCCGGCAGCGAGAATCCGAGCTGCCGCGCCAGCATGCACGCCTGTCCGCGATGATGCACGTCATGCGAGACCATGTAGGCAAACATGGCGGCGCCCGCAGGCCATGGCCTCGCCCAACCGTCCCGGCGAAAGTGCTTGACGCGGCCCCCGGGACCGGCCAGGGCGTCCGCGAGCATCTGCGAGCAGCGCGCAGCGCTCTCGGCCAGTGCAGCCCGGACCTGCTTCTGGGTACAGCGAGTGCGGTCGAGCGGGGCCGGCAGCTTCAGATGTGGGGCTGAGAGCCTCAGCCACTTGCGGCGAATGTTGTGCATGTGCGCGAAGATTGCGGCGATGGTGCGTCCTCTGCCGCCGGGCGGCTTGGCCCGCCACGCGTGAGGGTCGAGATGCTCGAGCAGGATTTGGTTGATTCGGTCGTTGACCGTGTAAATCTCCAGCAGCGCCTGGCAAAAGTCGAGAGGGGCTGCAGCAACGAGGCGGGCCATCCGGACCTCCTTGTAGTCACGAAGCATACCGAGCGGCGCCGGCCAGGGCAATGGCTCAGGAGGGCTGCGCTGGCGAGCAATGGGCCGTCGCCACAGGCATGGCTCAGCCTTACCTGCAATTCTCTTTGGCAGTTTTACTAGGTCCGAGATCAGAGTTGGCTCAGGTTTCCGAAACCGTTTCCTTGCGGGCTTTCCCAGCCCGCCCACAATGGCTTGAAGAGTTATGTCCGATTGTCGCGAGTGTTTTCCAGGAGAGGCGCTAGCCTATTTCAAAACCCTGTAGACGCTTTTCGGCACACGTGCCAATGCGTCGGGTTGTCGATGGGGACGCGAGAGCGAAGATACAGAATCTTCAACTGTGGGGACCTCTCGTACATCTTGGCGAATCTCGGCGCAATTCAAATCAACTTGCTACAACTACTGAACCGGTTGAACCTGAGAGGGTTGCAGGGTTTTCCGCCTTCCATTCAACAAGTTACTTTTTCGTTCGAAATGGTCTCCGGAACCAGAGCACGCTGTTGGATTCTTCACGGACGCGCCGTTGTATTCACCCGCTCGCCGGGGGCGTTGCCGGCGAAAAGCCCCCGGGTCTGAAGACCCGGGCTACAGGGCCTTGCCGTAGGGGCACGGCATGCCGTGCCGCGCATGCTTCGACGCAAATCAGTCTTCCTGAGTCGAAAGGAAATAATTGGTTTGAACGATGAACCTCCAGTTTCCGATAAGCGCGTTGAGCGACATCTAGAGCCCAGCCGAGTTTCGATTTGTCAATCTCGGCGGTGCTGCTCTGCGGATTTTTCTGCTGGACTGCATGGAGGAACTGGGTTGTAATCCTGCCAATGCAAACGCTTGGCTTGTCCGATTCGACGCCGCGGACCGAGAGCCGCCTCAAGAGCCTCTTCTGGCCTTCCATTCAGACGGGTAGTGACGTGGATTATCTGGGAGCGCAGGGTTACTGGGTCTGTGCAGTGGTGGCAGTTTTTTCTTTTATTTTCTCCGCCATCTCGGGTCATGCGATTGCCGGCGCGATTGTCCTGGTGTTTTACTACCTGGGTGGTGTAGGCGTGCGGGAACGTAGCCGTTATGCAGCGGCAGTCGTCCTAGGTTTGTTTGCTGCGGACATGCTGGCCTCTGGGCCAAGTGTGCTGAGGGTGCTCATAGCGGCGCTGCTGCTTTCCAACCTCCGAGCGACTTGGATTGCTTCGCGTTGGAAACCTGAGTCGGACGAAGCTATCCTGCCGCCACGCTTGGGCGAGACATGGAGCGACAAGTTTGTCGACAAGTTACCGATGTGGCTTTGGCCCAAGGTGCGGGTTCTGTATTACGTGCTGTCCGCTTGTTTTTTGGTGTTTGTTGCTATTGGGCTGGTGGTGATGATTCTCCGTCGCGCTTCGTGAGCCGCCCAAAACGTCTGCGATATAAGAGACGGATTAACTGCTTTTCGGGAGATAGGCAAGGAGCTTCTGCGCGAGGTCTTTCAGAAGACTGTCGCTCGCCGGCTTCTTTTCGATGGTCAGTGTCCACTTCCCTTGCGCGTCGCGTTGGAAGCGCACGTGCGTCTGGAGGACAATTGACACGGCAGTCGCAAGTGCCAAGGTCGCGCCAGCGTCAAACTTTGAGGGGGTCTCGGGAAGATTCGCGGCCATCGTCGCGATGGCCTGGCGTGTTTCCGGGTCTTCGGCCAGCACGAGTAGCGCCTGGCGCGCAAGTTCTCCTTCGGAAACGGCCGCTGGTTGTGCCGATAACTCAAACGCATCCGCGACAGCCTGGCGAACGTCCGCTGTCCAGGGTATTGTGTCGGCTCCAGCCTGAGCGCGCGAGCGATGAGGGATAAGAGGCGCTGGGCTGTGACGTCGTCAAGCGTTCGAATCAAATCGTTCATCACTCATCTTCCACGTAAATCCTTACGGACCTGGTGTGGGCATGGGGCCAAGTCCGGCTTCCTTCCACAGAGCCTCGAGCTTGGTCTTGTCTGCGGCGGGCGCCCTCTGATAGCTCACCAGGAAGTTATCTACGGTCTGGCGCACGGCGCGGGGATCATTAGCTCGGTGGAATATCGGGATCGCCTTGATCAGCCATTGGCCGGACTCGACGAAGTGAGCCTGCAAAGCTGCAAGGATGCCTAACTGCCCGTAGGTCATGGCGGCGCCGTGCTCGTCGCCCAGTTTCTCGTCTATCGCCAGCGACTTGCGATACCACGCTTCCGCCCCAGCAAAATCGCCTCGCTCCTCCGCGACTCTCCCCAGTTCGTGATAGGTCTTGGCGGCGCCGTGCTCGTCGCCCAGTTTCTCGTCTATCGCCAGCGACTTGCGATACCACGCCTCCGCCGCAACAAAATCGCGTCGCACCTGCGCGACGGTCCCCAGTTGGTGATAGGTGCTGGCGGCGCCGTGCTCGTCGCCCAGTTTCTCCTCGATCGCCAGCGACTTGCGATACCACGCCTCCGCCCCAGCAAAATCGCGTCGCACCTGCGCGACGATCCCCAGTTGGTGATAGGTGCCGGCGGCGCCGTGCTCGTCGCCCAGTTTCTCCTCGATCGCCAGCGACTTGCGATACCAC
>QHYU01000206.1 GCA_003224235.1 Acidobacteriota bacterium
GATACCACGCCTCCGCCCCAGCAAAATCGCGTCGCACCTGCGCGATGATCCCCAGTTGGTGATAGGTGCTGGCGGCGCCGTGCTCGTCGCCCAGTTTCTCCTTAATCGCCAGCGACTTGCGATACCACGCCTCCGCCCCAGCAAAATCGCGTCGCAGCTGCGCGATGGTCCCCAGTTGGTGATAGGTGATGGCGGCGCCGTGCTCGTCGCCCAGTTTCTCGTCTATCGCCAGCGACTTGCGATACCACGCCTCCGCCCCAGCAAAATCGCCTCGCTCCTGCGCGACTCCCCCCAGTTGGTGATAGGTCTTGGCGGCGCCGTGCTCGTCGCCCGGTTTCTCCCGGATCGCCAGCGACTTGCGATACCACGCTTCCGCCCCTGCAAAATCGCGGCGCTTCTCGGCGATGATCCCCAGTTGGTGATAGCTGTCGGCAGCCCTCCGCTGGTTCTCCATCGTGTTCGCAAGCTCTGCCAAACGCTCAAAGAGGTCCGTAGCTACTGTGAAGTTCCGCACGTTAAGAGCAAACGACGCCGACGACTGGGTGAGTGCCCCCAAAGCGTCTGTTATCCCGAGTTGTTCGGCTTCCCGCAGAGCGTAGTGGAAGTTGGCCGCGTGCAGGTGGAATGGGATCCGCTGCTGATACAACTCTAGCGGCGCTAGACGGTCCGCCACACGGCCTATTACATCCACGAAGGCTCGTGCCCACTCGTTACGGGTCTCCGCAGGCGTGGCGCGCAGAGAAGTAGATCGCAAGTAGCCGGTCAAGGCCGGGTGCATCTCATACGTTGCCTGGCCCATGTTTCTCAGCAAGCCAGCCGCTACCAGGGCGTTGACCAGGCCGTCGATGTGCGAGCGCGCCCACCCGTCCTCGACCCGCTGCGCCATAGCTTCCAGGTAATCGGCGTCGAGAAACCCCTCGTGCATCGCCACGGGCACCAGCAACGCCTTAAGTTCCTCCGGCAAGCCCTGCTCCACAAATCGCAGCGCCGCATAAAGGGCGTTTTCTTCCTCCGTGCCGAGTCTCAGTTCTGCAAGGTTTGACCGCAGCGCCTGCGCTATCTGAGCGGCGCTGAGTTTCTCCAGACGGGGCAAAATGGCTCGCATGGCCAGCGGGTGCCCGCCCAGGAGCTTCATCAACTCCACCAGGTTCTCGTCGTCGCGGTTAATGCGCAGGCCCAAATCCTTCAGGATGACCTCGCAGTATTCCCAACGCTCTTCCCCCGCCAGCCCGCCCAGGGGAAGAGGAAACCGGCGCTGTGAACCCAACCAGTCTTCCGGAGACCGGCTGGTGATAAGGACCTTGCTTGCGCCGCCGCGCAGCTTATCAAGGAAAAGGGCCAGCAGCCGGCGGTCGTCTTCCGAGAGGTTGGCTGCAACAGCCGAGCCCACAATGCCCGCGGCCGACTCGAAATTGTCCCAGACAATCACGAACCGGAGTTCGCGTAGTACCTGCGCGAGCGCGTCCAGCTTATCTTCAGTCCTAGCAGTGGCAAACTCGGGACGGATGAGCACTTCACCGAGACGATTGAAAATGTACTCCGCGCTGCGAATCTCCTGAAAACCGAACCAGAAGCACCGCTCGCTGAGCCCTGCGGTCGCGTCCAGCCACTGGAGGAACCCTCGCGCGAGGGTCGTCTTGCCCACGCCGCCCAATCCCTGGATCAGGATTCCCGCCGGAGCCCGCCGCATCGCCCGTTCCAGAGCGAGCAACGGGCCGTCACGGCCGATGAACCCGTAAGGGTTTTGTTCGCGCCTCAGCTCGTCTGGAAGCTTCGAGGCGCGTGGCTGGAAGCTCGCTCTGGCCTCGACCGCAAAGGAAAAGTCCAGTGGGTCCTGCTGATAAAGGACCGGCAGGAGCCAGTCTTGCAAGGGAAACTTGCCCCGCGCGCAAACTCGGTCGCGGTGCGAGAACATCTGTTGACGCCCGGCGCGGACGGCCTGGGCCAAGCTTCCTTCCTCAAATAGCCTCCCGTAGAAGGCGGGCAAGAACTCCTGCGCGCCACTCACATAAAGCGAGTAGGCCATGGCCACTACGCTGCGCATACCCGACCGCAGCAGGGCTGCCGCTACCGAGGCGAAGGGATCCTGCGCCTGTTCGTCCAGCATCGCGGATTGGCAGGCGTTGAGCACAACGCCCGGCACGGCACACTCGCGCAACAGCACGCTGAGCTGTTCGGCGGTAATGGGGTCTGGCTCGCCCTCATCCGTCTCGAAGATGAGCGTGCCCTCGGGGCCGGCCATGACGTAGCCGGGGGCATTGCCCCGTGATCCAGGCGAGTAGGACCCGTGTCCATCAAAGTGCAGGATGTGATAGTAGCCGGGTCGCTCGCGAAGTTGCTGGCGCAGTTGGTCGAACGTTGGCGGGCGGAGCAGGTCAACATGGGCCGGCAGTTTCTGCTTTTCGATGAGTTCGATGAGCGGCCGTGCGATAGACCGAAAGCCCACGTCCCGCTCGTAGGGCCGGGCGACGACCAGCAGGATGTTGACTCGATCCTGAGGAAGCGAATCCGGGAGCGGCTGCGGATCGCGGAGCTTGTTCAGCCGCCGCTCGATCTGGCAGGTGTGGGCCAGTGGGCCGAGTTCGGGATCGCGTAGAGCCTCCCAGGGCCAAGCCAGGATGCGCGGATCGTCGCTGGAGATCTGGAGGTGCAGCCGCGCGTAATCCTCGGAGGTCGCCGCATCGAACATGCGTCCGGCAGCGCGGCCGCCGAATAAGTTTTCAAAGGCCTGTTCACCCCACCGCTTCAGAGAGTCCAACACGCGCTCGGCGTGGTTCGTTTCCGGGGGAAAGGGATAGTCGAGAAAAGTCTCCAGATACCATTGCAGCTCGCGCATCAGATTGCTGTTCGGCCTGCCCTCAACTGGAAATCCGACCGGCGACGCGGGTGAGGCGGGGTCAGTGGTCTTACCGTCGGAAAGACGCGTAACCTGGAACGCCGCCGGCTCACTCCCCGGCAGATGGCGAACCATGAGAGTCGTAGAAGCAATCGGAGAGGGCTTGGTGCCGGGCATACTAGCGGGTATTATATAGCAGGTACTATGCCGCGCAGAAACAACAAGCGCCTGACGACATCGGCCATCCAGCAAGATTATTATGGCAGTAATTCAGATTCATGCGGGCTTGGCGCGCGTTCCTTCCCTGGCTGGAGACGGACGCTGATATTCGTTCCTCGGGGAACTTCCCGCGGTGCCAAGCTGCGTGGTATTCTTGACCCCGTTAACTTAAAATTGAAGTACATTCTTGTTTTAATACGGCACCTAGCCATATAGCTACGCATGAGCGATAAAAAACCCCCTACCCTCATCGAGTATAAGACTTGGCTCGCCAACGAGCACATGTGCGAAGTGGAGAGAACGCGACCGTACTACGAATCGGTGACCAGCAAGGTCCAGAGGGACCTCGAAAACTCTGAGTTGTGGCAACGCCTAACTAGGGAGCTGAAAGAATTCGACGATCAATATCTAGTGCAGACTGGCTTTCCTCTTCAGATGGCGGATCAGGCCTGCGAAATTCTCATTAAGCCCTTTGAGTCTTTCATATTGAAGACCTACAAGAAGAACATCCTACAGAATAAGCGCTGGCCTAAGGAACCTGAAGGTGGCTGGATACTCCCAGACAATTGGTTCTCAAGGATAAATGACATAATCAGGACCCTTATCGTTGTGAAGTACCTGGATGGCGTTCAGTTCTTGGTAGACAAGCTAGAGCGCTTCTGCGTGGAAAAAAATATCGTTTCGCGCAATTATTTTGAGGCAAGAGAGGATGGATATTACGCAGGCCATTTGTATGTAAGGCACACTCTTGAGATTCCCAAGATGACCTGGGATACCGAACTGATCGAGGTCTCCATCGAGATTCAAATAACAACGCAACTCCAGGAGACCATTCGAAGGTTGTTGCACAAGTACTATGAACAAAGAAGGGGACGCGCGGTTAGAGATGCCACCGCATGGCAGTGGGACTACAAGAGTGATGAGTTTGCCGCAAATTATCTGGGGCACATCCTTCATTATGTGGAAGGCATGATTATGGAAATCAGGGAAAAACAAAAGCGAGGACCGACATGAGAGAGGAGTTCAAAAGATACCTAGATTCTGTTGGGCTTTCATTGACCCTGCGTGAAAGAACCGCCGCTTTGTACGAGCTTTTCCATGAGCTTTGCCCCGAAGAGATTAAGTGGATTTTCGTAACCGACTACATCACCCAAGAGGGGACAAGAGATTTCGAGTCTCTTTGGTTCTTCTCGGAAATGTACGTTATGGAAGCGAAACAATTTACTCATACAGATAACCTTGATATGTTGCTGCTCGAGAGGCCGATCAGCTATTGGTCATTGCAGAAGCAGAACTATGACTTCAAACAAGCAACGGACAAATCCCGCCTCTTTTTTAACTTCCGGACCTCATTTCAGGCTACTGGAGCCCTAAAAGGGTCGAAAGAAAATTGCGACTTTCTTCGCGACCTCATAAAGGATTACTTCGCCCGCAAACCCAAGAAATGACCTTGGGTCCGATTTGCCTCAATAAGCGCCGACTGCGGTCCAAAACCGTGCTCCAAGATGCAGGACTGAGCAAGAAGAATCATCAACATAGCATTGTGGCGCTTGTCTCCGGAACCAGAGCAAGCTGTTGGATTCTTCACGCCACGGTGCCGAGCATCTCTTTCGAATGCGAGTCTTGCGCGTTTTCTTTGTCGCAGCTCAGTTTCCCGTTGACGGCAATCACCGGCGAGGTAACATAAAGTGCAAAGTCCGCCAAGTGCTTTGCAGAAGCGACTCTTGCACTGTGACGCTTTGTCTGCTCTCAACGACCGACTCTTACATCGTAACGTTCTGGCCCACGTCTGCGCTCGCAAGCCCTTTACAATGCGCACATACGAAAAACATCCCTGTAAACCCTCTGGAATCCGCAATTACAAAATCATTGGACTTAAAGTCTCCTGAAATCAACACTTGCAGAAAATGTGGGGGGTCCCCTCTCCTCCTCGTCTTCTGCAATCTTCGTTTCTTAATCGGTCTTCATCAGTGTTCGTCTGGGGTTACACCTCTTGCCCTCTTGCCTGCCTCGGCTCGTCGGAGTGACAGCCTGACGGAGTTTTTCGGCAGCTTGTTAGCTTTTGATCCGCTCGGCGGGCACTTCGACCTCGTTCACGCCCTTGAAGGAAAACAGCAGTTTGACGAGGAATTTGGGCGGATTTTCCGACGTTTGCTTAACGATGTTGCCAACCGCGTCGGTGACGGCGGCGTGGAACAGCACGCCCTGCACCTGCATGCCGGACAAGTTGACGCGCACCATCTGCCCCGGTTTGAAGGCGGGTTCCATGAGGTGTCCGGATTCTCCCGCCACGAGCCGGGAATTGCAAGCTCTGCGCCAGCCGCAGTAAGATGCCAGGTTTGCTGCGTGGTGGCACACTCGGCCCTGCTCGGTTCATCACTGTGGCGCCGCGGGTCGAAGAAAAACTCCGGGAGGCACGGATGAGGTCCCCTCTACAAGTCAAACGCTTCTCATTCTACGCATGTGTTTTGGTTGTCTTCCTCGTTTTGGCGGGTTGCTCGCGAGGCGCGCCGAACAGCCCGGACGCCGGGCTGAAATCGTTTTCGGCGGACGCGCTGATGAAGCACATCCGCACGCTGTCGTCGGACCAGTTCCAGGGGCGCGGGCCAGGATCGAAGGGAGAGGAACTGACCGTCAAGTATCTCGAGGAACAGTTCCGCGGGATCGGCCTTCGGCCGGGCAATCCGGATGGCACCTACGTGCAAAAAGTGCCGCTGGTGGGCATCCTGCCGGATCCGAGAATGCAGCTCACGATCACCGGGCGGGGCGGGAGGCTTTACTCGCAATTCCAGCAACACTTCGTAGCTTTCACCAAGCGCGTGGTCGAAGAGGCCGCCATCGATGCTGAGATGGTCTTTGCCGGATATGGCGTGCAGGCGCCGGAATTTCAGTGGGACGACTTCAAAGGCATGGACGTGAAAGGCAAGGTGCTGGTGGTGCTGATCAACGATCCGCCCGTAGAGGACGAAAAGATATTCGGCGGCAAAGCCATGACCTACTATGGCCGCTGGACCTATAAGTTTGAGAAGGCGGCCGAACTGGGCGCGGCGGGCTGCTTTATTGTTCACGACACCGAGCGCGCCGGCTATCCCTGGGAAGTGGTGCGCGAAAGTTGGAGCGGGGAACAGTTCGATCTGGCCACCCCGGACAAAAACATGGGCCGCGCGGCGATTGAAGGCTGGATCACGAGCGACCATGCGAAGGTCATCTTTGAAACGGCGGGGAAGGATTTTGACGCGCTCAAGAAAGCGGCGGTGAGCTGGGACTTCAAGCCGGTGCCGCTGGGGTTGCGGGCCAAACTCACGATCAAGAACTTCCTGCGGCCGGTGGACTCGCGCAACGTCATCGCCGTGCTCCCCGGCAGCGACCCCAAGCTGAAAGACGAGTACGTGATCTACGTGGCCCACTGGGACCACTTCGGCATGCGCGACGAGGTAGTCGGCAGCAAGATCTATCACGGCGCGAAGGACAACGCCTCCGGCACCGCCGCTCTCCTCGAGCTGGCGCGCGCCTACAAGCGTCTGAAGACGCCGCCGCGCCGCTCGATTCTTTTCTTGGCGGTAACCGCGGAGGAGCAGGGTCTGCTGGGCTCGCGTTACTACGCCGAGCATCCGCTGTACCCTCTGGCGCACACGGCCGCCGTCATCAACATGGACGCCATCAACGTGCTCGGGCGCACGTCGGACATCGTGATGATCGGCCGGGGCAGCTCGACGCTCGATGAGGTTGTGGAAAGCGTCGCGCGCGAACAAGGCCGCGCCGTGCGCGGAGATCCTGAGCCCGAAAAGGGTTACTTCTACCGCTCCGACCACTTCAGCTTCGCCAAACAGGGCGTGCCGGCATTTGACCCGCACGAGGGCATCGAGTACGTGGGCAAACCACCGGACTGGGGCCTTGGGATGCGCAAGCGGTATACCCAGGAGGACTACCACAAACCGTCTGACGTGATTAAGGACTACTGGGACCTCTCCGGCGCAGTGCAGGACTGCCAGCTCTTTTTCCTGGTGGGTTACCGTGTGGCCGAGGATCCCAGAATGCCCGAGTGGAAGCCCGGGGCGGAATTCAAGGCCAAGCGCGAATCATCGCTGCGTCAAGCCGGAGCATCGCATTGATCGTGCTCTGGCCTCAGGCTGGCGCGTGAAAAAAGCGTCTCTCGGGCCGCGGGCCCAGCGCAGCGACGCCGTGTCGATTGGCAGGGCCGTTCCTCTTTGTACACAGGGCCAGGAGCATCTTTTGACAGAGGACAATCATGTCCTTACGCTTGGGGCGTTACCTCTCGGAGGTTCTTGTGCAGGCACTGTTGCGAAGCTGTCTGGTTGCAATTCTGGTTGTCACGCTGGTGGAGGCGCCGGTGTATGGCTCGCCTTCGGCAGCGCTGGGTGTCGTCCTGCAAGCCCAAAACGCCTCGGTTGGCTCGGGCGTAGCGGCGATCGGCGCCACCATTTTTAACGGTGATACGCTGGCGACGGATTCACGCGGGTGGTTGCGCGTGCGCCTGGGCGCCAATCAATTCTCTCTGCTGCAGCATAGCAGCGCGGTGATGCGCCAAGCTCCGGGCATCCCGATCGCGGTTCTTGAGCGCGGCACGATGGCCTTTTCCTCCTCGGCGGCTGAGCCGTTCGAGTTGCAGGCCTCGGCAGCGCACATCCGTCCGCGAACCGGCCAGCCAGTCATCGCGCAAGTCACCATCGCTGGCCCGAACACGCTCCTGATCACCAGCAACCGCGGCGAGCTCGAAGTCAGCATCGGCAACGAGGTTCACGTTGTCCCGGCAATGACCTCCTATCGCGTGGAGATCGAACCGGAAGGCCAAGGCTCGGGCGGCGCGGCACCGCATAAAACTGCGCGGAGTAAGTTTGTTCTGCTGCTACTGGCAATGGTCGCTGCGGGTACCGGCGTCGCTGTCTGGCGCGCTACGACCAGCCCCTCCGGACCCTAGCCGCGTCTTGCATTCGTTCGTCTGAGCCTTGAGTGGGGCGTCCGCCGCAGCGGGCGCCCTTTTTTTTATTATCCGCGACAGTTACCGACCGTCGAGGTCTTGTGTCGAAGTCTTGTAAGGATTCGCCGTCAGGCTGCGGCAGGATTACTCCGTCACGCAGAGCAGAGTAAGCTGGCGATCAATCAGGATGCGCTTGAGCGGCACGCGCGAAACCAGCCGGAACGCTGTCCGGTCGCCGGTCGTGATTACGGTGCCAAGCGGCAGGGCCTTCCCGTTGGGTCCCGCGGCCGAGAGCGGCACGGCTGCCAGGAAAGTATCTGGCACGCCGCTCTGCTTCAGTGTGCCGCGCACCAAGAAACCGTTGCCTTGTGGACGCACGGTGAACTCGACCGAATATCGCGGGATGCCATTCGAGCGCACCCACTGGTCGAAAAACCAGTCCATCGACCGGCCTCCTTCGAGCGCCATCGCCGGTGTCATCACGGCTTCGACCGCGCGCTGCAAGTCCTCGTTGGTCACGGCCTGGTAGCGGCGAGCTTCGAGCAGCGAGCGCAGCAATTGGATGAACCGCGCGTCGGGTTCCTTGGTCTCAGGGTCACGAAGCATCATGCGCAGCATGTGGAAAACCCAGGTGCCCTTGCCATAGACGACACGGTCGTAGCCGCTCGGGGAGCGAGAGGAGCGGAGCCGGTAGCCCAGCATGAGCGGCCCGGCGTCTTCTGCCGGGGCGTCGTGGCCAGGTTCTTTGGCCGTAAGTTCGTTGCGGTAGCGGGCCAGCCAGATGTTCAGCGCGCGCTCCGGGGTTTTCTTGGTGTCCGCATAGAGCAGAGCAATGTAGTTGGACAGGCCTTCGTGAATCCACTGATCGCGGTAGCTATCCCAACCGACCAGGTTGCCCCACCATTGATGCCCCACCTCGTGATAGGGCACGATTTGCGTGAAGTGTTCCTGCACCCGCGCGCTAATGCCGGCGCGCTGCTGCGCATCGGGCGAGAGAAAGGCGAGCGTGGAAAGATAGACCAGGCCGGGCCAACCCTGGCCGAACGTGCCCGGGATCTGGGAAACCGCCAGTCGTTTATACGGGAACGGCCCGTTAAACCGCTCGCAGAACCGGGCCGCCTCTGCGATATCGAGGCCTAGTTGATGCAGCACTGCCGCCGGGCTGGGTGGTGACTCCGGCAGGGGGATCGGCGAGATGAATGGCGGCTGCGACCTCTTCGTGGAGAGCGGCGCCATCGGCACAACAATCATCTTCCCGCGAAAGCGATCCAGTATGGCCTGCTCGAGTTGGCGGTTGGCGTATAGTTCGACCTTCAGGCCTCCGGAGTCCACTGTTTCGGTGGCGTATTCGCCAAGGTTGAAACCGGCCACCGGCATGGGCACCTCTGAGCGCCAGCGGCCCATCCGCGAGTCGCCCTCTTCGCGCTCCTCAAGTTTTTTTCCGGTGGCAACCAGTTGCAAGCGCCGAGGCCAGCGAAAGGTCAGCTCGAAATCGACAAAATTGGCCGTGCCGCCGATGTGGGGATACCAGCTACCGCGGTCGCCAACAGAGTAAACGCCGTTGCCTGCGTCGCTGATCACGCTGCCGCGGTAGGTGATGCGCAGGCGGAACTGTTCGCCGGCACTTGGAGCCGCGGCCAACACCACCAGCAGGGCGTCGTTGCCCCGCTGTGCGATTTCGTGGCGATTGACGGCTTCGTTTTGGAAGAAGACCAGTGGGCGTCCCTCTGCGTCCTCGGCCGATTGCACGGTAAGGTAGCGGGAAAGCTCGAGCGGGATCATCCGTTCTCCGCTGCGCACAGCTTTGAGCGTCAGCAGCGCGGTGCCCTCGAGGCTGTGGTCAGCCAGGATGGAAGTCTCCAGCGAGTAGGCCAGGGGCCCAAACGGAGATGCGGCTGACGCCGGCTCTGCACCTTCGGGGGCGCGGCGGAATGAAGCCCAAACATCATAGTACCGCTCGCCGGCTACCCAGCGCGGCTGGCCCAGCAGGACCTGTTCGGAGCGCCGATTATCCACCAGGACGTCGAACGGGCCGGTCATTTCGCCTGCCAGGCCGGCATAAAAATACGGCCGGGGCGAGGTGGCCAGCCAATCCGTCAGAATGCGCAGTGAATGCCAAGGATTCAGGTTAGCGATGGTCAGGTTCCAATCGTCGCGAAAGCTCGGCTCCTCGGTCGCCTGGGTGCCAGCCTCGCGCAACTGGCGAAGAAGCTCTTCGCCGCTGTCGTCGGTGAAACGGAAATAAGCGCGAAAGAATTGCTGATCGAGCAGCGGCGCGCCCAGGAAGCGCGCAAGCTGCTGCTTCTCCATCGGGTCACGCGGGAGGGCCAGAACGTGACCGTGTCCGATAAAGACGGCGCCAGTCAGCCGGCCTTCGCAGGCGCTCAGAAAAGCCAGCTTACCCTCGACCAGCGTTATGCGCACGGCGTCGCGGCGGAGGTGGAGATCCTTGACGTAGTAAACCTGGCCGGATTCGACGCGCAGGGCGTTGAGCGCCTGGTAGATTTCGCGCGGGCCTGCCGATGCCGTCCTCGCCGCTGCTCCGGGCGCATGAAACTCTAGCCCCAAGAGGCCGGCCGCCAATATGACCCCTGCAGCAATGCCCGCCCCAAATCTCACACCTGGGACTGTAGCAACATAGGGCATCGAGCGACAAGCCCGTGGAGGAGGGCCGAAATGTGTTTGCTAAAATCGCAGTATGTGTCGCGCTCCATCACTTCTGAAAACGCGCGCGTGGCGCTGGGGATTGCGTCTTCTGTTGCAGGTTGTGATTCTCGCCGGCGTGGTGGCGGCGCCTGCGCGGGCCGACATTATTGTGCTCAAAAACGGCCGGCGCATCACTGCGACAACTGTGACCGAGGAAAACGGCCGGGTCAGCTACGAGACCCGCGCCGGCCGGCTGACTCTGCCGGGATCGATCGTTGAGCGCATCGAGCGCGGCGGGCCCACGTTCATCGACAGTGCTGCGGACCAAGCCGCCCAGCTTCCGCTCACCCTGCCGCCGGCGGAGGCCTTGGTCGGTTACGACGAGGTGGCGCGGGCCGCGGTACACGACGCCTCGATTGACCGTAACTATATTGCGAAGCTCGAGGAGAACGCGCGGGGCGGCGCGGCCGCTGCGGTGACGCGCGTGGCCGTGGCTCACCAAGCCGCCGCGCAGTTCGAGCTGGGCCGCGGCGATACCGACCACGCGCTTGCGCACTACCGCCGCGCGCTGACCTTCTCGCCCGCGCAACCCATCCTGCTGCTGAACACTGCTTATCTGCACCTGCGGCGCAGCGAGTACAGCGCCTCGCTCGATTACCTGGAGCGCGCGCGCCGCGTCGCGCCTGAGTCGGCCGACGTGGCCAAGCTGGCCGGCTGGGCCTACTACGGCTTGAACAAGCTCGACCAGGCGGTGGAAGAATGGAAGCGGGCACAGCGGCTGCGTCCCGACCCTGACGTGGCCCGCGCGCTCGAGAAGGCCAAACGCGATCAGCAGGCCGAAAGCAGCTTTCGCGAGGGCGAATCATCTCATTTCGTGCTGCGCTACAACGGCAGCGCCGCGCCGGGACTGGCGCGCGACGTCTTGCGCACGCTCGAAGACCACTTCCGCGCCATCGAATCTGAGCTGAATTTCACTCCCGCGGAACCCATCGGCGTGATCCTCTACACTGAGCAGGTCTTCGCAGACATCACCCGCGCCCCGGCTTGGGTGGGCGCGCTCAACGACGGCCGCATCCGCGTCCCAGTCCAGGGACTGACCGCGGTGCCTCCGGAGCTCTCTCGCGTGCTGAAACACGAGCTGACGCACAGCTTCATCCAACAGAAGACGCGTGGCCGCTGCCCGGTGTGGTTGCAGGAGGGCGTCGCGCAGTGGATGGAAGGGCAACGCAGCAGCGAGACCGCCGACCTGTTGGTGAGCGCGTACGAGCGGAAAGCAGCGATGCCGCTTGCGGCCATGGAACGCTCGTGGATGAGGATGCCGGGAGAGGTAGCTTTATATGCCTACGCCTGGTCGCTCGGCGTGGTCGAATACCTCGTGGCTACCTACGGCATGCGCGACCTCGAACGCCTGCTAGACCGCGTTGCAATCGAACCCTCGACGGAAGCTGCTACACGCAGCGGCCTGCGCATGGATTATCCCGAACTCGAGCAGCAAACCGCCAAGTACCTCCGCCGCACCTACCTGCGTTGACATCATTCGGTATTCGGCGGTCATTCCGGCCCCAGGCGAAAGCGAATGTGACTCCTCAAGGCACCCTGGGCTTTTCTGTTCGCAACATCCTTCATATACCGTGTCAAGCCATTTAAGATACAAGGTCAAGCTGCCAAGGTGAGGGGGCCCGACGCAAAGTCGGTTCTCCGGCGCGTGCTGCTCGCAAAACCAAGCAGCCCCGCTCGTCCAATCTGCATTCAAAAGAACCGCTCCACCCACAGCTTCAAGTCTTCGCAACAACTTACCGGCGCTGGTGCGCGCCGCTGCTTAGAAAACTGAGCGTTGTATATTTACTAGAGTGCAAAGGCAGCGCATGGGGGTACACGCCACCCACCTTTTGTGAAAAACCTTTAAGGTCCGGAGGTTGACTATGCGCGTCTCCCGGCCCGCGTCGCTTTTCGTTTGGATTCTACTGGTTGCACCCTCACTCACCGCGCAGCAGGCACCACGCGATCCACAAGCGGTAGCTTTGGCTGTCTCAGCATTGACTGCCCTAACCGGCGGTGCGCCGGTGAATGACGTGGCCCTGACCGGAGCCGCTACACAGATAGCTGGATCCACCCGCGAGACGGGTACTGTGACTCTCAAGGCGAAGGGTACGCAGGAGAGCCGAATAGACCTGGCCTTAAGCGGCGGGAGACACACGCAGGTCCGCAACCAGGCCCCTGGATACCCACAAGGTGCTTGGTCCGGGCCTGACGCGATTTCGCATCCAATTGCTCTGCACAATTGCTGGACGGATGCAGTGTGGTTTTTCCCACCGCTCTCGTCTTTGGCGGCGCTCGGGAGTCCGGATCTCGCAGTGTCGTATCTTGGACAAGAGAGCCGACTGGGTATCTCCGTTCAACACCTGCGGTTTTGGCGTCAGGTGTCTACCAGATCCACAAACGCGATCCAGCTTATTCACCGGCTGAGCACCGTCGATATGTATCTGGATTCTGCGTCGCTGCTGCCGGTGGCCATTACCTTCAACCTGCACCCGGACGTGGATGCAGGTACCGACATTGCCGGGGAAGTCCGTTTTTCCGATTACCGGCTAGTGAGCGGCATTCGCGTTCCGTTCCACGTGCAGGAGTTCCTGAACGGGGGCCTCGTGCTCGATATTCTTATCAGCAACGTGACTGTGAATCTCGGCTTGCAGGACACGGATTTCGGCATTAGCTGAATCGAAGGAGAGGGCCAATGGCACGGATTCGCTTGCGTGTAATCCTACTGGCTGGTCTAGAACGCATCTCATAAATTCCTCAGGAGGATGATGAGGCAGCCGAGTTGGAGCATCCCGAGGAAGTTGGCTTCGTAGAACTCCCAGCGAGTTACGAGCCGACGGAAGTTATGCAGCCAAGCGAAAAGGCGTTCGATTTTCCAGCGACGACAGTAACGGCGCAACTCGCGACGGATTTATGAGATAACTTCTAGAACGCATCTCATAAATTCCTCAGGAGGATGATGAGGCAGCCGAGTTGGAGCATCCCGAGGAAGTTGGCTTCGTAGAACTCCCAGCGAGTTACGAGCCGACGGAAGTTATGCAGC
>QHYU01000158.1 GCA_003224235.1 Acidobacteriota bacterium
CGGCGGAATCTGCTACGGCGTCATGTGGGACCGGCGTGCCAGAGAATCGGATTGCCAGCCGTCACCTGGCACACGCTACGGCATTGCAATGCCACATTTCATGACGCCGCGGGCACACCGCTCGGAACCGTCCAGGCCCTTCTCGGTCACGCTTCATCCGAAGTCACGCGCCAGGTCTACTTGCATGCGATACCGGCTGACCAGCACCGTGCGGTTGAAGCGGTAGAGAGGCTGCTTTTTGGACCGAAATGGACCCAAGTTGACGAAGTTCGCGAAGAGAGCAGACTGACAACTAATTGATTTTTCAGGGGATGGTTGGTGGACGTGGGGGGGCTCGAACCCCCGACCCCCTGCTTGCAAAGCAGATGCTCTCCCAACTGAGCTACACGCCCGCTGCTGTGGCTCATTGTGAGGCAGATCCGCTGGTTGGGTCAAGTCGCGCTTGCTGCATAGGAAACTTGGAACGCAATGAGCCTGTCAGGCGCGCGCCGATGTCACACTCTTTTTTAGACAAGCTTCTCCACTAATGGCGCGGAGCCACCTGGCAGTGTGAGGAGTGTTCAGCGCCGGGGTGCTCCGCAGCTGGGCGGGCAAATTGACGGCCTGACGGTGGTGACAACACGGGTTGCAGGGGACGCACGTTGCGGCGCTGCTTTCTGGAAGCTGATGTCCTGCCGGCGTATGATCAAGTAAGAATAAGGCGCTCGAGTAGAGCGCCGATCGATCGCCAGGGAGGCTCGCATGAAGCGCTCGGTTTTCTATGTCTTGATCTTAGGAATGATTTTCGGGGGTGCGAACACAGTCTCCGCGCAGCACGAGCATCCGCAGCACAACCACCACGGCATGGCGCACCAGACGGCGGCGGGGGTAAAACTCGAGGTGAAGGATGACGCCGCCCAAGAGATGACCCTGCGGCTGGGTCCGGTTGATCTGCCGGCACATACCGACCACATGGCCACGGCGCAGCCACCCGACCTGTTCTGGGCGGTGCCGATCGACGGGTGGCTGGTGGGCTATCACCCGCGCTTGGTGGATGTTGCCGGCAACCCCGAGCCGGGCCGTCTGCTCCATCACGTCGCGTTTTGGAACACGAGCCGCTCCGATTTTCTGTGTCCTAACAAGGAAGAACACCTCTTCGGCGCAGGTGGCGAGATGAACGACTGGCCCGCGGTGCCCGGCTACGGCTATCGCGTGCGCCAGGGTGAGCGCATCCGCATTGAGACAATGTTTCACAATCCGACTGACACCTCGCATCCCCAAACCTACCTCGAAATCCGCATCGAATACCGCGCTGGCAGCGCTGCTGCGGGGCAGATGACCGAGCCAATCAAAAGTGTTTATCCCACCTGGTTCGACGTGATGCAGTGCGGCCATTCCGGCTACGACCTGAAGGCGGGCAAGAATGTCACCACCGGCGAAATCACCGTGAAGTATGCTGGCACGCTGCTGGGCGTAGGGGGGCACCTGCACGACTACGGCCGGCGGCTCGTGCTGGAGAACCTGACCCGCAACGAAGAGGTTGCCGCGCTGGACGCGAAACTCGATGCGGCTGGTCGCATCGTGGCGATGCCGGTCCAGACATTTCTTGATCGTGGCGGCTACCGGCTGAACCGCGGCGAGCGCCTCCGGGTCACCGCGACCTACGATAACCCGGAAGGCAAACCCCTCCCCGGCGGCGCAATGGGCATCGTGGTCGGCTACTTCGTGCCGGACAACGATACCCAGATGGCGGCGCTTCAGCGCAAGTCGAAATAACTTCCGGCAATGGGATTTCTCTGTTAGGATGGCGTGTTTGTCTAACCCCAATTTTTTGTGCGAGGAGCAGTGATGGCCCAGAGATGCGAGATTTGCGGCAAAGGGCCGCGCTACGGAAACATCATCAGCCACGCCAACAATGTCCGCCGGCGCCGCTGGAATCCGAACCTGCGCCGCGTCCGCGCGATCATCCACGGCGTGCGCAAGCATGTGCGCGTCTGCACTGCCTGCCTGCGTTCCGGCCTAGTGAAGAAGGCCGCCTGAACTCGCCTGAGGCGGGTTCCCTGCATCCCATTGAAAAGGAGTTCCTGTCGTGAAGCGTTGGCTGCCTGGCCTGGGAATCCTGGCGGCTCTGGGCGTTGCGCCAGCCTGCAAAAAGCAGGGCCCGCCGGCGCCTGACGTCTGGGCCGTTGTGAACGGCGAGGCAGTCAAGCGCGACGAAGTAGAAAAGTATTACCGCAGCCGCGTTACCCGCGAGACTCAGGAACCTTCCCAGGAGGAGGCGCTGTCACTCAAGCTGAACATCCTCGACGAGCTCATCAACAATGAAATCCTGCTGGAGCGCGCCAAAAAGCTCAGCCTCGAGGCCAGCGACGGCGAAGTCGAAGACAAGTTCACCGAGTTCAAGAGCCCCTACACGGAAGACGAGTTCCAGCGGCAGATGAAGGACCGCGGCTTCACCGTGGACGACTTGAAGCGCGACCTCCGCCGCCAGCTCTCCATCCAGAAGCTGATCAACAAAGAGGTGGTGGCCAAGGTCACCATCACCGACCAGGACGTCACCGACTTCTACAACCAGAACCGCAGTCAGTTCAACGTCGCCGAGCCGCAGTACCGCATCGCACAGATCGTCGTCACGCCACGCAAGGACCCGTTGTTGCGCAACCGCAAGAACGACGATGCCACCACCGAGGCTGAAGCGCGACACAAGTGCGCGACGCTGCTCGAACGTCTCGCGGGCGGCGCCGATTTCGCCACCCTCGCTATGGACTATTCGGAGGATCCCACCACCGCCACGACCGGCGGCGACCTCGGTTACGTCCCGGAATCTGCGCTAAGCCAGTCGGACCCGGCGCTGAAGAAGGTTGTGCTGGCGCTGAAACCCGGCCAGACCAGCGGCGTCATTGCCCTGCGCGATAGCTACCGCATCCTGCGCTTGATCGCTCGCGAAGCCCCGGGGCAGCGCGACCTCGCCGATCCGCAGGTGCAGCAGACCATCCGCGACACCTTGCGCAACCGCAAGGAACAGTTGATCCGCGCCGCCTACCTCGCCACTGCTCGCGATGAAGCCCGCGTGACCAACTACCTGGCGCGCCAGGTACTCGAGTCGGCCGGGAAACTGCCGGCCGTGCCGGGCATTGCGGAAAAAAAATGAGTCCGGAGACAGAACTGGGAGCGTACCCAACTCGGTCGGTTGTTCGTGTTGCTTCCTGGGAGTCCTTCAGGTGATGACGGCGAGGACTTCGCCGGCATTGACGGCTTGGCCTTCGCTGATCAGCATCCGCTCGACCTTGCCGGTCTTTGGCGCGCGGATTTCGTTCTGCATCTTCATCGCTTCGACTACCAGCAGCCCCTGACCGGCCTCGACCGCGTCGCCCGCCTTCACCAGCAGTCGCACTACTTTCCCCGGCATCGGCGCGATGATCTGCTGGCGGCCCTCGGCTTCGAGCACGCCGCTGCGCTTGCCGCGCCACGCGCGCGGGTCGAGCACCTTAGCGGCAAACTCTTCCGCGCCGATGTGGACGCGGAGGCCGCCTTCCACCGGCAGCACGCGCACTTCAAACGACCGCCCGGCTAGCAAAATTGAGTAGGTTCCTGGTGCGATCTCGACGGCGTCGGCTTCGAGCTGGCGGCCGTCGAGCGTTACCCGCAGCCGGCCGCCCTCGCGCTCAAGCTCGAGGCTTCGCGTTCTTTCTCGCTGACCTCCAGGGCCGCTGATGCGCACCTCGAGTTTCATGGCGCCGGTGGGGGATGCTGTAGCGGACCGCAAACGTGGCTGACTTTGTCGAGTACGGCGCGCCAGCCGCGGCCGCCGCAGACATGAGTCTCCGCCTTGGCGCCGTCGAACACCTTCTCAACGCCCTGGCATGAATTTTCCACTGCTTGCTGCACTGCGGCAGAGGCAGAGAGAAGTAGAATCGAGCGTAGGGCGACGAGGGCGGGAAAGCGCTTCATGATTTACTTCTTCTTGGCTGCAGCTTTTGCGCGGCCTTCGCACCAGGCATAGAGCGCGTCATAGATGGGAAAACCGTAGGCTAGGCGTTTCTCATCGCTGAGGTTGAGTGCATGGAAGCCTTCAGCGATCGCCTTGAGCCCTGGCGCCTCGGGCGCGGTGTGCTCCTCACCGCTGATGTCGGCCGCGTGAACGATCTTCGCCAAGCGGGCGAGTGTCGGCTCTTTCAGGTCGAACTCGCGCAGCAGGACTTCAAACGTGCACAGGCCCTTGTGGTGGGTGAACTTCAGCTCCGGATTGCGAGGCATGTCAAACGGCACAGCGTCTTCCCGCGCGGCGATGGCCAGCACCTCGTTCTCCGGCGCGAAAAGAAACTGAGCCTTGTCATCAATGAAGCGCCGGATCAGCCAGGGGCAGGCCACGCGATCGACTTTGATGTTTTGCCTGGTGATCCATTTCATGGTGTGCTCCTGGGCCCTGTCGGTTTGGCCGCAGTTTCGGCCGCAGATCTATCGCCCTGGGGCGCGGTCGAGTTGCGCGCGGCGGCCTTCGAGCTTCCAGCGCGACTCCGGTTTCTCCGCGGCGCTCCCTGCAGTGCTCGACGAGCCATTCTTACTGAGGTGCCAGAGCGCAGCGGCCAGCAGCGCCGCATCTTCGACACTGCCTTGGCGGCCGGCGACGTGCTCCGATTTGGCCCCAGCGACTCCAGCCGCAGCGCGGGGATCGCGGGCGGAGCCAGATTCAGTCGCGGCTGCGGGCGCTTTCAGCCACTCGTCGAGCCAGCGAGTATGAATCTCGCCGCGCGCAAATTCCGGGTCGGCCAGGATGCGCCTGAAAAGCCCCGCGTTTGTTCTGATACCGCTGACGTAGTACTCCTCGAGCGCGCGCCGCATTCGCGCCAGAGCTTCGCCGCGATCGGCGCCCCAGGCGATCAGTTTGCCGAGCAGCGGATCGTACTCAGTGGGCACCGTCCACCCGGGATAGACGCCGTCATCCAAGCGAATGCCGGGACCGGAGGGCACGCGCCGCGCCAGGATTGTGCCCGGCGAGGGGAAGAAATTGTTGTCCGGGTCTTCGGCGTAGAGGCGGCACTCGATGGCGTGGCCGCGGAGGGCCACATCTTCCTGCGCAAATGACAGCGGCTCACCCGCAGCGATACGCACCTGCAGCTTCACCAGATCGAGGCCGGTGATCGCTTCGGTGACCGGATGCTCAACCTGCAGGCGCGTGTTTACCTCGAGGAAATAAAAGTTGCGTGCGGCGTCCACCAGGAATTCGACCGTGCCGGCGTTGGTATAACCTCCGGCGCGCGCCAGTTTCACCGCCGCCTCGCCCATGGCCCGGCGCAGCGGAGCATCCACCACCGGCGAAGGCGCTTCTTCGATCACTTTTTGGTGACGCCGCTGCACGGAACATTCGCGCTCGCCGAGGTAAACGATGTGGCCATGCTGGTCGGCAAGGATTTGGATTTCAATGTGCCGCGGCCGGTCGAGATATTTCTCAATATACAGCCGCGGGTCGCCGAAAGCGTTGAGCGCTTCCGAGCTGGCATCGCGCCACGCCGCGGGCAGCTCGGCTTCGCCGGTCACCAGGCGCATACCCTTGCCGCCGCCTCCGGCGACGGCCTTGAGCAGCACCGGGAAACCGATGTCTCGCGCGAGCTGGCTCGCCTTTTCGAGCCCCTCGATCGGCTCTACCACGCCAGGCACAGTGGGCACGCCGGCGCGACGCGCCAGTTGCCGCGCCGCCGTCTTCGAGCCCATCTGCTCCATAGCTTCCGCCGCGGGCCCAATAAAAGTGATCCCGGCGGCGAGGCAGGCCCGCGCAAGTTCGGGATTTTCCGCGAGAAAGCCATAGCCGGGATGGAGGGCATCGCAGTCTGCGCGTCGCGCAACATCCATCAGCTTGTCGATCCGCAGGTAGCTCTCGCGCGAGAGTGATGGGCCGATGGGATAGGCCTCGTCGGCCAGCCGCACATGCAGGGAGGCGCGATCCGCCTCGCTAAACACGGCGACCGCGCCAATGCCCAGCTCGCGGCAGGCGCGCAGGATGCGGATGGCAATCTCACCCCGGTTCGCAATCAGGATCTTCTTGAACATGGAGGCGTCTCTGAGGTCGAGGAGCGATTCTAGCACGCCCCGGCACGAGTCATTCGGGCGTGGACGAGGATTTCACAAATCCCCCAGATCTCGTCGCGCTCCCGAGAGTGATATATGACTATAGTCCGTAGACTATCAGTCACATAGGGGGCATGTTGCCAGATTCATGTCTATGAGCGAAGAGCACCCGCTCGAGAAGATGTTTGCGCTGCACGCTTCTGCCATCCTCGACGTAATCCATAGAAATAATCGCTTGCTAGTAGCGGTTAAGGGAGGGATAGCGCAAGAGCATCTTCGACAGTATCTGACTACATTGCGTGACACGCGCCAGATCACTGACTTCGGTTCCCCGGTCGAGGAAGGAAAATCGGATTTCTGGGTGCTTTTTGAAGGACGCAAATATCTCATCGAATGTAAGAACGTTCAAAAAACATTGAGAGCCGGAGAGATTACGGTCGATTTCATGAGGACCCGATACGCGAAAACGGTTGGACCACAAGGCAGGTTTTATAAGCCTTCAGAATTCCAAGTCCTTGCGGCGTGCCTCTTCAACCAAACTAATCGGTGGGAATTTCGATTCATCCCTACCGCAAAGCTCGCACGCCACAAAGTCTATCGGGGCCGCATCGACAATAGAGTCTCCCTGGGAGAATCCACGCCTTATTCTGGCTACTGGCGCGAGGATTTGGTTTCCGTACTGCGCTTGGTGTAGCGATTGGTGAGCTTTTCAGCCAGATTCGGAGAAGTCGTGCGGGAAGTCCGCACTCGACGGGGACTTTCTCAAGAAAAGCTCGCCGAGCTTGCCGATTTGGATCGGACCTTCGTCAGCATGATCGAACGCGGAAAGCGTCATCCAACTCTAGAGACGGCGAAGAGCTTGGCCGAGGCACTCGATATGCCTCTCAGCACCATGATCGCTTCAGCGGAACGCCGGAAGACTTAACGAGCAGATGCGCTGCGAAAGAGCTCTGGTTCCTCAAAGCGGAAACGTGATCCCTCCAAATAGTCCTTCCTGATTTCTATGGCGATCCAACGCCTGTTGGTAAACTCAGCGGCCTCGCCAGTCACGTTTGAACCGGCGAATGGGTCCAGAACCAAATCCACTTCCTCCGTAGTAAGCTTTATGAAAAACTCCGGTATTTCTCTCGGGAAGCGGGCCGGGTGGGGTTTAAGCCCGGCTTTTTCACAAGCTTTGAGATAGTAGCTGTTGGATTCATTGCCGCCCACTTGTAGAAGGTTCGGTGGAATCGCGCCACCACGGTCATTCATAAACTTGGGCGTCACGAAATGGCCGGACGGACGAAGCTTTGGCCTGTACCCTTTTTGGAGGAGCCGTATCATATCTCTGCTATACGGTTGCAGCACATTTCGATTGTTGGCTTTCGGCCATTCGGTCTTGCTCAACCACCAAATACAGTTCACTGAGTCCTTCACCCGAATCCGCCTCACGGCGACCCACTCGGCAGGCACGGGCAGCACCGCCGGTCGGAACCAATAAAAGTCCTGGGCAAGGTGAAGACCAACCTCCTCACAGAGAGTTAACAGGAGCTTGAACTGATAAAGAGATCGAGTTGGGTTTCCTTTCTTCCAGGCTCCGCCTATGTCTATCACGATGCTTCCGTTCTTCTTGATAACCCTTTTCATCTCGCGCGCATGTGGCAGGAACCACTCTACGTACTCGTCTGAATCGGGGTTACCGTACTCCTTCTTGAAAGCAAGGCCGAAAGGCGGCGAAGTCATCACTAAGTCGACCGAATCGTCAGCCAATTGACGGATGATTCTTAGAGAGTCGCCCAGGTAGGCTCTCCCTAGATGAGTTTGATAGTAGGGCGTATACGACACGCTACGAAGGATAATACCGGTGATGACTCTAGTCAACAGACCATCCACTAGAGCGGGATGTTGCCGTGCTTCTTTTTAGGGTTGGAGTCGCGCTTGGTTTCCAGGGCGCGGAGCGCGGTGATGAGCTTGGCGCGGGTCTGCGAGGGCTCGATGACGGCGTCAATGTAGCCGCGCTCGGCAGCGACGTAGGGATTGGCGAAGCGTTCCCGGAACTCAGCGATTTTTTCCTGACGCAGGCGTTCGCGCTCAGCCTCAGGGGCGCGGTCGAGCTCGCGTTTGTAAACGATATTGACCGCGCCTTCCGGCCCCATCACCGCGATTTCGGCGGTGGGCCAGGCGAAATTCGCGTCGGTGCGGATGTGTTTGCTGGCCATGACGCAGTAGGCCCCGCCGTAAGCCTTGCGCGTGATCACGGTGAGCTTGGGCACGGTGGCCTCGGCATAGGCGAAAAGCAGCTTGGCGCCATGCTTGATGATCCCGCCGAACTCCTGCTGTGTGCCGGGCAAGAAGCCCGGCACGTCCTCAAACGTGACGAGCGGGATATTGAACGCGTCGCAGAAGCGCACAAACCTCGCGCCTTTCACCGAGGCATTGATGTCGAGGCAGCCCGCCAAGATCGCCGGCTGGTTGGCGACGATCCCCACGGGCCGGCCGTCCAGCCGGGCAAAGCCCACGACAATGTTTCTGGCGTAGTGTTCCTGCACCTCGAAGAGATAGTTTTCGTCCACGACCGCTTGGACAGCGTCTTTGATGTCGTAGGGCAGCATCGGGTCCACGGGCACCAAGTGGTCGAGAGCTATCTCGACGCGGTCCCACGGGTCGGCCGTGACGCGACGCGGAGGGTCCTCGAGATTGTTCAACGGCAGGAAGCTCATCAGCTCGCGGATCATCGCCAGGCATTCGGCGTCGTCGCGCGCGATGAAGTGGGCGACGCCGCTGGTGGCGTTATGGGTCATCGCGCCGCCCAGGTCCTGCTTGGTGACCTCCTCGTGCGTCACCGTCTTGATCACGTCCGGCCCAGTGACGAACATATAGGAGGTGTTACGGGTCATGAAGATGAAGTCGGTGATGGCGGGCGAATAGACGGCGCCGCCGGCGCACGGCCCCATAATCGCGCTGACTTGCGGGATGACGCCGCTCGCCAGCGTATTGCGCAGGAAGATGTCCGCGTAGCCCGCCAGCGACATCACTCCTTCCTGAATGCGCGCGCCGCCCGAGTCGTTCAGGCCAATCACCGGCGCGCCCGCACGCATGGCCAGGTCCATGATCTTGCAGACTTTCGCGGCGTTGGCTTCGGAGAGCGAGCCGCCGAACACTGTAAAATCGTGCGCAAAGACGTAGACCAGCCGGCCGTCGATGCGGCCGTAGCCGGTGACGAAGCCGTCGCCCGCCGGGCGGTGCTCCTCCATGCCAAAGTCAGTGCAGCGGTGCGTGACGAATTTGTCGAGTTCCTCGAAGCTGCCCTCGTCCAGCAGCAACGCGATCCGCTCCCTCGCGGTCAGCTTGCCGGCCTTGTGTTCCCGCTCGCGACGGTCCGGCCCGCCACCGGCTTCGGCTTCCGCGTTACGCCGGCGAAGTTCTTCCAGCCGGTCGTGGAGTTTCTGATGAATCGCCATCCGCTTCGCCCCTTGCTGTGCCCCATCCGAATTTGCTCTCGCGCAAGCGTGCCACAGGGCAAGCGCGTTGGGCAAGCGCCGCGCTTTCCATACTAGGAGCCTGTAACTCCGAGCCCTGATCGAAGATTTCAGCCCTGCCGGAAGCAATCTGTCCTACGGTGGGGGTCGTACAAGAACAAGAGAGATCCCTCGCTCGGAAGAACAAAGACTTGTCGACGTTCTTGAAAACGATTCTAGTCGGGCTGCGGTGGGGGCCCGCCGCCGAAAATGCGCACGGCCAGCCGCACGGCCAGGTAAACGGTGCCAAGCAGAAGCACAACCCCCAGGACGAGCTCGGCGATCACCGCCACGGCGCGCATCAGCGGGTTGGTCATTTTGGCAACGACGAGGCTGGCCTTGGTCAGCAGGAACACCGCGGCAAGCGTCATCGTCACGACCAGCAGCGCAGTGAGAACGCTGGCGAGGAGTCTCTTCATCGGAACTTCAAGTGTCGAAATAGCGCGTCATCTTTTTGCAGGAACGTAGCGCTGCCCGAAGGGACCTGGGGAAGGATACCTCTAGGGGGCTGAAACGGGAACTGCATCATTTTTCCGCGTAGGCGACTTCAAGGGCCGCGAGCTTAGTGCAGGCCGGACCAGTCGTCGGCTACTAGAATGGAATTGCTGGGATTGGCCGGATCGTACTTGACGCTGGCGGGCTGCCCAGCCACCAGGCGCTCGAGATGAACTCGCTCCTCGAGCCCAGTAATATCCTGCGCGGTTTCGTAAGTTACCCCGGAAATCGAATAGCTATAGCAGACCAGTGTGCGCCCCGAATTCGCCAACGCCGGACCGTGTTTTTTCTGGAAGAGCCCGAGTCCACCGCTTGGCTCCGCGGCCTGCGCCGGAGTTTCGCGCAGCTCAACGACCTGGCCTTCAACGATGCGCCCGACCTGATTCAGATGGGAGCGCCGCTGCCGTTCGATTTCTTCAGGGTCGGGAGGATGTCGGCGCCACCAGTAGAAAGCGGCGCTCGCACTTACGGCTGCGGCCGTAGCGGCCCCCAGCAGAATCCGCCAATCGATTCCTGCCTGTCTCAACGCCCTCGTTTGCCCGCGGTGGCCGCTTGGACGATGTCGCCCAGCACCTCGCGCGCCTTCTCCCAATCTTTCAAGAATCCTTCAAGCCCGCGGTCGGTTAGCGGGTGCTTGAATAGTTGCTCGAATACCTTGAACGGCATGGTGCCGATGTGCGCTCCCATCTTCGCGGCTTCGACCACGTGTATTGGATGGCGCAGGCTGGCCGCCAGCACTTGCGTCTGGAAATTATACGCGCGATAGATGGTCAGGATCTCATGCAGCACGCCGAGGCCATCCTGCGCAACGTCATCCAGGCGCCCGAGGAACGGGCTGACAAAATACGCGCCGGCCTTCGCCACGATCAGCGCTTGCGCCGGCGAAAAGACCAGCGTGACGTTTATGCGAATGCCCTCGCGCACCAGAGTATTCAGCGCGCGCAAACCGTCCGGTGTCATGGGCACCTTCACCACAATGTTGGGGTGCCAACTGGCGAACTCCCGGCCTTCGCGCAGCATTCCGGCCGTATCGGTTGAAACTACTTCCACATTCACTACACCGGGCTTAACGATCTCGCAGATTTCCAGGATGTGCTCGCGGAAGGGTCGCTTTTCTTTGGCCACCAGCGAAGGATTGGTGGTGATGCCGTCGAGCACACCCAGCGAGGCGGCCTGGCGGATCTCCTCTAGGTTCGCCGTATCCAGAAAGAACTTCATTTGCGCTCCTGACTGACAAGCTGCGTCCAGTCAATCCCTGCGTCGCGGTTCCTCCGCACGCTCAAATGCCCTTGCGTGCCGCTAAAGTCCCGCGATCACCGGATTGCGCAGCGTGCCCACGCCGCCGACCACCACCTCCACCATGTCGCCGCCGTGCAGCTGGCCGACCCCCGCCGGGGTGCCGGTGGCGAGGACGTCGCCTGGTACCAGCGTCATCACGCGCGACACCCATCGAATTATAGCATCAACGGGGAAGATCATCTCCGTGCCGCGGGCGGACTGTCGCCGCTGGCCATTAACATAGGTTTGAATTATCACAGCGGTTAGATCGAGGTCGGTCTCGATCACGGGTCCGAGTGGGCAGAAGGTGTCGAAGCCCTTTGCGCGGGTGAACTGCACATCCGCCTTCTGCAGGTCGCGTGCGGTCACGTCGTTGAGACAAGTGTACCCCAGGATGTACGTACGGACGTCGTCGTCGGGCGCGAGTTGTGAGCAGAGCCGGCCGATCGCCACGGCTAACTCGCCTTCGTAGTCCACGCGCTGAGAGATGGGCGGGAGCACAATGGGCTCTTCAGGACCAATGATCGCCGAAGGCGGCTTAAGGAAGATTAACGGCTCTTTCGGAACATCGTGACCCAGTTCGGCGGCGTGCTCGCGGAAATTGCGCCCCAGGCAGACGATCTTGCTGGGCATCACCGGGGGGAGCAGCTTCACTTCAGCGAGCGGCCAGGCGCGGTCGGTAGCTTGCCACGAACCGAAGATGTCGCCCGAAATCTCCCGAAGCGTTTCGCCAGCGATGACGCCGTAGCGGGGCTCCGGACGCTCCTCAGAGCCGCGACCCCCAAGCTTCTCGACACTGAACAAGAGCGGCTGGAACCGACAAAGCTTCATTGGGTGGGTCAGGGGGAGCGCCGGCGCAGCACCACCATCGGTTGATGTCGCGCTGCCAGCGCCAGCGAACACACCCACGCGAGCACGGCGGAACAACCATAAGTGGCTGCACCGAGCATGAACAAATGAAAGGGTCCCATACGGCTGTGCAGCCGCTGAAAAAAGATTCCCAGGATCAGATAGGTGAAGGTGAGCACGGCCCAGCCCATGACCCCAGAAGCAAACAGCCGCCCCGGCGACCGCAGGAAGCGGCCGAGAGGAATGAACATCACGAGTAACACGATCGCAGCAGCGGCGGCGTTGCGGGGAAGGGCAAAGTTGGCGGACCAGGGAATGCGATTGGCGACTACCAGCCAGGCCCACAGAACCGCGGACAGATACACCCCAGTGAGGATGCCGATGCGCAACGTCGCGTTGCGCAGCCAAGAAAACCATCGAGAGCCTGGGGGCTGGAAGCTGGGCATGGGCTCAGCCTTAATCCCTAGGATCCGTCCGTCCTTACGGCTCGGAAAGGGGTACTTCAACCGTTACCGCGCTACTCAGCGGACTTTCGTTGCCGGCCCGGTCCACAGCACTGACTCGGTAGGTATAACGCCGGCCCGGCAGTACCGACATATCACGAAAGGCCGGAGCAAGCAATAGTTCTCGGTTCAGCCGTTGGCCCGATGTGTCGGGTTGTTCACTTCGATAGACGTAGTACCCGGCCCAATCCGGCTCTGGACTGATCTCCCAGGATAGTTCGATGTGCGCCGGAGCCTGTGGGGTTGCCGGCACGACCAGCACCACCAGCCCTTTGGGCGCCGCGGGAGGGAAAGTGTCGCGAGGCGTCACGATCGCCGGCAAAGAATCGGCCGACTCGACCGAATCGGCCTCATACTGGGCAACACTGCGGACGACGTAGAGATAAGTGCGGCCGAATTCAAACTGCGTGTCACGTAACGTAGCCGAAGCCGTCGGGCCCAGCAGCTCGAGCGGCGTTTTCAGTTTGACCTTCGACACGTCTTGCGCGGCGGCCGATTCGCCGGTTTGGCTAGCCGAGGCGGGGCCTGTCTCCACCTCGGCGCGATAGATGCGGTAGCCTGCTGGGGGCGCCAGCGGGGTGCCGGCGGTCGTACGCGTGGGCGGAGACCAAGAAAGTTCGATGGCGTTTTCAGTGACCGTGGCGCGGAGGTCGCGGATCCGCTCCGGCACCGGATAAACACGCAACGCCGCCACATTCGAGTCCGCCGAGGCGCGACGCTTCGCCGCGCGCGTCCGCACCATATAAACCATCTGCCCGCCCGCGCTCGCGGCTAGTTCCTCCGGGGGCAGCGGATCGGAAAACGTGAATCGGCCTGCGCTGAGATAGGTGTCCACCAACGCTCCGGGGATCGTATAGACCAGCCGCATGGAGAGCTTTCCGGGTCCCGCGCCCTTGGGAATCATGCTGCGAAAGATTTCCACCGCCGGCGGCTCGGCCAGGGGCCGATGTTCGATGGTGTTTCGCGGCAAGGTGAACGTCAGCACCACGGCGTCGCCCACCGGGCGCGCCGCCAGGTCCCCGATGGCTTCAGGGACGGGGGGGTGCCTATATGTGGGCTCGCCGGGCGCGGCGCAGCCCAGGAGCGCGCAAAAACAGGAGATGGAAAATAGGAAATGGAAAATCGGGTCGGGCGCGGAGGAGCGCCGGCGCGGGCCAGTGTAGTTGCTTTTTCTATTCTCCATCTTCCGTTTTCTGCGTGTCATGCGGCAGCAGCGAACGGGCACGCAGTCCGGCACTCCTCTTCCCTATTCTCCATTTCTCCTTTCGGTTTTCAGTGCTCAGAGGATGTACCGGCTCAGGTCCTGGTTCTTGACGATGTCGGCAAGCTGTTTGGTGACGTAGGCGACGTCGATCTTGATCGTTTTCTTCTTAAGGTCGGGCGCCTCAAACGAGATTTCGTCCAACACCTTTTCGAGGATGGTGTGCAGTCGGCGGGCGCCGATGTTTTCGGTCTGCTCGTTCACCAGCGCCGCATAGCGGGCCAGCGTGCTGACGGCGTCTTCGGTGAACGTGAGCTTCACTCCCTCGGTATCCAGCAGCGCGGTGTACTGCTTGACCAGAGCATTCTTCGGCTCGGTGAGGATGCGCACGAACTCGGCCTCCCCCAGCGAGGTCAGCTCGACGCGAATGGGCAGCCGGCCTTGCAGCTCGGGGATCAAGTCCGAAGGCTTAGTAATGTGAAACGCTCCGGCGGCGATGAACAGGATGTGGTCGGTGCGGATCATGCCGTACCGTGTGTTCACCGTGGTGCCCTCGACGATGGGCAGGATGTCCCGCTGAACCCCCTCGCGCGAGACGTCCGGTCCGTGGCCCGATTCGCGCCCGGCGATCTTGTCGATCTCGTCGATGAAGATGATCCCCATCTGCTCGGCGCGCTCCACGGCGATCCGCGTTACCTGGTCCATGTCGATCAGGCGGTTTTCTTCCTCCTGGATCATGTAGTCTAAGGCTTCCGCGACGGTCATCTTGCGCTTCTTTTTGGTCTGGCCGAAGAACCCGGAGAGCATGTCCTTGACGTTGATGTCCATCTCCTCAACGCCCTGATTCGTGATGATCTCAAACGCGGGCATCGAGCGCTCCCGCACCTCCACCTCGACCATGCGCTGGTCGAGCTTGCCCTCACGGAGCTGGCCGCGCAGCTTTTCCCGCGTCCGGAGGACCTGCTCCTGATGCGCCACTTCGAGCGCGCGGCTGGCGCCGTCACCCGGCACCGGCGTCGGCGGCAGCAGCAGGTCGAGCACGCGCTCCTCGGCGGCCTGCTCGGCGCGCTCGGCCACCTCGTCGAGTTTTTCCTCGCGCACCATGTCGATGGCGGTCTCCACCAGGTCGCGCACCATGGATTCGACGTCACGGCCCACGTAGCCGACCTCGGTGTACTTCGACGCCTCTACCTTCACGAACGGGCACCCGGCCAGCCGTGCCAGGCGTCGCGCGATTTCGGTCTTGCCCACGCCGGTGGGGCCGATCATCAGGATGTTCTTGGGCAAAACCTCCTCGGCCATCTCCGGCTGCAGTTTTTGCCGGCGCACGCGATTCCGCAACGCGATCGCCACGGCGCGCTTGGCGGCCGTCTGCCCGACAATATATTTGTCGAGCTCGACGACGATTTCGCGCGGCGTGAGCTCGTCGAAAGAAGGCGCCGGCTCGGGCTGCGCCGCGCTCTGCTCGCCGGGGAGATAAATCACGCCGTCCTTGTCCGCCTTGCCGCTCATGGTTTCCTCGAAGGGCCCCTCATTGGGTCCTGATCGCCCTTACAATTCTTCTAGAGTGAAGTTGCCGTTCGTAAAAATGCAAATCTCGCTCGCGATGCGCATGGCCTCCTGCGCGATTTCCTTGGCGCCGAGCTTGGTATGCTTGACGAGCGCCCGCGCGGCCGACAGCGCAAACGGCCCGCCCGAGCCAATCGCGCACAGGCCATCGTCGGGCTCGATGACGTCGCCGTTGCCGGAAAGCACAAACGTGGACTTCGCGTCGGCCACGATCAGCATCGCTGCCAGGTGGCGCAGCGCACGGTCCCTGCGCCACTCCTTGGCCAGCTCCACCGAGGCCTTCTGCAAATTGCCGTGATGCTCCTGCAACTTGCTCTCGAACCGCTCAAACAGTGAGATCGCGTCTGCCGTCGACCCCGCGAACCCCGCCAGCACCTTGTCGCTGAAGAGCCGCCGAGTCTTCCGGGCGGTGTGCTTCACCACGTTGTCGCCCAGGGTCACCTGGCCGTCGCCCACCATCACTACTTTGGAGTCCCGGCGCACGCACAGAATCGTTGTGCCGTGCATCTCGAAGGATCGTCCGCTCTTCATCGCCCCGGGTCGCGTGGTGCGCGCCATCGGCGAAGTACCTTGCATCGGCGAACTTTTCTGCGCCATCTGCATCTCCCCATTATACCGCCACCCGCCAGCAGGAACCATCGCATGCCGAACACGCCAACTTCAACCGTATATCCCCCGGCTTCAGAGGTCATGCCGCAAACCACCAAGCTCCTAAAATCCTCGCCCAGGACAGCACATGGGTATACTCCCTTTGTGACGACTAGGACCAATATTGCGCCAGCATCCCTAACAACAGCGCTAGTTCTGTTTCTGCTGCCCGCAACCCTCTTCACGCTGGCCATTCACCTAGTGGGTCCGGTCATGCGACTACACGGCAGTACCTGGTGGGTTACCTATCACGTGATTCTGGTCCTGCCCATGGCCCTTCTCCTTGCGGCTGCGCTGGTTGCTCTTCGCCTGGAAACGCACAGTCTCTCGTGGCCCCGGGTGAGAGATCGTTTCCGCCTGCGCCGCTTGAATAGGTCTGGATGGTTGTGGAGCATGGCCCTGGCCGGCTTTATGTACGGCGGGAACGTAGGTGACGGCATCGCCTTGGTAGGCTCTGGTCTGGCCCTCTGGATTGAGAGCCGGAAGAATGCATTCCTGTGGCCGCTCATCGCAGGTTTCACATGGGCAAAGCGAAACCTGGGAGCCCTTCAACCCCTTCTCGAAAAGATAAGGTTTTATGAGCAATCTGAGTTTGTGAAGGAGTTCCTGAGTCGTTTTGGTCCTGGAGACTTCATGGGCATTCCACTTGCCGGTGCCTGGTGGCTTGTCTTTTATTACGCGGCCATACTTCTCATCTTCAATGTGGGAGGAGAGGAGTTGTGGTGGCGCGGATATGTGTTGCCCAGGCAGGAACTAGCCTGTGGCAAGTGGGCATGGATTGTTCACGGCGCACTTTGGGCCGTGTTCCACATCTTCTTCCAACCCACTCTCTGGGACATGGTGCGCATGTGCCCGACTTGTTTAGCACTCGCGTTCGTTTGCCAAAGGCTTCAAAACACGTGGCCCGGGGTCATAGGACACACTTTCGGAAATATGCCCTTCCTCCTGCAGTTGGTCCGCGGCGCAGCCAATTGAGGCCGTCTTACACAGGGTTTCTCTGATCACTGTCGATACGTCGGCATCTCGGGTAGAACGACCGGCCAGCAAAGGTTGCCGAGCAAATTGGAGTATCCAGCCCACATCTCCAATTCATTAGCATAAAGACATGACTCGTTTACTCACTGACTTAGCGCCACGTTCTATCTTTTTTCGGAGATTTCCACCGAGGCCCGGGTCGTTTCCCAGTCCATGCGCAGGGTGCAACTGGTGCCAGCCTGGTCAAACCCGATGGTAAAATTCTCGACTGGCGAAGGGAGCTTCGCAACTTTCATGTCCACGCGCGCCAGGTCGTCACCTTCTCCGGGATAGGGGATCCCCCACTCGCCAGTTTTCTTGCTGATGACCAGTGTCCACTGGTCCTGGTTGGGGACGGTGAAGATGGTGTAGCCGCCCGCTGGCACGGCTTTGCCGCCCACGGTCAGATCCGTGTTGGCGACGAACGTGGTCGCTTCGTTCGCGCCGGTGCGCCACACCTGCCCGTACGGGACCAACCCACCGTAAATTTTGCGTCCGTTCATGCGAGGGCTGGAGTAGTCCACGGTAATCGTCTTGCCGCCGGCGAACTTGCAATCGGCTTTGGCCGGTGGGCTGGGACGCTTGCTCTTATCCCCTTGGCCCAGGACGGGGGCGGTCAAAACAGCGAGACTTAGAAGAAGCACAGTACAAAACGCAAAACGTTTCTGCATGTTCTCTCCTCTCGAAACACTGTATGGCTTGGACGTATGCAGGCAGCCATAAGATAGCCGGCTCCCTATCGATTCTCCGCTGTCTCCGGGCAGGCGGCCCCGTTGCTCGCCCATTGATTCATGAGGCCGGCGAACTCTGTGTGGCCGAGTGGCGGGGTGGTGCGTCCCTCCCCTGGATTCCAGCCCCACAGAACCAACTTGTCCGAGGCGACGTGCTCGATGATCTGGTGAATTGTTTTCCCTCCGTTCTGCGAGGGATCTTTAAGCTGGCGACAGAGTTCGCCAGGGGTCCTCCCCACAAACACCATTCGCATGTTCGGCGGCGGCAAGTGCCAATTGGGAGCTCCTGGCGGCATGTTGGCGCCGGGCAGATTCGTGAGCTGATGGCACGCGCTGCATTTCATCCCATACTTGCCCCTCCCATCCGGGCCGCGCTTGACGCTTTGCGCGTGTGGGTGGCTATCGTCCCCCTGCAAGGGTGCGTCGCCTGCGGGATGACAGTTCTGGCACCGCGGATGTGTGAAAACCGGCGCCGCAGCCAAGAATGCCGCGCGGGCCGCGGCATCATCCGACACGGTGCGAACAGTTGCTGGCCGGCCTGCCGGGTAGTCAGCTCGGACCCTGCTACCTCCTCGTGTGGATAGCCTTCCTGTTCCGGCCCAAAGCGACGCGGCCCCTAGAAGTAAAGCAGCAATGGTCTTTCTCTTCCAGTTCCATCTGATGTGCATTCGGGCTCTCCCTGTCATGGAGCTTCAGGCCTTGCGCAAGTCGGAGGCGCGCACCGGCAGTCGCCGGACGCGCTTGCCGGTGGCCGCGAAGATGGCATTCGCAACCGCCGGTGCGACAGCCGGCACGCCCGGTTCGCCGACGCCGGTGGGGTGCTCTGTGCTGGGCACGATATAGACTTCGATATCGGGAGCCTCGTTCATGCGCAGCATGGGGTAGTCGTGGAAGTTGCGTTGCTGGACGCGGCCCCGTTCGAGCGTGATCTCGCCCTTGAGCGCGGCCGTCAGGCCGAAGATGATTCCGCCCTCCATCTGCGCTACGACCGTATCCGGATTGACGACGCGACCGCAATCAACCGCGCAGACGACGCGGTGCACGCGCACGGTGCCGTCGTCGGCTACTGAGGCTTCTGCAACCTGGGCGACATAGCTGTCGAAAGAGAAATGCACGGCAATGCCCCGGGCCCGCCCGCCCGGCAAGGGCGCGCCCCACTTCGCTTTGCTGGCGGCGAGTTCCAGCACACCCAGGTACCGCGGCTGGTGGGCCAACAACGCGCGGCGGAACTCGTACGGGTCTTTGCCTGCGGTGTGGGCCAGCTCGTCCAGGAAGCTTTCGACGACAAAGCCGGTGTGAGAATGCCCGACAGAGCGCCACCACTGCACCGGTACACCGACTTTGGGGCTGTGGAGATCGACCAAGACGTTGGGGATCGCGTAGGGTAGCTCCGCCGCACCTTCCACCGATGAGCCATCGATGCCGTTCTTGACCATGACGCTTTCAAACATCGTTCCCGCCAGGATGGACTGCCCCACGATCGTGTGCGTCCACGCAACCGGATTTCCGGCTGCATCCAGGCCCGCAGCGAGCCGGTCGTACCACATCGGGCGATACCACCCGCCGCGAATGTCGTCTTCGCGAGTCCAGATAACCTTTACTGGGGCCCCGACCGCCTTGGCCACCTCTACGGCTTCGACGACGAAGTCCGAAACCGGATTCGCGCGACGCCCGAAACCACCCCCGAGGAGTGTGGTGTGAATTTGCACCTGCTCGGGCTTCAGCCCGGCCACGGCGGCGGCCGCAGCCCGGTCCACGGTCTGGAACTGCGTTCCGGTCCAGATCTCACAGCGGTCTGAGCGCAAGTCCACCAAGCAATTCAAGGGCTCCATCATCGCGTGCGCCAGATAGGGGACTTCGTACTCCGCGGTGACCTGCTTCGCCGCGCTGGCGAGCGTTTGCGTCGGATCACCATCTTTGCGCGCGACAGCTCCGGGTGTCTTCGCCAGATTCGCGTACTGTTCGCGGAGGCTTGCGGTCGAAAGCGTTGCGTTCGGGCCCTCCTCCCAGACGATATCCAGCGCATCGCGGCCGAGCTTTGCGGGCCAGAAGCCCGAGGCGACCACCGCAACACCCGCCCGCACCGAGACTACGGCTGCTACGCCCGGAACGCTCTTGGCCTTCTCATCGTTGATGCGGACAGCCTTTGCGCCGAAAACCGGCGGCCGCGCCAGCACCGCTGTGAGCATGCCGGGGATGCGTACATCGAGACCAAATTGCGCCGTGCCGTTGATCTTGGACGGCGTGTCGAGACGATGCGTGGGCTTGCCGATAAGCTTGTAGTCTTTCGGGTCCTTAAGAACGACTTCTTTCGGCGGCTCCATCTTCACCGCGCTGTCCGCGAGAGCACCGAAAGAGAGCCGCCGGTTGCTGGCCGCATGGATTACGTAGCCGCTTTCCGCGCGACAGCTTTGCGCATTGACGTTCCAGGTCTGCGCGGCAGCGGCGATCAGCATCATCCGCGCCATGGCCCCAGCTTTGCGTAGTCGCTCCCACTCCGAGTTGACGCTTGTGCTGCCTCCCGTCATCTGAATGCCGAACACAGCGTGGTTATACGCGGGATCCACTGGCGCCGATTCCACGCGAATCCTGCTCCAGTCAGCCTCGAGTTCCTCGGCGATGAGCATGGGCATCGACGTGTAAACGCCTTGGCCCATCTCCGCCTTGTTCACGATGATCGTCACGCTGTCATCCGTTCCAATCCGGATGAAGGCATTAGGCGCAAAGGTCTCTTTGGCGCGGTCCGTTTCGCTTGTGCCGCTCAGTTCAGGGAGATAAAAGCTGATCAGCAGGCCGCCGCCAAGAGCCGCTCCCGCCTTGAAAAAATCGCGCCGTCTCATCCCGGTCGCTATGTTCATTTCGCACCGCCCGACGCCATCAGTTGGGCCGCACGGCGGATCGCCCGGCGGATCCGCGGATACGTCCCGCAGCGGCAGATATTGCCCGACATGGCGTCGTCAATGTCGGAATCTGTCGGCTTGGAGTTTTCGCGCAGCAGGACGGCGGCACTCATGATCTGTCCCGACTGGCAGTACCCGCATTGAGGCACGTCTTCGGCGATCCAAGCCTGTTGCAAGGGATGGCTCAGGTCCGCTGAGAGCCCTTCGATGGTGGTGACGATTTTCCCAGCCGCCCTGGAGACCGGTGTGACGCAAGAGCGCACGGCTTCGCCGTCGATGTGCACCGTACACGCCCCGCACTGCGCCATGCCGCAGCCGTACTTAGTGCCCGCTAGGCCGATGTTTTCGCGGATCACCCACAGCAGCGGCGTGGCCGGATCCACATCCACGCTGTATTGCCTGCGATTGACGTTGAGTGCGATCACTTTTGTGGCTCCTTTGCCTGCCTGAATTTCACCTTAGATGATCGGCTCGACATATCGGTGACATACTGTTGCTTTCAAAAATCACATGGCAAAGGATGGCAATCTAGCTGTCTTATGACAATCCTGTCAACAACCCCGCGGTTTGACCCTGATCAGCCCGCTTTCGGAAGCAGGCTCCGTCCTCGATAGCTGTCAAGAACCTCCTAAGCAGGACTCTAGCTTTGCGCTGGGCGCGGCAGCTAGGGGAGAGAGCTGGTGAATGGTTCTCCCGGTTTCTAGGTTCCATTAAAATTATTTATTTGACGTCGTTCTGGCATTAGAGGTACATGGTTACCTGTTTTAGCATAATCTAATGATGCGCAAGGTTGAGTGCGAATCGGTTCACGATAGGCCCATAAGACGGGGCTCTCCGCTTTCGCCCCTGGCATTTCCTGCGTCCTTTGGTGGCCGCGGTCTGATTACTGAGGTCATTGTAGGCCCTATCCCGCTGATACACAGCGGATAACGGCCGGCGAAGAGAAATCCTAAGTCGAAACAAGCCAAAGGCCGTTATCCAGAGCAAAAGGATAACGGCCTTTTGGTCTTCAGGAGCAATCGGAGGCTGCACCCATGGAGGCGAACTTGAACTCATCGGCGACCACGGTTCAGGAAGACTACGCAGCCCACACTCCGCGAGATGTCGTGCGCGGCGCGCGGATCTTGTGCGAGGCGCTCCTCCACGAAGGCGTGGATACCATCTTCGGTTATCCCGGCGGCGCGGTGCTCCCCATCTACGACGAACTCGCCAAGATGCGCGGCCACCTGCGGCACATCCTTGCCCGGCACGAACAGGGAGCCGTACACATGGCCGAAGGTTATGCCAAGGCGACGGGCAAGGTCGGTGTGGTACTGGTCACCTCGGGACCGGGAGCGACCAACGCGGTCACCGGAATCGCCAATGCTTATATGGATTCAACGCCGCTGGTCGTTTTCACTGGACAGGTGCCGCGGAAACTGATCGGCAGCGACGCCTTCCAGGAAATCGATACCGTCGGCATCACGATGCCCTGCACGAAATACAACTACTTGGCGCGCAATGCATGCGACCTGGCCGAAATCGTCAAAGAGGCGTTCTACATCGCCGGCACTGGGCGTCCGGGACCTGTACTCGTCGATATTCCGAAGGACGTTGCAAATGAGAAGGCGCCGTTCATTTATCCCGAACGCGTGCGGCTGCCCGGTTATCGCCCGAGCGTGCTGGCGGACCCCGGGCAGGTGCAGCGAGCTATGGCGAAGATAGGCACAGCGAAGCGCCCCATACTGTACGTGGGCGGCGGCGTCATTCACTCCGGCGGCACAGACGAACTGGTGGAACTGGCCGAAAGATTGGGCCTGCCTGTTACTCCCACCCTGATGGGGCTGGGCTGCTTCCCATCCGGCCATCCGTTATCTCTGGGCATGCTCGGCATGCATGGCTCTTATTGGGCCAACATGGCCATTTCCGAGTCCGACCTGATCATCGCCATTGGCGCGCGATTCGACGATCGTGTCACGGGCGCGGTCGACAAGTTTGCTCGGCAAGCAGAGATTATCCAGGTGGACATCGATCCCTCGTCCATCGGCAAGAACGTTCGCGCTCACATCGCTCTGGTCGGAGACGCCAAAAGCGTCATGCGGCAGATGCTCGAAGCGCTGCCGGAAGAGGCTTGCCGGGACAGCTCTGTGCGCCTCGCCGCGTGGTGGGACCAAATCGAGGCGTGGAAAGTGCACGCCCCCCTGACTTACGAAAATTCCGACCAAGTGATCAAGCCACAGTTTTTGTGCCAGGAGCTTTATCGCTTGACCCAAGGCAATGCCATCATCGCCACCGACGTGGGCCAGCACCAGATGTGGCTAGCGCAGTACTACGGTTTCAAAGGCCCGCGGCAGTCCATCACCTCCGGTGGCCTGGGGACGATGGGCTTCGGTTTTCCAGCGGCGCTCGGCGCGCAAGTTGCTTTCCCAAACCGCCAGGTCATCGCTTTTGTAGGCGACGGCGGCTTTCAGATGACCGCGCAGGAACTGGCCACCGCCGTTCAATATAAGACCAACATCAAGATCGTGGTGATGAACAACAACTACCTCGGGATGGTCCGCCAGTGGCAGGAGCTCTTCTACGACCACGCTTACTCGGCCGTGGCGATGGAATGGTTGCCCAACTTCGTCAAACTCGCCGAGGCGTACGGCGCCGTCGGGTTGCGCGCAACGCGGCCTGAAGAATTGCAGGGTGTGCTCGAGCGAGGACTCTCCACCCCGGGGGTGGTGGTGATGGATATCGTCGTGGCGCTCGAGGAAAACGTCTATCCGATGATCCCGCCCGGCGCGGGGCTCAAGGAGATGGTGCTCCGGTGAGGCGCACGCTTTCCATCTGGGTCGAGAATCGGAGCGGGGAGCTCTCGCGTATCGTCGGTCTGTTCGCCGCGCGCGGCTACAACATCGAAAGCCTGACGGTGGCCGACACGCCCCAGCGGAACATTTCGCTGGTTACCGTGGTAACGACGGGCACCGATCACGCCATCGAGCAGATCGTCAAACGGGTGGACAAGCAGGTGTGCGTCCTGAAAGCCCTGGATGTCACCGACCTCCGGCATGCCGAGCGCGAGATAGCGGTGGTGAGCGTGAAACTCAATGTCGGCCCGGCACTCCGAGAAGTTCTGCAACTCGTGGCGCGGAATCGTTTGAAGCTCGTGGACGTTTCGCAGGACACCCTCACCCTCGAAGCCACCGGAGATTGCGCCGCCATCAACGAAATCATCGCGCTGCTCAGCTCCCTTGGCATTCGGGATATTGTGCGCAGCGGCGTGGTGGCCGTGGCCGATCTTCCGCCGCGCGCGGCTGGTCAGGAAGCCCTCCACCCGGCAATGAACCTTGGCTCAGCCGTGCCCGGATTTTCAGACTCCGCCAGCAAAGCCGAACTCTAAGGAGGAGAGATGCAAGTCTATTACGATAGAGACGCAGACCGCAGTTATCTCAAGAAAAAAAGAATCGCCGTCATCGGATATGGGTCCCAGGGGCACGCCCAAGCGAATAACCTGAAAGACTCGGACTACGACGTCGTCGTAGGGCTGCGGGCGCAAAGCCCGTCATGGGCGAAAGCAGAGAAAGCCGGGTTGCGCGTTGTGCCGGTGGCGCAGGCGGCGGCCGAAGGCGACATCGTTATGATGCTGGTGCCCGACGAACTCGCGCCCGAGGTGTATGCGAGTGAAATTGCGCCGTCCATGAAGGCCGGCAAGTATCTGGCCTTCTCGCACGGCTTTTCGATCCATTACCGGTTCGTCCGGCCCCCCGAAGAGGTCAGCGTGTTCATGGTCGCGCCCAAAGGCCCGGGCCATCTGGTGCGGCACGAGTACACCCGAGGCGCGGGTGTTCCCTGTCTGTTCGCAGTGCATCAGGACCCGAAGGGGGACGCGAGGCAAGTTGCGCTGGCGTACGCAAGCGCCATTGGTGGCGGCCGCGCGGGCGTAATTGAAACGACTTTTCGCGAAGAGACCGAAACCGATCTATTCGGCGAACAGGCCGTGCTCTGCGGTGGGCTGACCTCGCTGATCAAGGCTGGATTTGAAACCCTCGTCGAAGCCGGATATGCCCCGGAGATGGCTTACTTTGAATGCTTGCACGAGATGAAGCTGATTGTGGACTTGATGTACGAGGGCGGGATTTCTGAAATGCGCTACTCGATTTCCAACACCGCGCAGTATGGAGATATGACGCGCGGGCCGCGCGTGATCGGCCCCGAAACCAAGCGCCGCATGTGCCACTTGCTGTCGGAGATCCGATCCGGCGATTTCGCTCGCGAGTGGATGGAAGAACATGCGAACGGCCGCTCGCGATTCCGGCAGCTGACGGAGGAAGGAAAACAACATCCGATTGAAGTGGTCGGCGGGCGCCTGAGGGCGATGATGCCCTGGCTCTCGGAAAAACGCTTGGTGGATAAAGCTCGAAATTGAGGGGGAGAAGAATGGGCTTCTATGATTGGGACAAAATCAAGCCGGAAGAACTGACCAGGCTTTCTCGCTCGAGGATCGCCCGAAGTGAAAACGTGATGCTGGCTGAGGTTGAGGTCCGGCGCGGCACTTCCACCCCGTGGCATAGCCACGAAAATGAAGAACTGGTCATCGTGCTGAAGGGAGCGTGGCGATTCTACTTGCCCTCCGGTGAGCTGACTCTCGAGGCCAATCAAATGCTTTCCATTCCCGCGGGGGTCGAGCACTCTTCCGAGGTGCTGGAAGACACTTTGGCGCTCAATATTTGCACCCCTACCAAGGTTGCGCGCCGGAACGATGAACAGCAAACTTTCGAGCACGATCCGGACCAGTCGCTGTGGGCGGTCTGAGGAAAATCAGGGTGGTGCTTTATGTCCTTTGAGCAGGCCACATGGGTGTGGAAAAACGGCGAGTTGATTCCCTGGAAGGATGCCACCGTGCACGTCTCCGCTCACGCCTTGCACTACGGTAGCGGCGTTCTTGAGGGCATCAGGTGTTATGACACGGCTGAAGGACCTGCCGTGTTCCGCCTTGACGCACACCTGGATCGGCTCTATGACTCCGCTTCGGTTTACGGAATGGAGATCCCGTATAACAGAGCACAGCTTGCTGAAGCTGTGTGCGAGGTGATCCGCGGCAATGGCTTTCGAAGCTGCTATGTCCGCCCCATCTGCTTCTTCGGAAGCGCTAGCCTTGCGCTGAACCCCCAGAGGTGTCCGGTCGAAGTTGTGATCTTCGCCTGGCCCTGGGAAACCTACCTAGGCAACAAAGCCCTGGAGGCCGGCGTGCGCGTGACCCTCTCTCCGTGGGTGAAGTTCCATTCCCGCATGCTGCCCACCACGGCGAAAGCGTGCGGGCAATATGTCAATTCGATTCTGGCCGTGCGCGAAGCCATGGGCCGGGGCTACGACGAAGCCCTGCTGCTCGCCTCCGACGGTTCGATTGCCGAAGGATCGGGAGAAAACATCTTCTTGGTTCACGGGGAAAAGCTTCTGACCAACGACGAACGGCACTCGATCTTGCTGGGGGTCACACGCGATGCGATAATCGAAATCGCCTGCAATCTGGGCCTCCCTGTTGAAATCAGAGCAATCCAAGTGAACGATCTGCTCTCCGCCGACGAAGCGTTCTTCACGGGCACAGCCGCCGAAGTGACGCCCATCCGCGAGGTGGATGGCCAGCCCATCGGCAGCGGCGCACGCGGGCCGCTGACCGCCAAGATCCAGCAGGCATTCTTCGCGGCCACCTCGGGGCGCGACCTCCAACATAGGCACTGGCTACATCTGGTCGCTTCAGGGCCGTCGAAACCCGTCCCCGCAACCGAAGCGACTTCGCTTAGCGAGACTCAACGCAGGGAAATAGAGCACCGGGAGGGGTCAGCGGCGATGGCGAGGGAGGCGGCGCATTGCGACCCCGCTTAGGGTCCCCAGCATCACTGTCTCCACTCTCAGAGGCATTATGACAGGCGACGGAAAACATCGCAGTCGCGTTCTCCTCGACGGTCCTCGCCGAGCGCCGGCACGATCTTATTTCAAGGCGATTGGCTTCACGGACGAAGACCTGACGCGACCATTGGTGGGCATCGCCAACACCTGGATCGAAACCATGCCGTGTAACTTCCACTTGCGCCACCTGGCGGAGAAGGTCAAAGCCGGCGTGCGCGCCGCCGGGGGCACGCCGATGGAGTTCAACACGATCGCCATCAGCGACGGCGAAACGATGGGCACCGAGGGAATGAAAACCTCGCTTGTAAGCCGCGAGGTTATTGCCGACTCGATTGAATTGGTGGGTCGGGCGTACATGTTCGATGCCATCGTGGCGCTTGTGGGCTGCGATAAGACGATTCCCGGCGCGGCGATGGGACTGATCCGCCTGAATGTGCCAAGCCTTGTGCTCTACGGCGGCTCGATCCAGCCGGGTCGCTTTCAGGGCCGCGACGTTACCATCCAGGATGTTTTTGAGGCTGTCGGCGCTCATGCGGCCGGCAAAATGTCCGATGAGGATCTTCTGGCGCTGGAAAATGCCGCGTGCCCCGGGGCAGGAGCCTGTGGCGGTCAGTACACGGCCAACACCATGGCCCTGGCACTGGAGTTCCTCGGGCTGTCCCCGCTGGGAACAGCCAGCGTGCCCGCTACGCATCCACTCAAGGACGAAGTGGGCTTTCACTGCGGTCAACTCGTGATGGACCTCTTGCGGAGACAGATTCAACCGTCTCACATCCTGACCCGCAAAGCTCTGGAAAGCGCCATCGCCGGCGTAGCTGCGACCGGAGGCTCCACAAATGCCGTGCTTCATCTGCTGGCTTTGGCCAGCGAAGCGAACGTGGAGTTGCGCCTCGAAGACTTCGATGCCATTAGCGCCCGCACCCCGCTGCTTGCCGACCTGAAACCTGCCGGCCGGTTCACCGCCGTGGATCTTTATAAGGCCGGGGGCAATCAGCTCGTAGCAAGAAAACTCCTGGAGGCAAAACTCATCGATGGGAGTCATATGACCGCCAGCGGAAGAACTCTCGAGCAAGAGGCGCTGCGAGCAAGCGAGCGCGAGGGTCAAGAAGTGGTGCGGCCATGCAGCAACCCGCTGAAACGGACGGGAGGGCTGGTGGTTTTGAAGGGCAACCTCGCTCCGGAAGGGAGCGTGGCCAAAATTACCAGTCACGAGAACCTCTATCATAGGGGCCCGGCCCGAGTATTTGATCGCGAAGAAGACGCCATGGAAGCCGTCACCAGGGGAGCAATTCAAAAAGGCGACGTCGTTGTCATCCGGTACGAAGGCCCGAAGGGAGGGCCCGGGATGAGAGAGATGCTCGGCGTCACTGCCGCGCTCGTTGGCGCTGGTCTGGGCGAGGATGTGGTGTTGGTGACCGATGGGCGTTTTAGCGGCGCGACACGCGGCCTGATGGTCGGCCATGCAGCTCCCGAGGCAGCTTGTGGAGGACCCATTGCCGTCGTGCAACCGGGCGACACTATCGTTTTTGACATCGAGGCAAGGAGCTTGCGCGTGGAACTGAGCGCCGAGGAGCTACGCGCTCGGCTTCGCCGATGGAAGGCTCCTGAACCGCGCTATAAGTCTGGCGCGCTCGCCAAGTATGCCACGCTCGTTTCCTCCGCAGCGGAGGGAGCTGTTACGCGCCCCAACTTTGAGCATTTCGGCGCAACAGGACTCGGCCCGCTCGCCGGTCAAACACTTTCCCAAGCGGAATGACACTGGCAAGGTGGGGAGGATGGGTGTTGATTTTTGATCGCGTGATTCCAATCCTACGGATCTTCTCGATCGACAAAGCGAAGGAGTTCTACGTTCAGTTCCTTGGCTTTAAGGTTGATTGGGAGCATCGCTTTGACGAGAAGGCACCTCTGTACATGCAGGTCTCAAGGGGCAATCTGGTGTTTCATTTGACCGAGCATTATGGTGACTGTTGCCCCGGTTCGACCGCTTTTGTGATAATGACCGGGCTCGATGAATTCCATCGCGAGATCAGCTCCAAGGATTACCAATACATGCGGCCCGGCGTCGAAATAACGCCCTGGAATGCAAAACTCATGGAAGTAATCGATCCGTTTGGTAACCGGATACGTTTCAACGAATACCTTAATCCGCCAAGGAAAGAACAGTAGTCCTTAATCTGCCAAGTAAAGAACAGTAGCTCTCGCCTGCGAATCGCTCCTAAGTAATCCGCATGTCTACGAGCGGCCATTTGGGGTCGAAAATCGCAGCAGAGGCTCAGCAAGTCCGCGCATCAACTCCGCGAAGCCTCCGAGATCGAGCGACTGTGGTCCATCCGATAGCGCGCGTTCCGGACAGGGATGAACCTCAATCAGCAGGCCGTCGGCGCCGATGGCGACCGCCGCGCGTGCCGCCGCGGGCACTAGACTGCGCCGCCCAGTCGCGTGGGATGGATCTACGACCACCGGCAGGTGCGAGAGCTCTTTCGCCAGAGCGACACCGGCCAAGTCCAGCGTATTGCGCATCTCCGTCTCAAACGTCTTGATGCCGCGCTCGCACAAGACGACGTTGGGATTCCCGCCCGCAACCAGGTATTCAGCGGCCAGCAGCCATTCCTTGATCGTCGCCGAGGGGCTACGTTTCAGCAAAATCGGTCGGGGCGTGGTGGCCAGGCGGCGCAGCAGGGGAAAGTTTTGCATGTTGCGCGCGCCTACTTGAAGCATGTCGGCGTACTCGCTGACGGTCTCGATCTCCTCCGTGCTCATCACCTCCGTCACGACCGGCAATCCTGTCTCCTCGCGTGCTTCCTTCAGGATCTGCAGCGCTTCCACGCCCAGCCCCTGAAAGTCATACGGTGAAGTGCGAGGCTTGTAAGCGCCTCCTCGCAGCATGTGGGCTCCCGCCGCCTTAACCCCGCGAGCAGTCTGCAATAACTGCTCCCGCGACTCCACGGAACATGGCCCGGCCATCACCACCACATCGCCGCCGCCAATGCGAACGCCCCGCACCTCCACCATCGTGCGTTCGGGTCGCATCTGCCGGCTCACGAGTTTGAATGGGTGGGCGATGGGAATAATCTCCTCCACTCCGGGGGCAGCTCGGAGGGCCTCCAATTGATTCCGATGATGGTCGCTCTTGCCCACTGCGCCGATGACGGCGCGCTCGGCGCCGCGGATCAAGTGTGGTTGATATCCGCACTCCTTGATTCGGTCGATGACGTGTTGGATCTGCTCCTCAGTAGCGTCCGATGACATGTTGACGATCATGGTCTGGCTCCTTTGCGTGTCACGTTGGTTTCGTTGACGAATGCGCGCGCTGCCTGGATTTCTCGTACCTGGCTCGCTGTCAAACCTCCCTTTCGTCGTGCCATAACCGAGGGAAAAACAAAAAAGCCGCGACCTCGGTTGAGGTTCGCGGCCGGTTTCGAAACTCTTCGCGCTGTCTAGGTCTTAGATCTCATCCCTCACGCGCGTGGGCTTCGCCCGGCCGCTTCCCCAATATGGGAAGCGGTACGGAAAGGCAAAGCTATAAAATCTCATTTCCATCGCGCGGTTCATCAGGATTCGTCCGATTGCGGCTCGCACTCTAAGCTATCGCCTCCGCAGATGTCAAGCCCAGGTCCCGAAAAAGTTGCCTTTGCGGACATTACGATCTCGCTCTCTACGAAATCAACTGAACCTTGATGGGACCGAGCCGGCTTCGTAAGATCGTCCCAGCTCAGCTTTGTTTTCGGGGACGCGATTTTCGTCTAGTTCTCCGGAAGCCAACGGTCTCGGTCGCTCGGGATCAGGAACGTACTGCTCGATGGGCTGCCCGCCCCCTCCTCACTGGAAGCTGGCAACCCGGAAACAGAAACTCTGTCGCAACCGTGGTCAGTCTCCACGATTAGCATTGGAAGTCCGAAAACTGTCTAAATCCGCTGGAATCCCCGGCGCCGCCGGGCGCCAAAAAAAGGAGAAGATCATGACCCCGCTGAGAAATCGCATTAGCCTTCCCCGTAGCGAACGCGCTCCCGTGGCTGCTGCGCGAAGAGTCGGCCCCGCCGATCCTCATCAACGAATCGAAGTGACGATCCTGCTTCGACGGCGCTCGCAACCAAACGACTATCCCAAGATTAGTCAGATGGGGGCTCGTTTGCCCAAAGATCGCCTTCGCCTCACCCGCGAACAATTCGCCAGCACCCACGGCGCCGATCCGGACGCTATTGCCAACATCCGAAAATTCGCCTCGGACTTCGGCCTCCAGGTTGTGAGCGAACATCCCGGCCGTCGTTCGGTCGTCCTCGCGGGGACCGTTGAAGCCTTCAGCCGCGCCTTCGAAGTCGAACTCACCCGTTATGAATACCCGCAAGGCTCCTATCGCGGCCGGACAGGGTCGCTAACGATTCCAGTCGAGCTCTCCGGAGTGATTGAAGGAGTTTTCGGTCTGGACGATCGTCCGCAGGTCCAGCCTCACTTCCGCATCCGCAAGGAGTTGGTGGGACAAGCGCGGCCGCGCGTCCCGCAGGGGGGATACGATCCGCCTCAGGTCGCTCAAGCTTATAATTTTCCAACCGGTCTGGACGGCTCCGGGCAGTCCATTGCCATTCTTGAATTGGGCGGGGGATACAGGTCGGAGGACCTCAACGCCTTCTTCGGCAATTTGCAGCTCCCCACTCCCAAGGTCACTCCAATTTCCGTGGATGGCGCCGCAAACTCTCCCACCGGTGATCCCTTCGGCCCCGACGGCGAAGTCGAACTCGATATCGAGGTTGCCGGGGCGATTGCTCCCGGGGCTCAAATCGGGGTTTATTTTGCTCCCAACACCGATCGAGGCTTTCTGGATGCGCTGACAACCGCCATCCACGACACGAACCTGAAGCCGAGCGTTATTTCCATCAGTTGGGGCGCCCCGGAAAATACGTGGACGCAGCAGGCGATGAACGCCTTCGACTCAGCGTGTCAGGATGCCGCGACGCTGGGCATCACCGTTTTCGCTGCTTCTGGTGACAACGGCGCCACCGATGGCGATCCGAGCGGCGACTTGACGGTCGATTTCCCGGCGTCCAGCCCGCACATAACCGGCTGCGGCGGCACCAAGCTGGTTGCGTCGGGAAATACCATCACGGATGAAGAAGCCTGGAACGAGCTGAATCAAAACCAAGGCGCAACCGGTGGCGGCGTCAGCCAGTTTTTCCCGATACCCACCTGGCAGCAGGGTGCGAGCGTACCTACTGCGCCCAACGGCCAAGCGGGCCGTGGCGTCCCGGATGTTGCCGGCGACGCGGACCCCACAACCGGCTACAACGTCTTCGTGGATGGATCTTCAACCGTTATTGGAGGCACGAGCGCCGTCGCTCCGCTCTGGGCGGGACTGATTGCGCTCATCAACCAGTCCCTGCAACAGCCGGTTGGCTTTCTCAATCCCCTGCTCTACTCACAGAACGTCGAACCCGCCTTGAATGATATTTCGCAGGGCGACAACGGCGGATACAGCGCGGCAACGGGCTGGGACCCGTGCACGGGTCTCGGCAGCCCCGACGGGACGAAGCTATTAGCCGCCCTGGGCGGCCAGCCAGTGGGGCAACGGAGGAGGAAGGCCACCACAAGGTGAATCGGTACGATTGAAAGGGGGCACTTACTGCAGGGGATCGTGAGGGGCAGGTTTCAGACCTGCCCCTTTTCTCTATGAAGTCGGTCAGAGTAGTTCTGCGCTCCGCAATAATTCGTGCGCCAAGATGACCTCCGTCGAGTTCCCGTTCGAGGAGGTCGCTTGGGACGGGAAGCTGAGTTGGAACATTCCAAAATGAAGCCATGAAGTGTACACTCGCGCCTGACCGGGAGAGCAAAATTGCAATCTCGGCCCAATCCCTCGTTCTTTCTTCGCCGAGTTGAATTCTGAGCAGATCATGAGAGTTGACCTAATTTCCAAACCGGGCCCGGCATGCCGGCCCAAAGGCGCACACCCGTGATCGGCCAGGTGCTCGGCCACTACCGCATCGTCTCGAAGATCGGAGAAGGAGGAATGGGTGTTGTCTACCGCGCGCAGGATGAAATCTTGCACCGCGATGTAGCCTTAAAGGTTTTGGCCGAGAGCACTCTAGTTAACAAGTCGGCCAGGGACCACCTCCTGCACGAAGCCCGGGCCTCTTCCGCTTTGAGCCATCCCAACATCTGCACCATCCACGAAGTTGGCGAGAGCAGCGGCGCGCTTTACATCGTAATGGAATTGGTCGAAGGCAAGTCGTTGAGTGCGCTAATCGGTAGCGCGGGCCTGCCCGTCGAGTCTGTCCTGCGTTACGGAGTACAGATCGCCGGCGCACTGGCTCATTCCCACGGCCGCAGCATCGTTCATCGTGACCTGAAAAGCTCCAATGTCGTTGTCACTCCCGAAGGCCTGGTCAAGGTCCTCGATTTCGGTTTGGCGAGGCGCCTGCCCAGGGAGGTGCTCGGCGAAGCCACGCAGACGGTTGCGCCACTCGAGGGTGCAGTCGGACTTACGGGCACCTTGCCCTATATGGCGCCGGAAGTCTTGCGTGGCGAGGAAGGCGACCATCGCAGCGACCTATGGGCGCTCGGAGTGGTGCTTTATGAAGCTGCCGCGGGGCAGTTGCCTTTTCGAGGGCGCACCAGTTTCGAGGTCAGCGCAGCCATCTTGCGCGAGCTGCTGCCACCGCTGCCCTCTCGGATACCGCCTAGCCTTTGGGCCATCATCCAACGCTGCTTAGCCAAAGAGCCTGCGCAGCGCTACCAGCGAGCCAGTGAAGTTCACGCCGCGCTTGAGGCAGTCCAGTCTGCAGCGATTGCTAACCCGGAGCCCCCGACGGATCAAAGGGGGCCACGAACAACTGTGCTTCGTGGCATTCCACACATTCATGTGAAGAGCGGTGACGTTCTGTTGCTTGTCGGGACGGCAAAGGGAGCGTTCCTCCTGCGCTCCACCGCGGAACGCTCGAGCTGGGAAGTGGGCGGACCCTATTTCCACGGGCATGCCGTTTATGCCATGGCTTACGACGGCCGAAACGGTCGGCACCGTTTGTGGGCCTCAACCCACAGCCTGCTTTGGGGCACTTTCTTGCGCTCCAGCGACGATTTCGGGAAGATTTGGACCAATCCTCTGAGAGCCGACATCAAATTCCCAGCTGATTCAGGCGCCTCCCTGAAAAACATCTGGCAGGTTTGTCTCGGACGCCCGGAGGAGCCTGATGTGCTCTATTGCGGCGTCGAGCCGGCGGCGCTGTTTGAGTCGCGCGACGCGGGAGAAACATGGTCGCTCGTGCGCGGCCTGTTTGATCATCCACATCGCCCCCGCTGGATGCCCGGAAACGGAGGCCTCTGCCTGCACACCATTCTGCCCCACCCCGCGAAAAACGAGCGGATGTATGTTGCTATATCAGCCGCCGGGGTTTACCGCACCGACGATGGCGGAAGCACTTGGCGCGCGCGTAACCGCGGCATCGCCGTCACGTTTATGCCCGAAAAGTATCCTGAATTCGGGCAATGCGTGCACAAGATCGCGCTGCACCCCGCTCGCCCCGAACGCCTTTTTCTGCAAAACCACTGGGGCTTGTACCGCTCTGATGACGGCGCTGAAACTTGGCAGGACATCGCCAATGGCGTGCCGTCCGATTTTGGCTTTGCCATGGTGATGCACCCCCACGACCCCGACTGCGTGTACATTCTTCCTGTCGAGTCCGACGAGTTCCGCTGCGCCCCCGACGGCCGCTTACGTGTCTATCGCACCCGCAACGCTGGCGCCTCATGGGAACCGCTGATGCGTGGCTTGCCCCAGAAGGGAGCGTACGAGACAGTCCTGCGCGACGCCATGACCGCTGACGCGCTCGACCCGCTTGGCCTCTACTTCGGCACCCGAAGCGGACAGCTCTATGCCTCAACCGACGAAGGGAAGACTTGGAAAAAGATTCTTGAGGGGCTGCCCTCGGTGGTCTGCGTGAAGACTGCTGTCGTCGGGGAGCCTCGCGTGACCCGAAAGCCCAAGGCGGCTCGAGACGCAGCGGTGGCTTCATTTCGAGCGAAACGCTCAACTCAGAAAAGCAAGAAACGTCGAGGCAGGCTCTAGTAGTGTCCGTCACGTTTCACATCCCGGGTCCCTTGCGTCCTTTTACCGGAGGACGCAGCGCAGTGGAGATCGAAGCGTCCCCAGCCACCCTTCGCGATGCTTTGGAAGTCCTGTGGGCGCTCTACCCCGGCATTCGAGATCGTGTGCTAGCGGAACATGGACAAATCCGGGAACATGTCAATGTGTTCGTGGGAAACGAAGATGTTCGACACACGGGCGGACTTGCCACTCCCCTACCTGCTGCCGCTGAGATTTCGATTGTCCCCGCCATCACCGGTGGGTGATCCCGTGAGGCCGTCCGACATCTCTGCCCCAAGAAATACCGCTTTCCGACTCCTCGGGCAGCGGCAACGAGTCATCCGCCAACACCGCCGCGTTTTAATGCATCTATCCGCGTCACCGCCTTATGGAAGACTGAATCTAGTGTCCTGAGTTAGAGATTCGCGACAAAATCCACCGACGCTGGCGAGGATAGGGGGTCGGACCTTTAGGTCCGACAACACAGGCTGGTCGAGCGAGGGGCTTTTAAGCCCTGAAGCTTCAGGGGCTGAAGCCCATAATCTTGGCATCGGCAACATGTCGGAGCTGAAGCTCCGACCCCCTGACTTCACTGTCTATTGTTCTAGCAGGCTGCCGAAAAGCTCATCATGTCGTCATCGGAATGTCTTCCGGGGCACCGCCGGCCATTTTCTTTTTTTCCGTAGCCGTCCTAGGTGGTAACATGAGACTCCCTTCCGAATATATACTGCGCCAAATCCTTCCTAGGGGCGGGAGGCCTGAATGAAAGCGTCTGAGAAGCACTCAGCCGAGCGCTCTCTTGCCGGCATACCGCGGCGTTTCCTATTGGGGAGTCCCCTTGGAGCGGACAGTCCAATCCGTCGAAGCGTCAGAACGGGGTGTGTCCTTTGGCACACCGCTAACCGGGAAGGAACGACATGGCTACCAACGACGTGAACGTAACAGCGACACAAGCTCCGCTGCGAGTGCTGATTGTTGAGGACTCCCCAGAGGATTTCGATCTCTGTGTGCGGACACTCGAAAAAGCCAAGTTGAACATCAGCGCCGTTCAAGTGGCATCGCGAGAATCGTTCCACGATTTGGTTGCCACAAACACCTACGATGTCATTCTTTCAGACTACGACCTGGGGAGCTGGAACGGAATGGAAGCTTTGGGAATCCTCAGACAACAAGGTAGAGATACGCCTTTCATCCTGGTTACCGGAGCGCTCGGAGAGGAAAAGGCGGCTCAGTGCATCAAGGAAGGGGCAGCCGATCTCGTCTTGAAAACCCGTCTAAGCGCGCTGCCCGCAGCAGTGTGCAGAGCCCTTTCAGACAAGATCCTCCGCGAGGTAAAGGAAAGGGCGGAAGCTTCACTCAAGGAAAGCGAAAGAAAGTTTCGAGTTCTGGCCGATTCCATCGCTTCTGCGGTCTTGATCTATCAGGGAACACAATGCCGGTATGCCAATCGAGCGGCGCAAACTCTGACCGGATATTCAGGTGAAGAGCTGCTGAGCCTGAGTTCATGGGACCTCATTCACCCCGACTC
>QHYU01000207.1 GCA_003224235.1 Acidobacteriota bacterium
TGATTGCGGTCATCACGGGGATATTGACCTATTACTTCACGCGCGGGATGGGCGATCTCGCACAACACTTTGTCTTCGCGATTCGCCGGAATCTATTCGCGCATCTGCAGCGCCTTTCGTTGCGGTTCCATGATCAGCAACGCACGGGGGACCTGATTACGCGACTGACTTCGGATACCCAAGCGATCCAGGAGATGATTGCCAACGGCCTCACCGTTTTGGCCACCAACGCCTGCTTGCTGGCGGGCATGCTGGTCTTGATGTTCTGGCTCAACTGGCGGTTCGCCCTCATTTCCCTCTCGGTAGCACCGCTGTTATTTTGGACCGTCTTCCGCTACAAACGTCGCATCAAGGTTGCCTCCCGCCAAGCCCGCGCCAGCACCGGCCAACTGGCTTCCCTGGCGCAGGAGACGCTGGCTTCCATCCGGATCGTGCAAGGGCTGGCGCAAGAAGAGCAACAAGACGAGCGCTTCCAGGCCCGCAGTGAAACTCACCATCAGGCGCATCTGGACATTGTGCGGTATCAGGCGCGGGTGGTGCCGCTGGTAGACGTCTTCGCTGCGATCGGAATAGCCATCGTGATGTGGTACGGGGCCACGCGCGTGCTGGCGGGCGAACTCACGACCGGGGATGTAGTCCTCTTCTTTGCCTACATCACAAACCTTTATAACCCGATGAAGGGGCTGGCGCGCTCGTCCTATCTGTTTAGCAGGGCCAGTGTGGGAGCCGAGCGGATCGCCGAGGTCATGAGCGTGCAGAGCGAGGTGACCGACCGGAAGAGCGCCCGTCCTGCTCCACGGCTGAAGGGCCAGATCGAGTTCCGGGACGTATCGTTCGGATACGAGGACGGTCGACCGGTACTCTCGCATATTAACCTGGCGATCGCACCGGGAGAAAAGGTGGCCATTATCGGAGCCACCGGCACCGGCAAGAGCACCCTGGTGAGCCTGGTCCCTCGCTTCTATGACCCGAGCGAGGGCAAGGTCCGTATCGATGGCCAAGACATCCGGAACTACACGCTGCAGTCGCTGCGCGAGCAGATCAGCCTGGTTTTGCAGGACCAACTGATGTTCAGCGGCACCATCCGCGAAAACATTGCGTTCGGGCGTCCCGGTGCCAGTGACGAGGAGATCGCCGCCGCGGCGGTCACGGCCAACGCCGACGAGTTCATTCAGCGATTCCCCGACGGCTATGAGACTTTAGTGGCGGAACGAGGCACGACCCTGTCCGGCGGGCAGAAGCAAAGGGTCGCCATCGCGCGGGCGATTCTGCGGGACGCGCCCATCTTGATTCTGGATGAGCCGACCACCGGCCTGGATGCGGCCGCCGAGCAAACCGTTATGGACGCGCTGGAGCGGGCCGCTGCGGGACACACAACCTTGATCATCGCCCATCGTCTGACGACCGTGCGCCTCGCGGACCGGATCGTGGTCCTGGACCACGGTCGGATCGTGGAAGAAGGCACGCACCTGGAACTGTTGGCGCGCGGTGGCCGGTACGCGCGTCTCTATCGTCTGCAAATGTCGACGGAAACGGAGAATGCTCTCATCTCCGCCAATCGGGATCAGGCTGTTCCCACGGAAGGAACGGAGTACAACACCAATGTATGAAGCTGCGACTCTGCGCTTCGCCAACCGGTCGTTTGCTTGGCAGGCTAGCGGGCCGGTGTTCTTCCTCGGCGGACCTTCATGAGTGACCGGGGCCAACGCGTACTGCTGACAGGCGGAGCCGGATTCATCGGATCGCATCTCGCCGAGGCCTTGCTGCGGCGCGGTTCTCAGCTCGTAGTCGTGGACAATCTGGACTCCTTCTATCCCTCCACTTGGAAAGAGGCCAATCTCGAGGAGATCCGCCGCGCCGGCATCTATGAATTCCATGCTGTGGATATTTGCGAAATGGAGCAACTGGGCCAGGTGGTGGCCCGTACGCGGCCTGAGGTGATCATTCACCTGGCGGCGCGCGCCGGTGTGCGCCCCTCCATCGAGCAGCCCTGCCTGTACGAACGCGTCAACGTCGCGGGCACCTTGAACCTGCTGGAACTGTGCCGCCAATTTGGAGTGAACAAGTTCATCTTTGGTTCGTCGAGTTCGGTCTATGGCGCCACGAGCCGCTCGCCGTTTTCCGAAGACCAAGCCGAGTTGCGGCCTATCTCACCCTACGCCGCCACCAAACTGGCGGGCGAGATGCTCGGCTACACCTACGCGCATCTGTTCGGGCTGCCGGTGATCTGCCTGCGCTTCTTCACCGTGTACGGCCCGCGGCAGCGGCCCGATCTGGCCATCCGTAAGTTCACGACGTTGATCGAAGCGGGCAAGCCCGTGCCCATTTTCGGGGATGGCTCGACTGCTCGCGACTATACTTATGTGGAGGACATTGTGGCCGGGGTGCTGGCCGCGCTCGATTATGAGTTGCAACCTTCCTCGGGCGGCGTCCCCTTTGACATCTTCAACCTGGGCAACTCGCACCCGATCAAGCTGATGGAACTGGTCGAACTGCTGGAAAGCATCACTGGCCGCCAGGCGATCCGCGACTGGCGACCGCCCGAACCCGGAGACGTGCCACTGACCTGGGCCGATATTTCCAAAGCCCGCCGCCTGCTGGGCTATCAGCCTACCACCTCGCTCGAGGAGGGGCTTACAAGTTTCGTGAACTGGTACCGCGCGCCCAATCCCCTCACTCGGAAGTAGCTCGCGCCTCGATGCCCGTTCTTGGGGCTGAAGGCCAAAGCTGCGATGGATCCTTGGCCAGCGAGCGTCTTCAGCTCCTAGCGGCCCTCGATGTCTCGAGTTTCAATGGCCCCGTTTTTGAGAACCGCCCAGCGCAAGCCGTCGGCTCCAGAATTCTTCGAGGAGGAAGGCCACGTTCGCTGTGTCAAGCTAGTCACTCTTGGCAGTAACTTTTTCGCGGGGTTCGCTAGACCCGCTCCAGGGTGGGTGATAGCTTTGTAGCCTCCTGGAGAGAGGAGCTGTGGCCCAGAGTGTCTTAGTCCTTCCGCGCGCGGACATGCGGCGTAGCACCCGCATTGTTCGAGCTGTGCCGATGAGGGTCACTGGCCTTGATTTGCTCGGGCAGCCTTTCTGGGAACGCACCGCCACGTTGGTGGTCAACAGCCACGGCTGCCAGTTTCCGTCCAAGCAGAAGCTCAAAAAGAACTCTTGGGTGACCCTGGGAGTCACCGATCACCAGGCGAACAGGTTATTGCACTCTGTGCAAGCGCGCGTGGTGTGTGTTCAACCGCCGGAGGCGCGGCAGGGATTTTTCCACATCGCCGTGGAGTTGGAAGTTCCCGGAAATGTCTGGGGTGTCACGTTGCCGCCGGGCGATTGGTTGCCATTCCGCAAACCCAACCCGCTGCGGACCTCCACGACCGCGGCAGAACCACCAAAGACGGCCCGGGCGCCGACGGCGTCGCCCGCGTCCGTACCGGAGGCAGAGCTTAGGGAGGGTTCCCCCTCGCTGGGGGGAGAGGTTGGCACCCCATCAGCTCCGCCCGTGAGCGAGGTACAAGAGCAGAATCACAAGATGGTTCGTGAAGCCGCGTCAGTAGCAGTGGCCGCGGAGACTAGCCGCCTGGTGGGTGAGCTGCGCACGCAGCTCCAAGAGGAAGCGAAGAAAATCGTGGAAGGTATGGCAGCAGCGCATACGGACCAGTGGGTACGACGGGCGGCGGAGAAGCTGCACGAGGCGCAACAGGCCAGCGCCAAGGCGCTTCGCGAGCACTGGCTGGAGAGTGAAGTACAAAAGCAAAATCAGAAGATGGTTCGTGAAGCCGCGTCAGTAGCAGTCGCCGCGGAAACTAGCCGCCTGGCGGGTGAGTTGCGCACCCAGCTCCAAGAGGAAGCGAAGAAAATCGTCGAAGGCATGACAGCAGCGCATACGGACCAGTGGGTACGACGGGCGGCGGAGAAGCTGCACGAGGCGCAGCAGGCTAGCGCCAAGGCCCTTCACGAGCAGTGGAGCCGGAAGATTGGCCTGGACTTGCAGGAGGCCAGCGAGCACTTGGCGGCGCGCGGCGCGGAGTTGAACCACTCCGCGGAGAGCCTGGCGGCCAGAACCGTTGAGCAGGTGCAGCTCCTCCTGGAAGGCACGGGGCGAGACTCCGCGGCCCGCTTTGTGTCTCGACTCCAGCAACAACTGGCACCATTGCTGGAGCATACTCAGCAAGTTCTGACGAAGCTGGAAGCATACAAAGAGCCAGCGGAACTAACGTTGCAGGCGCATGGCGACCATTTCGAGAGAACCCTTCAGCAGTCTGTTTTAGAAGCTGCGGCCCGGATGCAGGAGACCAGCCGCCAGTTCGAACAAGCTATCCGCGACAGGCTGACAAAGGCTCTAGAAGAACTCGAGCGCAAGGGCACTGCAGCAATTAGTGTGATGCTCGAGGGTTTTCAAGCGATCTCTGAAAGTTACCAGAAGGAAGCGCATAGCCGCCTGCAGGCGGCGCTCGAGCAGGGCACTAATCACCTGCGCGAGAAAGCCGCGGAGATTCCGCGACTCTTCGCCGCGGAGTTAGATGACTATATCCGCAGCAACACCGAACAAGTGCGCGGGTTAATTGCCGAGCTCACTGAGGAGCATCCGAGCAGCTCCCGCGCCGCAAGGACTTAGCCCGATTTCAGACTCTTGCAGAAATGAGGTCACACACGCGGAAGACTCTGCGGTCAGAGGCCCCTTCCCGATTCAATTGCGCGTCGGAAGTGTCAAGGTCCAGCGATCTTGAGCAGCACTGGCTAGGTTGAACCGGCGGGTCAACCAGTGGCTTCCGATAGCGCGCTGCCGTGTCCCGTTCGCACTGAACCGCGCAACGCCTGCGGCCTGCTGAGCGTCGCTCGGTCACGCTGCGCTGCTTGTAGCTATGCCAACATTTGTCAGGGACCTGAGGCACGTCCCCTGAGACAGGTTCCGCCTCTGTCCCAAAACCGGCCCTCCGACCAGGCAGTCTTATGGCTGCTGCGTCGTATCATTATGGGTCCGCCGGTCCTGGAAGTTGAAGTTAATGATGTTGAAAGCGAGAATTTCCGGCTCTGGTGGGTGTGCACAATCCAAGGAGGAATCATGTGGGGAGACAAGGAAGTCCTAGCAACGCAACCGGCGGTCTCTAATCCGCCGGGAACGAGTCCGTCAAAGCCCGTTCCGTCATCCTGGAAGGAAACACGCACAAGTATCGACCCCGTGCGTCCCCTAACCACTTTGTCTGACCGCGCTGGGGCGCGGCTGGGTGCAAGTCTACAGGTGAAGGGAGAAATCTCCGGGAACGAAGATTTGCATATTGATGGCAGCGCCGAAGGGTTGATCAACTTTAAAGACGGCAAGATCACCGTCGGTGCCAGCGCCAAGGTTACCGCGGATATTGTGGCGCGCGAGGTGGTCGTGTTTGGCAGCGTTAAGGGCAATCTACGCGCTCGCGACCGCATCGAGATCAAGAAAGACGGCTCGGTCACTGGTGACCTCACTGCGGCTCGCGTCCACATTGAAGACGGCGCCTGCTTCAATGGCAAGATCCAGATTGACCGTGGCAACGCGCAGGCTGACGCGAACTGCGATAATCTCCTCGCGTGTGGCGCCTCCAAATCAACGTAAACCTCTTTTCAGCCAGCTCGCGCGATTGCAGTGCGAGCTCCGCATTGGAAAGGTTCGAGCGCCCGCTGGCCTACAGCTAGTTCTTCCGGCAGGAGCTCTAGCGCCATCCGGCGGCCGAGCTTGGCGTCTTTCGCTTCGACGCCACGCTGAGGTCGCCGTCCAGCTTCTCCAGGACGCGGTAGTGGAAGACCGTCTGGCCGATCAAGAGAGGAACCGGCCTCTCCACGGTCATCCGCCCTGTCCCCAAACTGGCCTCCCGGGCAGTAGACTTCGCCCCACCCGAATGGTAGGGTCGTAGTTAGATTCTATGCCTCGCCGGTGATTGCGTAGACCCTAGTAAACAGAGCGAAATCAAATGGAGGCGGACCGTGAAAAGGGAGATCCCGCCGCATAATCCGGATCTTGCAAAAGCAGAGCGCCGAAAAAGCAAGCGTTTCCCCGTGGTTGTTCCTGTAGAAGTTGTGTGGCGGGGACCAGGTGGCGTAAGCGTCAAAGAGGAAGGCTTAGCTAAGCAGGTCAACGCTCAAGGTGGGCTTCTTCAGATGAAAGCCTACCCTGAAGTCGGCACTCGAGTCGAATTGACCAATTTTCTTTCCGCCGAAGCGGCTCAGGCACGGGTGCTAGCTCTGCGCCGGTCCAAGGAAGGGGCCGTGCTCGGGGTTGCAGTTGAGCTAGTTGTTCCCAGTGAGGCGTTCTGGGGTGTGAATTTCCAACTCAAGAAAACCAACGCCCAACTATACAAACTCGAGCAAGCCCTCTTGTCGGGAGGTGTAGACCTTCGTGTACTCAGAGATTTCCGCGATGCGGTGGATTACGTCCGCACGACCGCTGGGGCCGTTCAAAAGTGGCAGGAGCTTCAGCTACAAGGACGGGACGCCGACCAGGCGCGCTTGTTGCTTTTGGGCGAGCGCATCCGCCACACGGCTTTTCTGAGTGAGGAACTGGCCGCTGACCTGGATTCCGGCGCAGTGAACTTGGGAACCAAGGGGATTGCCGAACTCTACCGGGCTGTCGAAAAGCTGTACCAGCGCTTAGGCGTCGTGCTCGAACACCGCGGCACTAAATATCAACTCGCGCGGAAAACGTAGCGCGATTCCTCTGTAGAGCCGCCGCCAGGACCGCCCATCTGAGCTGTAGCCATGGTCTCAGCTCCTTTGCCGATTCGTTCGCAAAAAGTCATCTTGAAATCGGTTCCATCACTTGTGTGAATCTCGATGGTGGCCTGCAACTGTTCTGCCAGCTTGTTCACCAGTTGCAGACCGATTGAACGGGCGCTGCGGAAGTCCACTTCCCTGGGAAACCCAACGCCGTTGTCGCTGATCGTCAATTCAAATCGGTTGTTCTCAGTGGGGTGCAGGCGGACCTGTACTTTGCCTTTCCTCCTAGATGGAAAGGCATGGGTCAGAGAATTTGAAATAAGTTCGGTTATCAGCAATCCGCAGGGCACGGCCGTGTCAACACCGAGCCGGACATCCTTCAGGTCCATCTCAAGCTGGATAGCTTGCGAATTGATTCCATAAGACACGAGCAGATGATGCGCCAGCTTCCGGACGTATTCAGCAAAATCAATTTTCGAGAAATCCTCGGAGCGACATAAGGTCTCGTGGATGAGAGCTATGGATTGGATGCGGCTCTGGCTCTCCTTGAAGGCATGGAGGGCTTGTTCATCTTGGACGCGTCTAGACTGAATACTAAGCAGGCTGGATACGATCTGCAGATTGTTTTTCACCCGATGGTGAATTTCCTGCAAGAGGAGTTCTTTCTCTTTAAGGGCCTTCTTAAGCTGCCTCTCTGCCTGCTTGCGCTGGGTAATGTCGCGGGCGATGGCCGAGGCTCCTATGATGTTTCCAGCGGCATTTTTGATGGGCGAGACAGTAAGAGAAACATCGATTCTCCTGCCATCCTTCCTGCAACGCACGGTTTCATAATGGGCGATGCCTTCCCCCCGCCTGACTCTTTCCAGGAACGCGATCAGCTCATTGGGCCGTTCGGGTGGCAGCAGAACAGATACAGGCTGCCCCTTCATCTCTTCGGCGGAGTAGCCGTACAGCCGCTCCGCCGCCCGGTTCCAGGTGAGAATGATCCCGTCCAATGTCTTGCCGATGATGGCGTCATCCGAGGACTCGACAATGGCAGCCAATTGAGCGAGTAGCTCTTCGCCCCGCTTGCGCTCATCGCGCAGATGTTTTTCTTCCAGGGCCCGGCAGATGGCTATGGGCAGGCGGGCCAAGCGGTCTTTGCGAATGTAATCTGAGACGCCTTTCCTGACGCACTCGACTGCCATCTCTTCCCCGAGCGCCCCTGTTACCAGAATGAACGGAATGTCTTTACCCATCTCCCGCAGGAACGCCAGCGCGTCCATCCCCGTCCAGCCGGATAAGTTGTAATCGGCCAAGACAATGTCGTAATGCGTCGTGCGAAGCCGTTCTTCAAACTCTTCGGGGGACTGCACCAGATCGGCGCAGACCTCTAGGTCCGCCTTCTTTAGCTCTCGCAGGCAGAGTTCCAGATCCGCTGGGTTGTCCTCGACGAACAGAACGCGCACCGGACGTTTACACACCACTATCGCTTTTGGTCTATCCTCACTCATCAGGCCCTGCCCTATTGCGATGCTCAGGTGTTGGCTGGCGGAGGCTGGTTGACCAACAGCCAGTAAGTCCCGTTTGCTTGACCGTCTCCCAGGGCTGGTCGAAATCCACCGGCTTCTGGATGTAGCTGTTCACTCCTAGGTGACAGCTCTGGACCAGATCCTTGTTCTTCCTTCGACGAGGTCATGATGACCATCAGACCCATCCCCGGTGCGGGGGTCGCTCTTGACCTGCTGCAGCACTTCGCGCCTTAACTCGACATCTACTGGATTATCCTCAACGAGGAGAATTTCTACCTAGTCGGTTGCCACACTTCACCTCGCAGCGTTGTGTTGTTTTCGAATTCATTCCGTTCGGGCGTACCTAGGATGAAATAGAAAGTGGCACCCTTGTATGGTTCAGCTTCTGCCCACACGCGCCCCCCGTGCTTGTGGATGATGCGCTGGACGGTGGCCAACCCCACCCCAGTGCCCTCGAAATCTTCCTGACGGTGCAGGCGCTGGAACACACCGAACAACTTATCCGCGTACTTCATGTCAAAGCCTACTCCGTTATCGCGAACGAACACCGCCGGCTGGCCATCACAGATCATCTGGTCCACTTGGATGGTGGCTCGTTGGCGTGGCCGGGTGTACTTAATCGCGTTCAAGAGCAGGTTGGCGAACACCTGTTTGATCAAGCCCGGGTCGCACTCCACAGTCGGCAGGCAACCAATCTGCCATTCGATCTCGCGGCCCTCGATTTCCGGCTGGAGGCTGTCCCGAACTTCCTTAACCAGCGAATCTAAATCCGTCCTTCGACGGGTCAGCTCTTTGCGGGTCACTCGCGAAAGGTTCAGCAGGTCGTCCAAGAGCTGGCACATGTGACGGCCAGCCTGAGACACGCGCTCGAGATAGCCTTTCGCGACCGGATCCAACTGGGCGGAAAAATCCTCAAGGAGAATTCCAGCAAAGCCATTAATGCGGCGCAGCGGAGCGCGCAGGTCGTGTGAGACTGAGTAGGCGAACGCTTCGAGCTCCCTGTTGGCGGCCTCCAATTCAGCCAGGAGGTTTGCACGGGCCTGCGCCAACTGAAGCGCTTCCTGTTCGCTCTGGCGAAGTTGGTCCGCTTGCCTCCTCACAAGCTCCGTCTGCCTGGCCAGGTCCACAAAGACGGAAACCTTCGACCGCAGAATCTCCGGCACAATCGGCTTGAGAACGTAATCCACCGCCCCTACCGCATAACCCCGGAATATGTTTTCCTCGCTTTTGTGTCCGGCGGTGAGGAAGATGATGGGGGTATTCTTGGAGCTGTCGCGCTGCCGGATCAGCTCGGCGGTCTGGAAGCCATCCATGTCCGGCATCTGGACATCGAGCAGAATGAGCGCAAAGTCGGCCTTGAGAAGCTGCCGCAGCGCCTCGCGCCCCGAACGGGTCTTGACGATGTTGCGTTCGGGCCCTTCTAGGAGCGCCTCCAGCGCGAGCAGCCCTTCGGGCTGATCATCAACCAGCAAGACGTTGACAGTCTGCTTGGGTCCCGGTGCTTGCAACCGCTCCTCCATTGGTTCACCCCCCTTGCGATTGATTCAGGCCCGCCAGAAACTGTGCGGCAGGTGTTCCATGCAAGCCGGGTTATGCAGGACTTTTTTCCTGAAGGCTGGATATGCTGACCTGCTCCCCGCAGGTGCGGTTCGCAATCCGCCACCAAAGAAGGGAAAGGCGTAATCTCTGAAATTAAAATAGTAGTGACGATAGATCCCTTCCAAGGGCCTGACCTCATGGGCTTCGAGTTCGAGGTTCTTCTGGGCTGTGCTCACGCCGTCCTCCTCTCCTCTAGCGATTCACCCAGACTCGAAGCAGCGAGAGAAGTTGCTCGATGTCCACAGGCTTGGTGATGTAGTCCGAAGCGCCCGCCTCGATGCATTTCTCGCGGTCGCCCTTCATCGCTTTTGCGGTTAGAGCGATGATCGGAAGTTCCTTGAACTTGCTGATGCTTCTGATCTCGCGCATTGCCTCGTAGCCATCCATTTGAGGCATCATGACGTCCATGAGAACAGCATCGACCTCAGGCGTCTTCTTCAGCAGGGCTATGCCGTCCTTGGCGTTTTCGGCGTACGACACCTTCACCTGGTAGCGTTCGAGAGCCGAAGTCAGAGCGAAGATGTTGCGGACATCGTCATCCACGATAAGAACGTGCTTGCCCGCCAGCACCGGGTCGGTGCGAAGGGCCTGCTCCAGCATCCTTCTGTTGCCTGCGGGCAGATTCGCCTGCACGCGGTGCAGGAACAGCGCCGTTTCGTCGAGGAGACGTTCCGGAGATTTGGCATCCTTAATGACAATGGCTTCGGCTACCCGTTTCAGTTCAGTCTGCTCGGTGGTCGTGAGCTCCTTTCCCGTGTAGACGACGATCGGCAGCTCCCATCGACCGAACTCCTTTTTGATCTTCTCAATCAGCTCGAAACCGGTCATATCCGGCAATACCAGGTCGAGCACCATGCAGTCAAAGTGATGCTTTTGAAGAGCGGCAAGCGCGTCCTGGCCGGTAGCCACTGCAGTGGTCTCGACGTCGTTGTCGCCGATCAGCTCGACGATGCTCCTGCGCTGCGTCTCATCGTCTTCGACGACCAGGAGTCTTTTCATCGGGCGCTCGACGAAATCCCTGATCTTGTTGAACGCCTCCTCGAGCGCCTGCTTGCTGGCGGGCTTTTGCACATACGCCAGAGCGCCCAGCTTAATGGCTCTCTGCTGCTGGCCTTCGACCGAGATAATATGCACGGGGATGTGACGCGTAGCCGGGTCGTGCTTCAAGCGATCCAAGACCGTCCAACCATTCTGATCGGGCAAGCGAAGATCCAGGGTGATCGCCGCGGGCTCGAACTCTCGTGCAAGACTCAGGGCGTGGCTGGCACGCGGCGCGATGACGCCCTTAAATCCGCACTCCCGCCCCTTGTCCAGCAAAACCCGGGCAAAGTCGATGTCGTCTTCGATGATGAGCAGCACGCGATCTCCCGGACGGATGGTGCCTCGGTCGTCGTCCACCTCGACCTCGCTCGCATCGGGTACGGGCAGTGCTTGAGTGAGCGCGGGAGAGTCTGCGGACACCGAAAATACATGCGCCTGTTCTGTCTTGTTCTGGGCCGATCCTGCCACGCCGCTCAAAGTTCCGGTCTCGGGTCTGGTCTTCTTTACCGGCACGTAGGTGAGCGGGAGATAGAGGGTGAACGTGCTGCCCTCGCCCGGCTTGCTCCGGAGGCTGATTTCGCCGCCCAGCGCGCGAGCGATCTCGCGGCTGATCGACAGTCCGAGACCCGTGCCACCATACTTCCGGCTGGTCGTGCCGTCTGCCTGTTGGAAGGCCTCGAAGATGATCTGGTGCTTGTCTTTCGGGATCCCGACACCTGTGTCGCTCACGGCAAAGGCGACGACGGTTTCTGCCTCATTGAGGATTTGGTTCTCCGGGTTCCACGCTGCTCGGGCTGCCTGCATCCGCAGCGTCACGCTGCCCTTCTCAGTGAACCTGAACGCATTGGAGAGCAGATTCTTGATGACCTGCTGTAGGCGTTTCCCATCCGTGCGTATTGCCCTCGGCAACTTCGGGTCGATCTCGATGGCGAAGGCGATCCCCTTGCCCTCGGCAACGTGACGGAAGGTCCGCTCGGCGAAGTCTCGCAACTCGGGGAGCGGTTCATTCCCGATCTCGATGGCCATAGTCCCCGACTCAATCTTGGCCAGGTCGAGGATGTCGTTGATCAGCTCAAGCAGGTCGCTGCCCGCCGAGTGGATGGTGGCCGCGTGCCGAACCTGCTTTTCAGTGAGGTTGCCTTCCGGATTCTCGCTCAGCATGTTAGAAAGGATGAGCAGGCTGTTGAGCGGCGTCCGCAGTTCGTGGGACATATTGGCGAGAAACTCGGACTTGTACTTCGAAGTCAGAGCGAGCTGCTCTGCCTTCTCCTGGAGCGCCTGCCTGGCCTGCTCGACTTCTCCTTTCTGCTGAGCAAGCAGTGCGGCGCGCTGTTCCAGCTCTTCGTTGGCCCGTTGTAACTCTTGTTGCTGCTGCTTGAGGAGCTCCTCGGACTCCTGCAGTGTTCGCGCCTGCGCTTCCAGCCTCTTGTTCGTCTCTGTGAGTTCTTCCTGCCGGTTCTGGAGTTCTTCGGTCAGGGCTTGCGACTGCTTCAGGAGCTCCTCGGTTCGCATCGTGGCGGCAATCGTGTTCAGCACGATCCCGATGCTCTCGGTGAGCTGTTCGAGGAAAGCAAGCTGCGAGTCGGTGAAGCGGTTCAGGGAAGCCAGCTCGACCACTGCCTTCACATGTCCTTCAAAAACCACCGGGAGAACGGCGATATTCAAGGGCTTGGCTTCTCCGAGTCCGGAGCTGATCTGCACGTAGTCGCTCGGTGCATTGGTGACGAGGATCCTTTCCCTTTCTACGGCGCATTGGCCCACCAGCCCTTCACCAAACCCAATTCGGTTGGAGCCGCTTTTGCGCTCTTTGTAGGCGTAGCTTCCAAGCAGCTTCAGGCACTGATCGCCGCCATCCGCTTCGGCGAGGTAGAAGACGCCCTGTTGCGCGCCGACGAGCGGAGCGACTTCGGCCAAGACCTGCTTGGAAACGGTCAACAGGTCTCTTTGTCCCTGGAGCATGCGGGTGAATTTCGCCAGGTTCGTCTTCAGCCAGTCTTGCTCCGTGTTTCTTTGCGTGGTCTCCCTCAAGTTGCGAATCATTTCATTGATGTTGTCCTTGAGGGCGGCCACTTCACCGGCCGCATCGACCGTGATCGAGCGCGTGAGGTCACCCCTGGTCACGGCGGTCGAAACTTCGGCGATGGCCCGGACTTGCGTGGTCAGGTTCCCGGCGAGCTGATTGACGTTATTGGTTAGATCGCGCCATAGTCCTGCCGCGCCAGGTACGCTGGCCTGGCCACCCAACTTGCCTTCGATCCCCACCTCGCGCGCCACTGTCGTTACCTGATCGCCGAAGACGGCCAGCGTGTCGATCATCCCGTTGATCGTCTCCGCCAGGTCTGCAATCTCGCCCTTGGCTTCGAGCACCAACTTGCGCTTGAGGTCGCCGTTCGCGACCGCGGCCACGACCTTGGCAATGCTTCGAACCTGGGTGGTAAGGTTTGCCGCCATCGAATTGACGTTGTCGGTCAAATCCTTCCAGGTTCCGCCAACGCCCTTCACCGACGCCTGGCCGCCCAGCTTCCCTTCGGTGCCGACTTCGCGGGCCACGCGGGTCACTTCGGAGGCGAAAGCATTGAGCTGGTCCACCATGGTGTTGATGGTGTTCTTCAGTTCGAGAATCTCGCTCTTGACGTCTACAGTGATCTTCTTCGACAAATCACCATTGGCTACTGCGGTGGTGACCTCGGCGATGTTTCGCACCTGAGCGGTAAGATTTGACGCCATTAGATTGACGCTGTCGGTGAGGTCTTTCCACGTTCCGCCGACTCCCTTAACAAACGCCTGGCCGCCCAGCCTGCCTTCGGTACCGACCTCGCGCGCCACGCGCGTCACCTCGGAGGCAAATGCATTGAGTTGGTCCACCATGGTATTGATCGTGTTCTTGAGTTCCAGAACTTCGCCCCGAACATCGACCGTGATCTTCTTGGACAGGTCCCCATTGGCCACCGCCGTGGTGACCTCGGCGATGTTTCGCACCTGGCCGGTTAAGTTGCCGGCCATGAAATTGACATTGTCGGTGAGGTCCTTCCAAGTGCCGGCCACGCCTCGCACGACGGCCTGGCCGCCCAGCTTGCCCTCCGTACCGACTTCGCGAGCCACGCGGGTCACCTCGCCGGCAAACGTGTTGAGCTGGTCCACCATCGTGTTGATGGTGTTCTTGAGCTGCAGGATCTCGCCTTTGACCGAAACCGTGATTTTCTTGCTCAAATCGCCATTGGCGACAGCGGTGGTGACCTCGGCGATGTTCCGCACTTGAGCGGTGAGGTTGCTCCCCATCAGGTTCACACTGTCCGTCAGATCCTTCCACGTTCCGGCGACACCTTTCACCGACGCCTGACCGCCCAGCTTGCCTTCGGTGCCCACCTCGCGCGCCACGCGAGTGACTTCGCCCGCAAACGCGTTAAGTTGGTCCACCATCGTGTTGATGGTGTTCTTCAGTTCCAGAATTTCACCTTTGACGTCGACGGTGATCTTCTTCCCCAGGTCGCCGTTCGCGACCGCCGTGGTGACCTCGGCGATATTCCGCACCTGACCGGTCAGGTTGCTGGCCATCAAGTTGACGTTGTCGGTCAGATCCTTCCACGTGCCGGCCACTCCCCGCACCACGGCCTGACCACCCAGTTTTCCTTCCGTGCCCACTTCGCGCGCCACGCGAGTGACTTCGCCCGCAAACGCGTTGAGCTGGTCGACCATAGTGTTAATCGTGTTCTTCAGCTCGAGAATCTCCCCTCGGACATCGACGGTAATCTTGCGGGAGAGATTACCGCCGGCGATCGCCGTCGCGACCTCGGCGATGTTGCGAACCTGAGCCGTCAAGTTGCTGGCCATCAGGTTCACATTGTCGGTCAGGTCTTTCCAGGTTCCACCGACGCCGCGGACCACCGCCTGGCCGCCGAGCTTCCCTTCTGTGCCCACCTCGCGGGCCACGCGCGTCACTTCTGCAGCAAACGAACCGAGTTGGTCCACCATGGTGTTGATCGTGTTCTTCAGCTCGAGGATCTCGCCGCGGACGTCCACAGTGATCTTCTTGGATAAGTCACCGTTAGCCACTGCGGTGGTGACCTCGGCGATGTTGCGAACCTGATTGGTGAGGTTCGTCGCCATCGAGTTGACGTTGTCGGTCAGATCTTTCCAGGTTCCACCGACGCCGCGGACCAGCGCCTGGCCGCCGAGCTTCCCTTCCGTGCCCACCTCGCGGGCCACGCGCGTCACTTCTGCAGCAAACGAACCGAGTTGGTCCACCATCGTGTTGATGGTGTCCTTGAGTTCCAGAATCTCTCCTTGCACATCCACGGTGATCTTCTTAGACAAGTCGCCATTGGCGACAGCGGTGGTGACGTCGGCGATGTTCCGCACTTGAGCGGTGAGATTGTTGGCCATCAAGTTCACACTGTCGGTCAGGTCCTTCCACGTGCCGGCCACGCCTTTGACGTCCGCTTGCCCGCCGAGTTCCCCCTCAGTGCCCACCTCGCGGGCCACGCGCGTTACTTCCGAGGCAAACGAGCTCAGTTGATCGACCATGGTGTTGATGGTCCTCTTCAGCTCGAGGATCTCCCCTTGGACATCAACGGTGATCTTCTTCGCCAGGTCGCCGTTCGCGACCGCCGTGGTGACCTCGGCGATATTCCGCACCTGACCGGTCAGGTTGCTGGCCATCAAGTTGACGTTGTCGGTCAGATCCTTCCACGTGCCGGCCACTCCCCGCACCACGGCCTGACCACCCAGTTTTCCTTCCGTGCCCACTTCGCGCGCCACGCGAGTGACTTCGCCCGCAAACGCGTTGAGCTGGTCGACCATAGTGTTAATCGTGTTCTTCAGCTCGAGAATCTCCCCTCGGACATCGACGGTAATCTTGCGGGAGAGATTACCGCCGGCGATCGCCGTCGCGACCTCGGCGATGTTGCGAACCTGAGCCGTCAAGTTGCTGGCCATCAGGTTCACATTGTCGGTCAGGTCTTTCCAGGTTCCACCGACGCCGCGGACCAGCGCCTGGCCGCCGAGCTGCCCTTCGGTGCCTACCTCGCGAGCCACGCGGGTCACTTCCGAAGCGAACGAGCCGAGTTGATCGACCATGGTGTTGATGGTCCTCTTCAACTCGAGGATCTCCCCTCGGACATCGACGGTGATCTTCTTCGACAGATCGCCATTGGCGACTGCGGTGGTGACCTCGGCGATGTTCCGCACCTGGGCCGTCAGGTTGCTGGCCATCGAGTTCACACTGTCGGTCAGGTCCTTCCACGTGCCGGCCACGCCCTTGACCACCGCCTGGCCGCCGAGCTGCCCTTCGGTGCCTACCTCGCGAGCCACGCGGGTCACTTCCGAAGCGAACGAGCCGAGCTGATCGACCATCGTGTTGATCGTGTCTTTTAGCTCCAGAATTTCTCCCTGGACGTCGACGGTGATCTTCTTACCCAGGTCGCCATTCGCGACCGCCGTGGTGACTTCGGCGATATTCCGCACCTGGGCCGTCAGGTTATTCGCCATCAGGTTGACGCTGTCGGTCAGATCTTTCCACACGCCGGCCACACCCTTGACCGCTGCCTGCCCACCGAGCTTGCCTTCCGTGCCGACTTCGCGAGCCACGCGGGTCACTTCCGAAGCGAACGAGCCGAGCTGATCGACCATGGTGTTGATCGTGTTCTTGAGCTCCAGAATCTCGCCTTTCACGTCAACGGTGATCTTCTTGCTCAGGTCCCCGTTTGCCACTGCCGTGGTCACGTTCGCGATATTTCGCACCTGGTCGGTCAGGTTACCGGCCATCGAGTTCACGTTGTCGGTGAGATCTTTCCACGTGCCGGCCACGCCCGGAACCACCGCTTGACCGCCCAACTTCCCTTCGGTGCCCACCTCGCGGGCCACGCGGGTAACTTCAGAGGCGAAGGCCCGGAGCTGGTCCACCATCGTGTTGATGGTGTTTTTCAGCTCCAGAATCTCGCCGCGAACGTCTACCGTGATTTTTCTGCCCAGATCGCCATTAGCCACGGCGGTGGTGACGTCGGCGATGTTTCGCACCTGACCGGTGAGGTTCGACGCCATCGAATTGACGCTGTCGGTCAGATCTTTCCACGTGCCGGCTACGCCGAGAACCACAGCTTGGCCGCCGAGCTTGCCTTCGGTCCCCACCTCGCGGGCCACGCGGGTAACTTCAGAGGCGAAGGCGCGGAGCTGGTCCACCATCGTGTTGATGGTGTCTTTGAGCTGGAGGATCTCGCCTCGGACGTCCACGGTGATCTTCTTCGACAGATCGCCGTTGGCGACAGCGGTAGTCACGTCGGCGATGTTTCGCACCTGGGCAGTCAGGTTTCCGGCCATCGAGTTGACACTGTCGGTGAGGTCCCTCCAGGTCCCGGCCAGGCCCTTCACCACAGCTTGGCCGCCGAGCTTGCCTTCGGTCCCCACCTCGCGGGCCACGCGAGTGACCTCCGACGCGAAGGTGCTAAGCTGTTCCACCATGCCGTTGACGACTTTGGCGGTTTGCAGAAACTCGCCTTCGAGCGGCCTGCCTTCGATTTCCACCGCCATCGTCTGCGTCAGATCGCCCTTGGCGACCGCGCCGATCACTCGGGCCATCTCGTTCGTCGGTTGAATCAGATCGCCGATTAGCACGTTAATGGCGGAGACGCCGGCGGCCCAGTCGCCGGTGGAGCCCATGACGGACGCCCGCTCGGTGATCTTTCCCTGTTTGCCAACGGTGACGCTGATCCGTTCGTACTCCTGCACGACTCGCTGTTTGAGCTCGATAATATCGTTCAGCGTATCGGCGATTTTGCCCGCCACGCCGGTTTTGTCCAGCGGCATGCGAACAGAAAAGTCGCCCTTCTTGACGGCCACTAAGACCTCCAGGAGCTGCCTGGTATCGAGATAGTCCGTCGCTAGCTGTAGCTGTTCCGCCGGCATGATTTCCCTCCGCTTAGGTTGTCAGGACTTGAAGTAGCTGGATGTGTGCTGATTGCTCCGCGACGTGCATACGTGAATCGCGGTCCCTGCGGCCCTCAACCAGGCGTCCGAATTACCCGTCGGGAATTTCGCGACGGGCTCGCCTCCACCCCTTCCGTAGGCGTATTCGGTACGACCGGTGAGGGTTTCGGCGAAGCTCTAGCGGGAGGCAATCCCAGCGGTGAGCTCCCGGGAAGGGAAATCGCTGAGCTCATTATGTCAAGCAGGTTACTTCAGCCCGACTATGCAGTGTCAAGGCGATTGACGCTGGAAGTCTCACAGTCGTTAATCGTTAGGAGGAGAGAACATGCAACTACGCCAAAATCCCGCTGTTCCTTTGTCTGGCAATATTCACGCTAATGCCGGGGCAAACGAAGCGGATCGCGCTTCTGGCCTGCCCTGAATCTGTCGAACGGTTCCAGAGACCGGAGAAAAAACTCTTATATTGTTTTGATTTCAGCGCCTTCCTGGACGACTTCGCGGGACATAAAAATGCCCAGGCCGGCCTGCCGCCAAGACTCTGACCAGAAGGTACTGGCGAGAGTTGAAATGGCACCAGGCCGGCCTGGATTAAACAGCAGCTACTTTTTCGCGACCACTTTGCCGTTGATGGTTATGTTGTCGAGCACAACAAGGCCACCTCCGGCGTTCGCACCTGCCTCGGGCCCTTGGTCGAGCATAACCGCGATGCTCTTGACCTGCTGGCCCGGAGTAATCGGCGGTGATGCTAGCTCCGGCTTGCTGGGATCGAACCGCATGCGTTTCCAGCCTATCGCCAGAGAAGTTTGAGTTGTTCCTTTGACGCAGCCGCCCACCACGTGCGTCACGTCGTCGTTGGTCACAACCACGAAGTGTGGGGATCCGGCGCTGCACTGCCCGCCCTCGCGGACATCAAAGCCAAGCTCCGTGAGCGTCAGACCCTGGGCGTTCTTGATGACGGCTCCAGCCTGCGCTTCCGCCGACCCGGAGGCATTCTTCGAGAGCAAAAGGCCCTGGTTGCCGGCATTGTGCATAGGAACGCCTATACCATCCACCCACTGGGCGGCGACAGCTCCCGAGTGCATGGGATCGTAGACGTAAGCGTCCGCGCTCAAGCCCGAACCGTGACCTCCTTCGTCGTCGTCGTCATCGGAAGCAGGTGAAGTGACCATCAGAGTTACGGCAACAGAGATGCTTTTTGCGCCCGGCGCGCTCACGTCGATCGTGCCGGAGTGGCTTCCTGCGGGCATCCCTGCCGGATTTACCGAAACGCTGATGGTGCCAGGGGTTGTTCCGCCAGTCGGACTTACCGTAAGCCAGGGGCTGCCACCGGAATACGAAGCCTTGTACGAGAGCGGCGCACCCGCGCTCGTAATCATCAGCCTCTTAGCCGATGGCATGTGGTTTCCGGTCTGATAACTGAATTGCAGTGTGCGGGGACTCACCTTCAAAGACGAGTTGCCTGTGCCACCGCCCGCGCTGACCACTAGCGTCACCGCGACTGTCTGCGCGCTGCCGCCAGCGCCGGAGGGCGTGATGGTCACGTGGCCAGTGTAGGTGCCAGCCGCCATACTGGCTGGATTCACTGAGACGTTCACCGTGCCCGGCGTTGTGCCGCTCGTTGGGGTTGCAGATAGCCACATACCACCCGAGGCCGCCACCGTGTAGGCCAACTGCGCTCCGCCCGAGCTGATCATGATCGGCTGAGCCGCCGGCATACCGCCGCCGCCCTGATACGAGAACGACAGTGTTTTCGGACTTGCATTGAGACCCGGGGCCGGGGTTGTCGCGCCGACCACGAGCGTCACCGCGACTGTCTGCGGGCTGCCAGCAGGGGCCGTGATGGTCACCATGCCGTTGTAGGTGCCAACTGTCATACTGGCCGGATTCACCACCGACACGTTCACCGTGCCCGGTGTTGTACCGCTCATTGGGGTTGCAGATAGCCACGCACCACCCGAGGCCGCCACCGTATAGGCCAACTGCGTTCCGCTCGAGCTGGTGACCATGATCGGCTGAGAAGCGGGAGCCGACCCCCCTTGCTGGTAACTGAAGCTCAGCGAACTGGGGGCAACGGACAGGGCCGGCGCCGGGGCCGGCGGACTGAGTGCGCTGGCAATCGCCTGAAGTTCGGCGTCTGTCAGCGAAGAAAGAAACCCCATACCGCCCACGTTCCCCGCAATCGCAGCCTTAGTGCCAGCAACAGTCCGGTTTACAATATTGGAAGTTGCCAGTGACCCATGACAGCCCTGGCATTTTGAGGCATACAGGGCTGCACCATTCGGCGCCGCCGCTGCCGCAGTCACCGTTAGCGTCACGGGGACTGACTTTGGGCTGCCGGTAGAGCCGGAGGCCGTGATGGTCACGTTGTCGGTGTAGGTGCCGGCCGCCATGCCCGAACTCACCGAGACGTTGACCGTCCCCGGCGTTGTGCCGCTCGTCGGGCTTATGGACAGCCACGAAGCGGATTTCGCGGCGGTATAGCT
>QHYU01000159.1 GCA_003224235.1 Acidobacteriota bacterium
TTGCCTCCACGCGCGGCCTAAGATTCCTGCTCAGGGGCGATTGACTCCTGATGATTAAGCGGAACGTTCCGCTGAGCACATTCTTAAAAAATTGGCAAAGGAAGAGCTGCCACGCTCTATGCCCGTGATTGGCCAGACCATCTCGCACTACCGCATCCTCGAGAAGCTTGGGGGCGGCGGTATGGGTGTGGTCTACAAGGCCGAAGACACAAAGCTCGGCCGGCTGGTGGCCCTCAAATTCCTGCCGGAAGAGATGGCGCGCGATCGAGCGGCGCTCGAGCGATTCCAGCGCGAAGCCCGAGCCGCCTCCGCACTCGACCATCCCAACATCTGCGTGATTCATGAGATCGAGGAGCAACCAGGCCAGCCCTTCATCGTCATGCAGTTCTTGGAGGGAGAGACGCTCAAGCATTGCATCGCCGGCAAGCCGCTTGCCAACGAGCAAGTGCTGGAGCTGGGGATTCAGATTGCTGATGGACTGGATGCGGCGCACTCGAAGGGGATCATTCATCGCGATATCAAGCCAGCGAACATCTTCGTGACGACTCGCGGGCAGGCCAAGATCCTGGACTTTGGCCTGGCCAAGCTGGCGCCGGAACGCCGAGTGGGGGTAGCGGCGGGCGCCTCTGCTCTCCCCACCGTGGCCACCGCTGAAGAGAGTCTGACCGGGTCTGGCGTAGCAATGGGTACTCTAGCCTATATGTCACCAGAGCAAGCGCGGGGAGAAGAACTCGACGCACGTACAGATCTTTTCAGCTTCGGCGCGGTGCTGTATGAGATGGCCACCGGCCGGGCAGCGTTCTCAGGCAACACCAGCGCGGTGATCTTCGACGCGCTCCTGAACCGGGCGGCAACTCCCCCAGCGCGTTTAAATCCGAATTTGCCTCCAGAGCTGGAACGAATCATCCACAAAGCACTGGAGAAGGACCACGACACACGCTTTCAATCCGCCGCCGAGATGCGCTCCGACCTAAAGCGCCTGAAACGCGATATCGATTCGGGACGAGGCACTACGCCGCCCGCGATGCCGTCACACACCCCCGCAATTTCTCGACGAAGCCGCAGAGCTAGTCCAGGGCGCATTCGGGCGGTTGCGGTGCTGCCGCTCGAGGACCTCTCCGGCGACCAGGTGCGGGATTACTTCGCCGATGGGATGACCGAGGCCTTGATTACCAATTTGGCTAAAATCGGCGCGCTTCGGGTGATTTCGCGGACCTCGGTGATGCAGTACAGAGGGGTGCGCAGGCCGCTACCGGAGATCGCCCGCGAGCTGAATGTGGACGCCGTGGTGGAAGGTTCAGTGCTGCGCTCCGGGAATAGGGTGCGCATCACGGCCCAGCTGATCCGCGCGGCAACGGACCAGCATCTCTGGGCAGAAAGCTACGAGCGCGACCTCCGCGACGTCCTGTCATTGCAAAGCGAAGTGGCGCGGGCGATTGCCAATGAGATTCAGATCAAGCTAACTCCCCAGGATCAGGCACGCTTGGCGAGCGTCCGGTCCGTTGACCCGGAGGCCTATCAGCTTTACCTGAAGGGCCGCTTCTATTGGAACAAGAGAACGGAAGAGAGTCTCAAGAAAGGCATTGAGTACTTTCACCAGGCGATTGATCTAGACCCGAACTATGCGCTGGCCTACGCCGGCTTAGCGGACTGCTACGGCTTGCTTGGATGGGACCTTTTTGGCTCGCTGCCGCCGCGGGAGGCACTGCCGATCGCCAAAGCGGCGGCGAAGAAGGCGCTTGAAATAGACGACAACCTTGCCGAGGCTCACAATTCGCTGGCCTGGACCAAGCTGGTATTCGACTGGGATTGGTTGGGCGCCCAGAGCGAGTTTAAGAGAGCGATCGAGCTCAACCCCGGTTATGCCGCCGCTCACCACTGGTATGCCGAGTGCTTAGCGGGGATGGGGCGTTATGACGAAGCCCTCGCGGAGATAAAACGGGCGCAAGAATCGGATCCGCTCTCGCTCATCATCAGCGCGGTTGTGGGATGGATCCTCTACTTCAACCGCCAACATGACCAGGCGATCGTGCAATTCCAGAAGGCGCTCGAGCTCGATCCAAACTTCTGGGTGGCGCACTGGTGCCTGGGGCGGGCTTATGAACAAAAGGCCATGTTTGCAGAAGCCGTCGCAGAGTTCCAAAAGGCGATCGATCTCTCGGCAGGAAGCCCGCTCGCCTTAGCGGCGCTGGGACACGCGTATGCAGTGTCAGGCAAAACGACCGAGGCGCAGAGGGTCCTCAACGAGCTGAAGGAATCTTCGAAACGGCGTTACGTCTCGCTGTACGGCATTGCAGCAATCCATGCAGGTCTCGGCGAGCATGATCAGGCGTTCGAATGGCTGGAAAAAGCCTATGAGGAGCGATCGGGCTGGCTGGTCTGGCTGAAAAGCGAGCCAGTTTCTGATGTATTGCGCTCCGATCCGCGCTTTCAGAACCTGCTACGTCGCGTCGGCCTCCCGCCATAAACCCCAGCGCGCATTTGGAAAGCCTCCCCGCGCGCGCCAACATGCTCAATCTTGCGCTCCCCTTCTGTGGAGAGACTCATCAGACGGGTTGTACTATTCAACTTCGACGGTGATATCGCGGTAGCCGGTGGCGCCGGAGGGCCATTTAGATGTTGAAGGCTGGAGGTTGAAAACAACAAACCTTTGACTCTCCAGCCTGTAGCTTTGGGTTTCTAGAATTTCGTCACTTCAGTGAAGTGGAAGTCGTGGACTTTCATGGGCGGCACCACCATCTCGAACGCCTCTTCGCCAGTCGAGCGGACGGCCGGACCCAACAGCTCGGCCTTCGACAGCATCTCCAGGATGCTTTGGTTGAACCGCATGTTGCGGATGCCGGAAACAACTTGGCCGTCCTCAATGAGAAACGTGCCGTCGCGCGTCATCCCAGTGAGGATTTTTTCGTAGGGGTCCACTTCTCGGATGTACCAGAGGCGCGTCGCCAGGATGCCGCGCTTGGTCGAGGCGATCATCTCTTCCAGAGATGAATTGCCGCCTTCGAACACCAAGTTCACCGGCGCTTCGCCCCACTCGTTAGGCAGCGCGAGCCCATGGCCGGTGGGCTGTGCGCCCATCTTCTTCGCGGTCGCGCGCGAATAGACAAGGTTTCGAGGTACGCCGCGTTCCACCAGCAGCACTTTCTGTCGCGGCAGGCCTTCACCGTCGTACGGGGCGCCCAATTGCAGCGGGTGGTATACGTCGTCCCACAGAGTGATGTTTTGTCCCAGGACTTGCTTGCCGAGACGCTCGTTGAAGCAGGAGCGCCTGTCGAGCACTGCCGTCCCGGCGAAATCGTAGAAGAGGAAGCCGACTAGGTCGAGCACAGCGGCAGGCTCGAGGATGACAGTGTACCGGCCGGGCTCGATCTCCCGCGGCAAGTGGGATGCCGCGGCCTTGCGCATAGCACGCTCGGCTAGCGCTTCGGGAACGATGGCATCCACATCCGGAGCGTTGGCTTTGGCCCAGCCGGAGGAGTCTTCGCGGAGCATGGTGACCGAAAACTCTGCGCGAGTCTGGCGGTAAGCAGCAAACAGTCCGCGCGAATTGGCGAGCGCGGATTGCATGGCCCCGGTGGAGAAAATCCCCGCCGCGGTCAGGCCGTTCTCTGTCGCCATCCCGACCACGCGGTGGACAGCGCGGGCGCGCTCCTCAGGGGTGGCTAAGGCGGTGGCCTCGAAAAAACGCTGGACCTTCGCATAGCTCTGCGGGCCCAGCATGGGCAACAGATCGGGACTGCGCGGCACGCTTCGGGCGAGCGCCGAGGAGAGTTCCACGACGCGCCGCAAAGAATCGTCATCGGTCTTGTTGGTCGTGGCGCGCGCGGTGCGGCCATCGAAAACAGGGCGGACCGAAACCGTCAGGACTTGCTCGGCGACGTTCTGATGGATGGCGTTGTTGGCGAAGCGAGTCAGGGTGTCACAGGTGGCGTCGATCAGGACTTCCGTCTCGTCGGCCTCGCTGAACGCGAAGATTTTCTCGGCGATTCGCTGCAGCTCCGTCTCGGCCAGCAAGTGCACGGCAGCCAAAGCCGGATCCTGTTGCAGGCGCGCCTCCCCATGGGCCTCCGCGGTAGGGTGGGCCCTGGGCGCTGGCGCCGGCATTTTCCCCGGAGTAGTCATCCCTTGGCAAAAGCTACGCCGACTTTGACGTTGCGGAAGCGCGCTGGCGCGGCACCGTGGCCAGTGCCAATGGTCTGCATGGGCTGGCCCTTGCCGCAATTGGGCGTCCCCCACAGAGTCCAGTAATCGCGCCCGCAGATGGCATCGCAACTGTTCCAGAAGTCGGTGGTGATACCGCTGTAGCTGGGGTTCTTGAGCATGCGGACTTTCCGGCCGCGCTGGATCTCCCATCCGATCTCGGTGGAAAACTGAAAGTGGTAACGTCGGTCGTCAATTGACCAGGAGCGGTTGGTATCCATCAGGATTCCGTCATCCGTGTCGACGATCAGATCGTCAAAACGCCAGGTGCCCGGCAGGAGGCTCACATTCGTCATGCGAATGATAGGCAGGCGGTTCCAACTCTCCGCGCGCATAGTGCCGCCCGAGCGCGGCGCGCCGATGGCAGCAGCGGTTTCGCGGTTGGAGAGGTAGCCGGTGAACAAGCCGTTCTTGATGATGTCGGTGCACTGCGCGGGCACGCCTTCATCGTCGTAGCCGAAGGTGCCCAGGCCAGGGCCGTGCTCGATGCGGGCGTCGGCCACCACATTCACGATGTCGGAGCCGTAGCGCAGGTTATTCAGCTTCTCGAGCGTTAGAAAACTCAGGCCAGCGAAATTCGCCTCCATGCCCAGCACGCGGTCCAACTCAATGGGGTGGCCGATCGATTCGTGAACCTGCAGCCCGAGCTGCGAGCCATCGAGAAGAATTGTGCGGACGCCCTCGGGACACTGCTCAGCCTTGTGCAGCGCCACTGCCTCCTCGGCGACGCGCGGCGCGTGGCGCAGCAGGTCGAGCGACTCAATCAGCTCGTAGCCGGCTAGCGCGTGCTGCCCGCCGAAACTATTGGGGTAAGAACGCCTCTGGATTTCGTTCGCCGCGAAGCTCGTAGCAACGATTCCGCAGCCGGATTGCGTCTTGGTCTGGCGGATGACCGAGCCGATGCTCGAGGCGAACAGTTCGTCGATGCGGCGAAATTGCATGGAGGTCTCGGTCAGGGTGACGCCCGCTACCTTGCCCATTTCCCGGTCGGCCGCCAGCAGCAAGTCTAATTGCTGCTCGAGCGCAATGCGAAAGGGATCGGTCCGGCAGGGGCTCTTCCAGGTATCGATGTAGGCTCCCTCCGGAACCATCATCACGTCCTGGCGTTTGGCCAGCGCGGAAGCCCTCGCAATGGCCACGGCCTGAGCCGCGCAGGCCTCAACACCTTCGCGCGTGAGCCGGTCGCTCGAGGCAAACCCCCAAGCTCCCGCGGCGATGACGCGCACGCCGATCCCGAGCGACTCGGTTTCGCTCAGCGCGCCCACCTGGCCGTTTTTGGTGGACAGGTCGCGTTGGCGGATATCCATGACGCGCACGTCGGCGTAGGTTGAACCGCGCACCCGCGCGGTCTCCAGCGCCCAGTTAGCCCAATCCTGCATCATTGCGGCTTATGCTCCACGTGCGGACCGCATTGAGACCGATCTAATTCCAGACCCCGTGCGCTTGCACCCACCACGACGAGTAGAGGCCACCTTGCGTTGCCCATCCGCAACCTTCATTTCTTGACCAGCGAAGCGATTAATCAGGCGCAGGAATCGCTTCACCACGCCCGGTGTCGAAAACGGGTCTCGGGACGCCGCCCAGGATGACACAAGACTCTATGTTCGCGGAGCAGAACTTCGCCCGGGTATTCCCGAAAGGCAAAGGGTGAATCTAAGTGCCTTCGGACCACGAAGCCAGGTATTGTTCCTGCTCCGGGGTCAGGCGGTCCACGTGTATACCCATGGATTCGAGCTTCAACCGCGCAATCTGGCGGTCAATAGGTTCGGGCACGGCGTAGACTTGCCTTTCGAGCTGCGACGCGTTCCTGAGCAGGTATTCGACCGAGAGCGCCTGATTAGCGAAGCTCATATCCATCACGGCGGCGGGGTGGCCTTCGGCGGCGGCCAGGTTGATCAGGCGGCCCTCACCGAGCAGGTATATCTTGCGACCGTCGCGAATGGCATATTCGTCCACAAACGGGCGGGCGGGGCGCTTGGCGCTGGAAATGCGTTCGAGCGCAGCTATGTCGATTTCGACGTTGAAGTGGCCCGCGTTGCAGATCACCGCGCCGTCTTTCATCTTGTCGAAATGTTCGCCGGTTAGGATGTTCTTATTGCCAGTGACGGTGACGAAGATGTCGCCCACTTTCGCGGCTTCGGACATGGGCATCGCCCGGTAGCCGTCCATCACGGCCTCGAGTGCGCGCAGCGGGCTGACTTCAGTGACGATTACGTCAGCGCCCAAGCCCTTGGCGCGCATAGCCACGCCGCGGCCGCACCAGCCATAGCCGGCGACGACAACTTTCGATCCCGCAAGCAGGAGATTAGTGGCGCGCAGGATGCCGTCAATGGTGGACTGGCCGGTGCCATAGCGGTTATCGAACATGTGCTTGGTCAGCGCGTCGTTCACCGCGATGATCGGATATTTGAGCGTGCCATCCTTGGCCATGGCCCGCAGGCGGATGACACCGGTGGTGGTTTCCTCGGTTCCACCGATGACGTGAGAAACCAGGTCGGTGCGCCTCGTTAGCAGCGTGGTGACGAGGTCCGCGCCGTCATCCATGGTGATCTGCGGCCTGTGGTCAAGGCCGGCGTTGAGGTGGGCATAGTAGGTCGCGTTGTCCTCGCCCTTGATGGCAAAGGTGGGGATGCTATAGTCCTTCGTCAGGCAGGCGGCCACTTCGTCCTGCGTGGAAAGCGGGTTTGAGGCGCAAAGGACCACGTCCGCGCCACCGTCGCGCAGGGTGATGGCCAGGTTGGCGGTTTCGCTGGTGACGTGCAGGCAGGCAGTAATGCGCACGTCTCGCAGCGGCTGGTCCTTGATGAATTGTTTGCGGATAGATTGCAGGACGGGCATCTGCTGATTGGCCCATTCGATTTTGCGCTTACCCTGCTCCGCCAGGGCAAGGTCCTTCACATCGCCTGTCAACCGATGCGCTGTAGGCACGTGCTCCCCCCAAGAGGTTTTGCCGAATATTTCGCCGAGCTGGTTAGTGACGGGCTCCGACCTCGGCGTTACGGAGTCCCGCGTCTCTGCGGATGGCCTCGGCCTTATCGGTGCGCTCCCAAGTGAACCCCGGCTCGGAGCGTCCAAAGTGGCCGTAGGCGGCGGTCGGCCGGTAGATGGGCCGTTGCAGGTTCAAGGTTTCGATAATTCCGCGCGGCGTGAGCGAGAAGTTCGCGCGAATGATCTCGGTGATCTGCTCGTCCGGGATGACCCCGGTGCCAAAGGTTTCAGCCATGACCGAAACCGGCTCCGCTACACCAATCGCGTAGGCGAGCTGCACCTCGACTTTGGCCGCTACCCCTGCCGCGACTAGACTCTTCGCCACGTACCGCGCCATATAGCAGGCCGAGCGGTCCACCTTGGTCGGATCCTTACCGGAGAGCGCACCACCGCCATGGCGGCTGTAGCCTCCGTAGGTGTCCACGATTATCTTGCGCCCGGTCAGCCCGGCATCGCCCATCGGCCCGCCAGTCACAAAGCGGCCGGTGGGATTGATGTGGAACCGCGTGCGCTTGTCCATCATACCTTCAGGGACGACGCGGCGGATAACCTCGTGTATGACCGCTTCGTGGAGGTCACTATTGGAAACGCTCTCGCTGTGCTGCGTCGAAACCACCACGCAATCCAGGCGTGCCGGGCGACCGTTCGCATACTCCACCGTGACCTGCGTTTTGCCGTCCGGCCGCAGAAAGTTGACTATGCCCGCCTTGCGCGCCTCTGCCAGGCGGCGGGCAAGTTTGTGAGCGAGCAGGATGGGCAGAGGCATCAGTTCTTCGGTCTCGTCGCAGGCGAAGCCAAACATCAGGCCCTGGTCACCGGCACCGCCAGTGTCTACACCTCTGGCGATATCGGGGGACTGGCGCTTGATGGAGGAGATCACGCCACAGGTATCGGCGTCAAAGCCGTACTCGCTCTGGATGTAGCCCAACTCACGGATGGCTTTGCGGACGATGTCGGCATACTCGACATGCGCCGTGGTGGTGATCTCGCCGGCCAGAATCGCCAGGCCGGTGGTCACCAGCGTCTCACAAGCCACGCGGCCCGTAGGGTCCTGGGCCAGCACGGCGTCCAGCACTGAGTCCGAAATCACGTCGGCAACCTTGTCGGGGTGGCCCTCGGTCACCGACTCCGAGGTAAATAAGAAGTTGCGTTTAGTGAGGCTCAAATCTCCTCCATCTGACCGGGAAGCAATTCAAAGGCCCAAGGATAATGGACCAAAAGACGCGCCAAGTCTCCCAAACTAACATGGCATTCACTTCCCGTCAACGCATTGAAGCCGAACGCGATATCAGCGGGTTAAACGGCAGTTTGGACCGCCCGAAGCGCGCGTTCGAAGGGCAGGATTTCCTTCATCCATCCCCGGCCAGTTCCGCGCTGGGTTCCACCTTCTCGGCGGTTTTTCCAACCCGGGAAAGCAGATAAGCTCGCATAAAAGGATCGAGGTCGCCGTCGAGCACCCGATCCACGTCTCCCATCTCAAACTTGGTGCGATGGTCCTTCACCAGCCGGTAGGGCTGAAGCGTGTAGGTGCGGATCTGGCTGCCGAAGCTGATCTCAGGCTTAGCCTCGTCGAGCTTCCGAGTCTCTTCCCGGCGCTTGGCGAGCTCGTGCTCGTACAGACGCGAGCGAAGGACCTTCATGGCCATCTCGCGGTTTTTATACTGGCTGCGCTCGTTCTGGCACTGCACTACAATGCCCGAGGAGAGGTGGGTGATTCGCACAGCGGAGTCGGTAACGTTGACGTGCTGGCCGCCATGACCACCGGCGCGGAAGGTGTCGATGCGCAGGTCTTCGGGTTTGATGACGATTTCAATCTTGTCGTCAATTTCCGGTATCACAAAAACGGACGCAAACGAAGTGTGCCGCCGCGCGGCCTGGTCGAACGGCGAAATGCGGATAAGCCGGTGCACGCCGCTCTCGGTGGAGAGCAGTCCGAAAGCGTTTTTGCCCTCGAAGCGCGCGGTGGCTGACTTCAGCCCGGCTTCCTCCCCAGGCGTCGAATCGATTACGGTCGCGCGGAAACCTTTGCGTTCGCCCCAACGGAGGTACATCCGCAGCAGCATCTCGGCCCAGTCCTGGGATTCTGTCCCGCCGGCGCCGGGTTTGATGGTCATGATGGCATTGAGCAAATCGTTTTCGCCGGAGAGCAGTGTTTCGGTTTCTAGTTCGGCCACATAGCCGTGGGCGGCGTCGAGCTCGCGCGCGATCTCCTCGAGAACCGCCTCGCGCTTCGCGGCATCGGTTTCCTCATGAGCCAGGTGGAAGTAAGTTTCCAGGTCGCTCGCGAGCCGCTGAAGTTTTTCGTCAGCGGCGATGGGGCCTTCTGCGGCTTTGCGCTGTTGCAGGATCTTCTGCGCTTGTTCCGGATCCTGCCAGAAGTTGGGCTGCGCAGTCTTTTGTTCTAGCGCGGCAATGCGCTCGCGGTTCCGCGAAACGTCAAAGATAGCTCCGCACGAGCTCCATGCGCTTGTGAAGTTCGTCGTAACGCTGTTCCAGGTCTTCGAGAATCATGTTCATTCCAAAGAAGCTAAATCGAAACTCGAAGAGCAAATCCTACGCCCACCGAAGACGCCCGCAGGGTCCTTGGCGGCTCGTGCAATCGGATTTCACGTTTCGCTTTTCGAGTCTCGGTTCTATCTCTTGCCGGGCTTGTTCATGGCTCCGGCGTTCCGCGCTCCTACTACCACATAGCCAACGCCGACTGCGACGCACAACCACGCTAGCCAGTCTCCCCACCGCACATAGAAAGTCACATCGTTCCGAAAGCCATACGGCGCATCAAGCGCGCCGCGCACGTCGGGAGTGAGCCGCGCGGCGTACCGTCCGTAGGGATCCACGGCGACCGTGTAGCCGTTATTGGTGGCGCGCAGCAACCAGCGGCGGTTCTCCACGGCCCGAACCCGCGCCATCGCCAAGTGTTGCTCCGGGGCCGCAGAACGCCCGAACCAGCCATCGTTCGACAGATTGATCAGTAACCCCGCACCATTCGCGACAAAGTGTCGCACCTCATCCGGAAAAATCGCTTCGTAGCAGATGATCACCCCAAACTTTGCACCGCCCGCTGAGGTGCCGGCTGGGAGCGACCCGAGTCGATACTCCAGACCCGGCTGGAAGTCGCCAACCTCGGCGGTCAACTTCCCCGCGAAACTCAGCCATCGGCGCAGTGGAACATACTCGCCGAACGGCACCAAATGAATCTTATCATATCGAAAGACGAGCCGACCCTCAGGATCGAGCAGCGCCGCGCTGTTGTATGGCGCCAGGCCCCCTTGCCGCCCCGGCTCCCAGACCACCACGCCGACGAGAAATGGTCTGCGCGATGTGCGAGCGATGCGCGCGGCGCGTGCGGCAAAGTTTGCCTCCTGCAATGAAAACGGCGCCGGCACTTCCGGCCAGATCACCAGGTCCGTTCGCGGGTCGCTAACTGCCACGCTGAGCCGTTCGAGCTCGTCCAACTCCGCGGAGTGAAGTTCCATCCAGTCGGCGGGATAGCTGGGCGGTTGGGAAAAGTTGGTTTGCACTAGCCGCGCGACGTGTTGCGCCCGCGGGTGTGGGACCCACGCTTCGCCATAGTGCGCCGCCATCACCAGCGCCGCGGCCACGAACAACAGGATGCCCAGCACGGCACGGCGCCACCCGGGTTCCCGCTGGGTCACGCCCCAAGCGAGCAACGCATTGAAAGCAGCGATCAAGAAAGATAGCCCATAAATCCCCGTCACTGCAGCGAGTTGTAAGAGCGGCAGATTCCCCCCAACAGCATAGCCCAGTAGATTCCACGGAAAGCCAATGGCGGGCATGTGCGCGCGGGCGTACTCAAGCGCCACCCACAGAAAGGGAGCCGCGAGACACGCGCGCGTGACGCTACCCCGGCCCACTGTGGCCACGGCTAGCGCGAAGGCTGCGGGAAACATTGAGGCCACCGCGACCAGCAGCGCCATAACGCCAGCCGCCGCCGCCGGCTTCAAGCCGCCGTGTGCGCGCATGACGGTATAGACCCACGGCAGCGTGATGGTGTAGAAGGCCGCGCCGTGCAGGAAACCGGCGAGCGCTGCCAGCTGCAGGCGTACACCGAGTGACGCCCACATCAGACCGGTCACGGAAATCCACGCCAACAGCGGCACGCGGTGCGAGGGAAAGGCAAGGGCGAGCCCGACCCCAGAACTCAAGCCAATTAGGAGGCGACCTGCAGGGTGGAGCTTCGCCTCAGAGACAACAAAAGGCTCCGGCCGCAAGATGGTCACTCTAGATGGGCGAGGGACTTGCCCTGAACGCAGTCGAGTCAGTGCAGCCATCAGCGCTTGAGGATGGCCTTGAATCCCTCTTTTTCCAGCTTGTGGCGGGCCAAGTCGGCCGACTGCTCGTCGGCGTACGGGCCGACCTGAACCCGGTAGTAGTGGTCGGCGGCGGGGGGTAGCACGAAAGCGGGAAACTTTTTCTTTTGCAGAGCTTCGGCGAGCGCCAGCGCATCAGTCTCTTTGGTGAGCGCCGCCACTTGGAGGACAATCCCGCCGCGCGGTATCGTCGGCGGAGACGTCAAAGCCTTGGACTCAGCAGAGGAGACCTTGCCGGAAGCCGGCGTCGGCTCTGAGAGCTTGCTGCCTACCGCTGGAGCCTTGGCTGTTTTTTGCAGCGCCTCGGTCTTCTTCGAGTCACCGGAGCGATAGAGATCCCATTCCGATGGCGCTGGGACGGGGGGCGAGCTTGTCGGGTGGGCCTTGCCAGCGGGCCCTGGCGCACCTCCCGCCGTCGCGGTCCGGAGCGTATCCCGGTTTGCCGTCGAGTAGAGCTTCGTCTCGCCCTGGTTGCGCCCTAGAAGGTAGCCGAGGGAGAACACCACGCCGAAGATCACCACCATAAGCAGAAACAGACCCACCAAGTGGCGACTCTCCAAAGCCAGGTCGCCGCTCCTTTTGAAACCCATTGCCATGGGCTACTTCGCCGTCCGCAACGATGTGACCCAAGCGTTGATGATATCGATAGGCAGAGGAAAGACAACCGTCGTGTTCTTCTCTACGCCGATCTCCGTCAGGGTCTGCAAGTAACGAAGCTGAATGGCTGCCGGCTCCTTTTCCAGGACCGCGGCGGCTTCTGCCAGCTTGGCAGCGGCCTGGGCTTCTCCCTCCGCGTGGATGATCTTGGCGCGACGTTCACGTTCGGCCTCGGCCTGCCGGGCGATGGCTCGCTGCATCGTCTCCGGAATATCGACTTGTTTGACTTCCACTTTGGTGACTTTAATACCCCAGGGCTCAGTATCCTGGTCAAGGATTATTTGCAGCTTTGCGTTTACCTTTTCGCGCTCCGCGAGGATATCGTCCAGCTCAAATTGGCCCACCACGCTACGCAGCGTGGTCTGGGCGAGCTGCGAGGTAGCGTAAAGATAGTTTTGCACTCGGGCTAGCGCAAGATTGGCATCCACAACTTTGAAATAGCAGACTGCATTCACCTTTGCCGAAACGTTGTCGCGGGTGATGATGTCCTGTGGCGGCACGTCGAGCGTCTCTATCCGCAGGGGGATACGATAAAGCGTCTCGATGGGCCAGAAGACCAGCCGCAACCCCGCAGGCTTCGCCTCGGGCAGCATCCGGCCCAGCCGCAGCACCACGCCCCGCTCCCACTCTTTGATCACGTACAGTGAATTCCAAAACCAGATCAGGATCAAGAATATCGCCACCAACATGCCCAGGCCGGGAAAAACAAGCTGCGCAAATTCCATCGCTGCCTCCTGAGACGAGATTCACCGCGGCTGCTTGCGCTTCATGAAACCTCGAGCTATCTCATAAATACTACGCCGGGGCCGCAACACTTTCTGGACGAGATACGGTATAACGCTTCTTTCTGCCAAAAGACAAGTTTTAGCCTAGGGGACTTAACCTCCTGCAGCATCGCCCCAGCCGGGGCGCAATGCTCTCGTCTTCCTTCCTCTAGAAACCGAATTCCCTAGCCAGACGGGGAAGACGATGAGAAATAAGATAAGAAAGGATTGAGTTGCGTGGTTCTCTCCCGCCTGAAGTTCGATTCCGGCCCCCTAGCCGGGGGGGCGCGAAGCCGGTTCCGTTGGTTCCACGAGCAGAGTCAGACCGTCCACCTTGACCACACGCACGCGCGCGCCCTTGCGGACCGGTTCCCGCGCGGTTGCGCGCCACAGCTCCCCGCTCACGAACACCAGGCCGCGGCCGGGTGGCTCGATCGCCTGGGTGACTTCGCCTTCCGCTCCGATCAATTGCTCAGCGCCGGCTGCTTGCTTCCAGCCTCGCGAGCGCAGCACCAGCCGCATCAGGAAGATGGTGAGCCCCGCAAACGGCAGCGTCACTCCCAGCGCCACGCCCAGGCTGACGCCCCCGCCGGTCAGCGGCGAGCGCACGAGCATCAGCGCGCCCAACAACATTGCCACAACTCCGCCAATCCCCAGGACGCCGTGGCTGGTGTACTTCGCTTCCAGAATGAACAGCAACACCGCCAGCGCGATCAGCAGGACGCCTGTCGCGTTCACCGGCAACACACGCATGCCATAAAGAGCCAGCAGGAGCGCAATCCCGCCAATCACCCCCGGAAAGACCATCCCGGGATGCGTGAACTCCGCATATAAGCCCAGGATGCCGAGGATTAACAAGATGAACAGCACATCCGGGCGCACGAAATAGGAGAGCAAACGCTGCCTCGAAGTCATCTCGATCGCCGTGCGCGAGGGATTGCGCAGGTCCAGCGTCACCGTGCTGCCGTCGAACCGGGTGATCTTGCGGCCGTTGAGCTGCGCCAGCAATTCCTCCGGCGACCGGGCGATCATGTCGATAAGCCGGCCCTCCAACGCTTCCTTCTCGCTGAATGCCTTGGCCTCCGTTACGGCTTTTTCCGCCAATTCGACGTTTCGTCCGCGCTTGCTGGTCAAACTACGCAGATACGCCGTAGCTTCGTTGAGGATTTTTCGTTTGAGCGTCTCGTCGATCTGCGCCGGCGCTCCGCTGAGGATGGAAATCAGCAGTGGCGAGGCCGCTCCCGTATCGGTGCCCGGAGCCATCACGGCGATGTCGGAGGAAAGCAAGATAAAGAAACCAGCGGAAGCGGCGCGCGATCCCGACGGCGCCACATAAACCGCCACGGGAATCGGCGAGCGAATAATGTGCTGGATGATCTCCCGCATCGCGCTGTCCAGGCCCCCGGGCGTATTCATTGTGATCAGAACCAGACTGGCCTCGGACTTCGCCGCTTCCTCGATTCCGTTGCTGATGTACTCAGCCAGTACCGGCTCGACCACGTCGTCGATGCGCAGCTCGACCACGCGTGCCACCCGACCTGCCTCATCCTCGCGCCCCGCGGGTGGGGCTCCTTTCCCCATCGTGGGGCGCGGAAGAAATGCCAGCAGCGACGCGGCAAACACTCCCGCCGCGAATAGTGATACAGCCGCGCTGACCTTTATGGCCCCCACACCTTCGGAGTGTGGGAGCCTGCCCCCACGTTCATGACGCCCAGCCGCAAGGCGGCGGCACCCTTCACCTGCGCTAAGGCCGAGAACCACGGCAGCCCGGATGCGCGCTAGAGGCCGCAAGGCCGCTACATGCGCCAGGAGGCGCCCCGATCCCGACCGCAGGGGAAATATCATCGAGGTTCTCCCGGTCCGTTGGTGGCCTCGAGCTGCTGAAGCAACTGGCGCGCTTCCTCCTGAAGCTTTGGGGTCGGGTCGAGCTTGAGTGCCGCTTGCAGCTCTGCACGCGCTTCCCCTGGGCGCCTCTGAGACATATAAAGACGAGCCAATTGGATCCGCAGATCGGCATCGTCGCGGCTGGCGAGAGCGGCACGCAACTCCCGAACCGCGTCGTCGGTGCGGCCCTGCCGCCCATAGATCTCGGCCAAGCCCTGGTGCCCCGCCGCGCTCGTGAGCGGAGCCAAGTGCACCGCCTCGGTGAATTCGCGCTTCGCGTCATCCAGCTTGCCAGCAGCCAGGAATCCTCGGCCGCGGGTCAGGTGAAGCTGGCTATGCTGCGCGCGGCGAGAAAGGGCCTGCGGCAGAGGAGATTGTCCTGGTCCACTCGGGCTGACGGCCTGCGTCGCAATCGGCGCGGAAGTTTCCGGAAACGGGTGCAGAGAAGCCAAGTCCAGGCGCATTTTGACCCGTTCGAGGCGAGCCAGCCCTTCCGGCTTCAGGGAGGGCAAGGAGGCGGGCGGCTCACCCAGGCGCGTAAATGCCTCGCGTTCGCCGGCGGCTTGAGCGGCCTGGCCACCACGCTCCAGCGCCTCAATTAGCAGAGCACGCGCCTCGGCGTCCCCGGTCTGGCGGCGCAGGACTTCGCGGAAGGCCTCGACCGCCGGAGCCGGCTCATTCGCCTGCATGCGAATGACCCCGAGATTCCACCAATAATCCACTTCATCCGGGTCGAGCTGGGCCGCGCGCTCAAATGCTGCGACAGCCTCCCGCAGCTTCCCCAATCGGGCGCGTGCGACACCCAGGTTATTAAACGCTTCGGCCAAGCCGCAGCACCCTTCGCCACCGCTCCGAGCCGGCCCTTCGCCCGAGGCCGCGACACCAGCAGTACCCCTGCCGTTGATTGCACCGCGCACGAGCAAGCTCGCGAACGCGGCTTCAGCGCGAGCAGCGTCATTGCGCAAAAGGTGGCACACTCCCGCGGTGAAACCTGCTTCCGGGCCACGCTCGTGTGCCAGAGGCACTCGCGAGAGCCAGGGCAAGGCAGACGCACAATCGCGCCGGGCAAAATATGCTTGGCCGAGCGCGAAGGCTGGATCATCCCAGCCGGGCTCCAGCCGCGCTGCCTCCCGAAGGTCGCGCAGCCGCTGCTGGTCTTTCTCGGATTCCGGGCTGAGCAAGCCCCGAATGTAATACTCGAAAGCATCCAGGCGCAGCGGGGGAAACTTGCTCAGGAAATCAGCCTGGCTGAGTGCCACCCGGCCGCAAGGAGCGACCCCAGCTGACGCGGTCGCAACACCGCAAAACACGCGCCAGGCCAGCCGCGCGTGCATCTCCATAAGTTCTTCCAGTGCTCCGGACTCTTCCAGCGGCGGCATCAGGCGGGGCGGGTCCACATGCAGCACCTGCGCGGTCACCGTAAAGTTCTTCCCATCAGAAGAATAGTGACCAAACAGGACGTAGTCAGCGTCAACTTCTTCTGCAATCTTGAGCATGGTTGCGCGGCTATAGCGAGTGGATGCGGGCAGGCCCAATTTCTCGATCGCCGCCAAGCGCTCTTCGCGGGGAAAGGCAAACTGTCCGGCGTGAGAAAGCCGCTCGATGGTCAACTCGGCCAGACCTTCGCCTAGCCATTCGAGCTTGGCCAGCCGGCTGGAGTTTTCAAGTGGAAACACAAGAAGGGTTTCGCTACCTGTAGGCCTCGCAGCCCGTGCCGCACTGTGGAAAGACTGCGCCACGCAGGTTGGCGAGGCTGCAAGGGTCGAAAGCACCCCGATGAGGACGTTTCGGGTGGCCATCCTGTTGCGTATTGTAACAGAGACTCGGCGCCATCTGCATCCTGGCGCCGCCGGCCCAAACGCGCCTGCTACCTGCCAGCGCATTCAACGGGGCAGAAGTAGGAGAAAACATTTCTACGCTTTTATGGCGTTTTCGCCTCAGGTTGCGTGGATTTTACAGATCGGCCCGCCTGCTTTATGGGCTCTCGCAAGAAACCGGCTACAGGAGCCGGCGGAGCGGTGACAACTGGGTGCGGCTAATCGTCCGGCGTCGAGGCAGGTTGCAGGATTTCCTGGACGTTGGGGTCGCGGAGGACACCCGCGAAGGCAGGATCGGTATGAACGGAGGCCAGGTTCTTATAGCCCTCGTCGCGAGCCTTCCTCAGGTAGTGGGCGCAGCGCTCGCCGTTGCCCAAGGAGGCAAATGATTTGGCCAGAAAGAAGTAAAACATTCCCTTGTCCTCCACCGAGCGATCCTGCAAAAGCACCCCGGCGGAGGCCCGGCCATGGTCAAAAGCAGCCGGATCGAGCTCCAGCGCCCGGCGGAAAGCCGCCATCGCTTCGTCGTATTGTCGCCGCCCGAAGTAGGCGTATCCGAGATTGCTCTGCACCGCGGCCATGTCGGGGTGGATTCCGAGCGCTTTCTTGTACGCCCGAATCGCTTTGCTGAAGTTCTTGCGCTGGTAGTGAATGGTCCCGATATTGTTGTAAGCGCTTGCGTAGGTGCGGTCGGCCTTGGTCGCGCGTTCGTAATAACGCTTGGCCTGGTCCAGCATGGACTGCTGGTGATAAGCGATGCCGATTTTATTGAGCAGGAGAGCATTGCGCGGCTCCTGCTGAAGAAGTTTCTGATAGAGGGCGGCGGCTTCCGCATACTCCTTGCGTGCCATCAGGATATCCGCGTGCAGCTGTGCGTCTTCGCGAGGTGTTCGGGCGGGCTGCGTAGCGGATGTCTGGGAGACATTGGCTTGCTCGGGAGGAGCCTGCTGTTGCGGGCCGGTTTGCTGTGCGCTCCTCGAAGGATTCAGCGCCTGCCCCGGAAAAAGTTGCGGTGCAATCAAGAAGATGAAGGCAACCGTCGCTCGTCGTGCCACTCTCATGGCCATTCCTCCCAGCCGGCCGCTGAGGTCCAGGGCCGCGGGGGCGATTCAGGGACGTTTGCTAGTGTCTTTGTCCTTATCCTTTTTGCTGCCTCCAAAGATACCAAAAATACGGTTAAGCAGACCTTTTTTCTTTTCGTTTTTGTCGCCCTCCGCCCGCGCGTCGCCGGCTGCCGCGTTGGGCCCCTGGCCCTCGGCTGCTGGCGCATCGCCAGGCTGGACGGCTGCTCCGACTTGGGTCGGGGCGTTTGCGTCACCAGACGCTTCCTGCCCCTTCGACCTGTCACCGCCGAATATCCGTGAGAGCCAGCCCTCCGTCGGAGTCTGCGTCACCATCCGGCCGCCGTGGCGGAAACAGAACTCGGTGGGCTCCGTGCCGAGAACAAAAACCTCTTCCCGAGTGACCGGGCAGGACGGGGTGGCTAATTGCAGAGTGTCGGGGTCGATTACTACCGAGGTGACTCCGGCGGGCAACGCAAATGCCTTGGTGTCCTTGTAGGCTGGTAATGCTACGGCGCGTTTCATGAACTCGGCCCAGACGGGCGCCGCCGAAGCCGTCCCCGAGAGTCCCAGATCGCGATTGTCGTCGAAGCCGATCCATACAACGCATAGCAGGTTGGAGGTGAACCCGGCGAACCAGCCGTCATGCGAAGTGCCGGTTTTTCCTGCCGCGGGTGCGGTGAAGCCGCGAGTGCGGACGACGGCACCGGTGCCGCGGTTGACGACGTCCTGCAGCACATTGTTCACCAGATAGGCGATGCGCGGGTCGAGTGCCGGCCGTGTCCGCGGCTCCACGCGCTCAACTGTGCTGCCGTCGGCACTGACCACGCTGTGGATGAACACCGGCTCGGCGCGCATGCCGCCATTGGCAAAGACGGTGTACCCGGCTGCCACTTCCACCGGCGTCATCTCGTAGGCGCCCAGGGCTACCGCGGGTGTCGCCTGGATCCGCGGGTCGAGGCCGATCTGCCGCGCGACTTCAACCACGCGACCGTAGCCCACCTGCTCGGCCACCTTGACCGTGGCGACATTGAGCGAGCGCGTCAGCGCCTCGCGCAGCGTGACGGTGCCGTGAAACTGCTCGCCGTAGTTATTCGGAGTGTATTCCTTGCCGTCGAACTGAAACGTAGTGGGCTCGTCCACCACCGTTGTTGCCGGGGTCACGACTGGGCCGACGCCGTCGACGACCGTGCTAAAGGCGGCAGCGTACACGAACGGCTTGAACACTGACCCGGGCTGTCGGCGAGCCAGCGCGCGATTGAGCTGGCTCTGCCCGTAGTCGCGGCCGCCGACCAGGGCCTTGATTTCGCCTGTACGGGGGTCGAGGACCACCATCGCCACCTGCGGCTCGGGCACCGGCTCATTCGGCTGTTTCTTGCGCTGGCGCGCATACCGGCGGGCAAGTAGCGCGTCCACGTTTTTCATGCCGATTTCGACGGCCGCCGTAGCAGCGCGCTGCAGCGCCGGATCGAGCGTAGTGTAGATGCGAAAGCTCTGCGAGACCAGCTCCGGCTCGGGGAACCGGTCGAGCAGGTGGTCCTTCACCATGTCCACAAAGTAGGGCGCGGCGCCGGTGTTGAGCCCGCTGCTCACCAGCCGCAGCGGCGCCTTCTTTGCGGCCTCTGCGGCTTCGAGGGGGATGACGTGGTTTTCCACCATGTGGTGCAGGACGCGGTCGCGCGCCTCGGCGGCGCGTTCGGGTTTGCGGTCGGCCGAGGAGTAGCGGTTGGGCGAACGGATGATGCCTGCAAGGAAGGCCGCCTCTCCCAGGGTCAGCTCGCGCACGTCTTTGCCGAAGTAGGCCTGCGCGGCCTCGCCGAAGCCATGAATGGAGAAACTGGTGCGGTTGCCAAGGTAGATTTCGTTGGCATAAAGCTCGAAGATCTGCTGCTTGGTGAAGCGTCGCTCGAGTTGCAGCGCCACAAACGTCTCGGCGAGCTTGCGCCGCAAGGTTTGCTCTCGCGAGAAGAAAAAGCTGCGCGCCACCTGCATGGAAATGGTACTGGCGCCCTGCGCGATCCGTTCGTGGCGGAGGTCGGCCAAGGCAGCGCCAACGATGCGCACGAAATCAACGCCGGAATGTTCGAAGAAGCGTTTGTCCTCCGCCGAGAGCACCGCGTCCACCAGCACTTTGGGCAAATCATCGAAGCGGACCGGCCGGCGCTTCTCGCGCGAGCTGTCAAAGAGATTGGTGAGTAACTCGGGTTCGACTTCGGCGCTGGAAAGCGACGCGCCGTTCGTGAGCGAACGGATGCCGCGCACCTCGCGGCTCCCGAACTCAACGCGCAGTGCATTGCCGTCGGGGAAATACGAATCGTGCCCAGGCCGAATCTCGACCGCTTTCCCATTCACGGTGAAGCGGCCCGCGGCGCCTTCGGTCTCGATCTCATTGTAGCCGGTGCGTTGCAGGTAATTCGCGAACTCGCTCGCGGTCAGGGTCTGGCCAACGAAAATGCGCACTGGGGCGGTGTAAATCCGCGCCGTGGCCTGGAACGCCCGACCCGAGAGGCGCCGGTCGATCATGCGCCCGAAGGTGAGGTGGTAGTAGGTGAAGAGGCTTACGCCGGCGAGCAGCAGGAAGCAGGCGAACGCGAGGAGCGTGAGGCCCAGGCGGGATGACCAGAAGCCGCGGCCGATGCGAATCCGCAATCCAACCCTCCATCAATGTTTCCGGAGCGCGCGCTGAGAGGCGCGAACCGGGCGCACAGGCAGTGTTCCTATTCCCTGCGGAAGAACTGCCTGTCCTGCGATTCTACCGGGCGTGGGCTGGTTAGGAACGGAAACGTCCGGATGGACTGGGTCCGGCACGAGCCTCCCCTCTCGCCGCATCCCTAGTATAGCGCACGGTTATCGGCGGTGGGGGCGAAGTGTAGCTCGAGCTGGTAAACCGCGAGGTCCACGGTCGCCGTGTAGTCCACGCTGATGCGCACACCGCGCTGGGAGTTCTCCAAGATTTTGATGTCTTCGCGCCGGGCGGGGATGTCTTGATCCTGAACCTCCTTGTAGATGATATTGCGAAGATCGTCGTCACTCCGATGGTTCACCGTAGCGTACCGAGCTTCGGTTTGCATCTTGTCCTGGAGTTGATAGTTTGCGAAGTAAATCGGAACAACCTTAAAGGCAACGTAGAAGCCGGCAAGAAGGGCCGCGGTCCATAAGATCGCTTTCAGCTTGGCGCCTCCGCGTTCCCGGTGGCGGCTCATGAGTACTCCTCCGAGGCCTCAGTCTGGGATGGCTCGACGCCGCCCCCCACAGGCGTGGCTGACCCCTGCGGCCAGTGTATTGCTCATGCTAGCATCGCGGGCAGGACGCGTCGAGCAGGTGAGCGCTCTGAGGTTCGCAGCAGTTACTTTCTGGCACACCGCGCGGTGGGTGAAGCGCTCCGGCCGGGCCGGCGCATTAATAAGCCCTTCCGAATATAGCCTTCTCTTTGGCGGGCTGCCCGCAGCAAATGCATCGGCCTTCTCCGCCAGGCTGGTCGAGCGGGATGCAGCGCATGGTGGCCTTGGTCTCTTCCTTGATTTGTTCTTCGCACTTGGCTCTGCCGCACCAAAATGAAAAAGCGAAGCCAGTTTCCACTGCTGCCTTGAATTCGGCGTAGTCCTTGGGGTCGCGCGTGTTGGCTTCCCGGAACGCCAGCGCCTTGTGATGCAGCGATTGCTGAATTTCCACAAGTAGGCGCTCGATGGTCGCAGGCAAATCGGCGAGCGAAGCGCTGATCTTCCCTTCCTTGCCGGGACGGTCGCGCCGCGCGAGCACCGCGGACTGCTTGGCGACGTCCTTCGGGCCCAGCTCCACGCGCACTGGCACGCCGCGCATCTCCCAATCGTTGAATTTCCAGCCGGGGCTGCTGCCTTCGCGTTCGTCCAGCGTCACGCGAATATTGGCTTTCACCAGATCAGCTTTCAGTTTGCGCGCCGTCTCGAAAACGATTGTCTTCTCTTCATCCGTCTTGAAGATGGGGACGATGACAGCCTGATAGGGCGCGAGTTTCGGCGGCAGCACCAGGCCCTGGTCGTCCCCATGAACCATGATGATCGCTCCAATGACACGCGTGGAGAGACCCCAGGATGTTGTCCAGCAATGCTGGAGCTGCCCTTCCTTATCGAGATAACGAACCTCGAATGCTTTCGAGAAGTTCTGACCGAGGAAATGTGACGTGCAGAATTGCAAAGCCTTGCAGTCCCCCATCATAGCTTCGAGGGAAAAGGTCGTATCTGCGCCGGCGAACTTTTCCGAATCGGATTTCTTTCCAGGGATCACCGGAATCGCCGCGTCATTCACCGCAAAATCGGTGTAGATGTCCAGCATCTGGCGCGTTTCGGCCTCGGCCTCTTCGCGCGTGGCATGCGCGGTATGCCCTTCCTGCCAGTAGAACTCCAGTGTTCGCAAGAAAAGCCTGGTGCGCAGCTCCCATCTCACCACGCTGTTCCACTGGTTCATCAACACCGGCAAATCGCGATAGGACTGAATCCACTTAGACCACATGTGTCCGATGATCGTTTCCGATGTCGGACGAATCACCAGAGGCTCCGCCAGCTCTTCGCCCCCGCCGATGGTGACAACTGCCAGTTCCGGAGAAAATCCTTCGACGTGGTGCTTCTCCTTGTCGATAAAGCTCCGGGGAATGAGCAACGGAAAAGCTACGTTCTGGTGCCCCGTGGCTTTGAAGCGCCGGTCGAGCGCTTGCTGGATGTTTTCCCACAGCGCCCAGCCGTAGGGGCGCACGATCATGCAGCCGCGCACTGGGGCGTAATCCGCCAGCTCGGCGCGAAGCACCAATTGGTTGTACCATTCGGAAAAATCTTCAGAACGCGCCGGAAGTTTCAGTTCGGACATACCACGGCCCGCGGCAAGTACTTTTGCATCTTTGGGTGCGAATACCAAAACGTCAAAAGCGTAATGGACGCGCTATCCCTTGTCAACAAACGACGAACATTGAATTGCATCCAGCGAACCGCTAGAATCCCTTCCTGGGTGCAGAGTGCCGGACCCCACCAAGCCGCGCATAGTGATTGGCGCAGACCACGCCGGCTACCACGCCAAGGAAAACATCAAGAAATATCTCGAGCAGGCCGGTTACGCGGTAGACGACGTCGGCACGTGGTCGGAGGAGTCGGTGGATTATCCCGACTTCGCCCGCGCAGTGAGCGAAAGAGTCATCTCCGGCCAAGATCAACTCGGCATTCTCGCTTGCGCGACCGGGATCGGAATGTCCATCGCTGCGAACAAAGTCCCCGGCATCCGCGCAGCGCTGGCGCATGATGCGATGACCGCGCGCCTCGCTCGCGAGCACAACAACGCCAACGTGCTGGCGATCGGCGGGCGCGTCCTGGACGACGCGAAGGCTATCGAGATCGTTCGCGACTTTTTGAACGCACAGTTCGCCGGCGGGCGCCACCAGTGGCGCATCGACGAGATTGCAGAACTCGACCGGGAGCGGGCGCGGCGCAAGCACGCAGGCTGACTGCATGAGCGAAGGTGAGCCATGACAACAGAAACGCAGGCCGTGCGACGCATGAACCTGCCGCTGCAGGAAGTCGACCCGGAAATCGCGGAGATCCTCCGGGATGAAGCGCGGCGCCAAGCCACCGGCCTCGAGCTGATTCCCTCGGAAAACTTTGTCTCCGAGGCCGTGCTCGAGGCCATGGGTTCGGTTTTCACCAACAAGTATGCCGAAGGCTATCCCGGGAGGCGCTACTACGGCGGCTGCGAGAATGCCGACCGTGCCGAGCAAATGGCCATCGATCGCGCCAAGGCGCTTTTCGGCGCCGAGCACGCCAACGTTCAGGCGCATTCCGGCACGCAGGCCAACATCGCCGTCTACATGAGCGCGCTGCAGCCCGGCGACACGGTGATGGGAATGAACCTGGCGCATGGCGGCCACCTGACCCACGGCCACCCCCTGAACTTTTCGGGGAAGATGTATAAATTCGTGGCCTATGGAGTGACCAAGGACACCGAAACCATCGACTATGACGACGTGGAACGCCTCGCGCATGAGCACAAACCCAAGATGCTGGTGGTCGGCGCGAGCGCTTACCCGCGCATCATCGATTTCCCGCGGATGGCGAAAATCGCGCAGTCGGTCGGAGCCCTGTTTTTTGTGGACATGGCGCACATTGCCGGCATGGTGGCCACCGGCGTCCACCCCAGCCCGGTGCCGCACGCCGACTTCGTTTCCACTACTACGCACAAAACGCTGCGTGGGCCGCGCGGCGGCCTGGTGCTTTGCCGCGAGAAATACGCCAAGGACCTCGACCGGATCACCTTTCCCGGCACGCAGGGCGGGCCGCTGGTGCACACCATCGCCGCCAAAGCCGTTTGTTTGAAGGAAGCGACGCAGCCGGAGTTCCGCGAGTACCAGAAGCAGGTGGTGGGCAATGCGCGGGTGCTCGCGGGGGGCCTGGCCACGCAGGGATTCCGCATCGTCTCGGGCGGCACGGATACGCACCTGTGCCTGGTGGACATGCACTCGCGCGGGCTGACGGGCAGCGTCGCGCAGACGGCGCTCGATCGCGCCGGGATCACGGTAAACAAGAACGCGATCCCGTTCGACCCGCTGCCGCCGCTGAAAGGCGGCGGCATTCGTCTCGGCAGTCCGGCGGTGACCACGCGCGGCATGCGGGAGCCGGAGATGGAACGCATCGCCGAATGGATCGCCGAGGTGCTCACGCATATCGAAGATGCGGCCCTCGGGCAGCGCATCCGCGCCGAGGTGGCTGAACTGGCCGCGCGATTCCCGCTCTACCAGAAGCGTTGCCAGGGGCCGGACGGCACGCCCTATCGCGTCGAGACACATCACGCCAGTTCCTGACGCCCGGAGGCCGATGCGCGTAGCGATTGACATCCGCCGCGCCGGCGATTTCGGCATCGGCACCTACGTACGTAACATAGTCAACCAACTGGCCCGCCAGGACTCCGCGACGCGCTACTTGCTGATCGGCCAGCGCCAGCATGTGGAGGAGTTCGACCCCCTGCCGGAGAATTTCGACCTGCTCGACTACCCCGCTGAACCCGGTACGTTCCGGACGCATCTTCACCTGCCGATGATTCTGCGTCAGCGCCGCGTTGATCTCCTGCATATGCCGTGGTTTTATGCCCCAGCGGTGGTCCCGTGCCGCCTGGTGATTACAGTTCATGATTTGACCGACGTGATCTCTCCGCCTGTGGGGGCCACCCCGTTGGTCCAGGCTGGGCGGATGTACTTTGCGCGGCGGGCATTGGTGCGGGCGTCCCGTATCCTGGCCGTTTCCCATTTTTCCAAGCGCGAGCTGGCGCGCGTCTTCGGCATCCCCGACACTAAGATCCAGGTGATCTACAACGCACTCGACGAGCGCTTCGTGCGCGAGCCGCTCCTCGCCGATGCCGACCGCATCCTGGAACGCCACGCGGTAAACGATCCGTTTGTGCTCTACGCCGGCAACATCAAGCCGCAGAAAAACCTCACGCGGCTGATCGAAGCCTTTGCCGTGGTCAAGGCCGAATTGCGCGATCATCCGGAGTTCTCCCGCCTGAAGCTGTTGGTGATCGGCGACGCGCTCACCAAGCATCCGGACTTGCGCCGGGCAGTAGTGCGCACGCGCCTGCGCGAGGATGTCCGCTTTCTGGGCTTTGTGCCCCATCCCGTCCTTCGGGTGTTCTACTCGCGGGCGCGCGCCTTCCTCTTCCCGTCGCTCTACGAAGGCTTTGGCTTGCCTCCGCTTGAGGCCATGGCCCACGGCACGCCGGTGCTGACCTCGAACGCGTCGTCCCTGCCGGAGGTCTTCAGTCAGGCTGCGCTGCTGGTGAATCCCGAACACGTTTTCGATATCGCGCGCGGCATTCGCCAAATTCTTACCGAAGGCGTACTGCGGGAGGCGCTGATCCGGCGGGGCTATGAACTGCTGGGGAGGTACTCCTGGGAGCGTTCCGCGCAGCAGGTCCGCGAGGTGTACGAGGCCGTGATGGCCGGACGAGCCGCGCCGGAATAGGACCTGCTTATCAGCCTGCGCACTTGGGGAGGCGAGTGTCATCCCGAGCGAAGTGAGGGACGTCTCCGCACAGCAAAATGAGTTGGTCGCTTTGCCCGGAATGATATACGTTGCCAAAAGCCTCTCGCCCTTCTTACTTGGCGCCTTCCTCATTAGACGAGCTCGATGGTTAGTTCAGCGATGCGCCCGTCGCGGATGGAAAACGCGCGAATGGGTCGCGGCGCATCAGGCCGGGGTGAAAGAATGAAGTAGGCCACCCCAGGATAGTGCGCGCACTCGACATCGCGCGGCGAGGGTGCGTTGTCACCCGTAGGATGCGAGTGGTAAATGCCCATGTGGTCTACGGCGGACGAGTGCATGTGGCGGAAGAATCGAAAAAGCACCTCGGGCGCGATTTCAAACGCGGTGGGGCTGGCCAGCGCATTGGGAGCAGGAAATATCGCCGAGATCACCGCGTCGCGGCCCGCGAGCAGTCCGCAGCACTCCATTGACGGGTCGTGTCTCGCCTCTTCGATCATGCGTGTCACCACCTCACCTCGGATGCGAACCACGTCCTCCATGCGTAAGAGTCTATATCTTTCTGCGCGAGGGGCGCAGCATCCCTCGGCTTCGCTCGGACATGAGCAGCGCCCCCGACATCCTCCACGCTCGCATGGCAAGTGCAGCGGTGGGTTGTCCCGCCACCTTGGAGTTGTCTTGCGTTCTTCACTTCTGGTGCCATCCAAACCAATTGGGGCTAGTTGGAGCTGCTTCCCACGATTCATACCGGGCCTTTGTTCATCTCACGCATAAACGGAGTAACGTTGGAAAGGCACTAGCGCGCCCCCCCACCCCCCCTATTTTTGTAACTGTTGATTGCAAAGAGTTTTAAGTCCAATGATTTCGTAAGAGCGCATTGTAAAGGACTTGCGGGTGCGTTTTTCGTAAGTGCGTATTCCAAAGGACTTATGGGGTTGAATGCAGAACCGGCCGGCCTGGCAGAGCTGGCTGGCCAGGAGGCAGCGTGGTCTGTGGAGACGCCGGGTTGATCCACGACCGGTGACCACAACCTCCTGCGGCGAAATGAATGCGCAGAATTCTTCACGGGTTTCCGCAACCTCGTGCGGGACGATTCAGGCTACCGCGAGTCGGCTGGCAGGGGTTGCGCGTCTTGCGCATTTTCTGACCTTGGAAAAGAGAGCGCTCCCTTTCCGACAGGGTCGGAATCTTCGATCGGCTCCGCTCGGAGAAGCGCGCAGCCCGGTTCGAGACGATTCAGGCTACCGCAAGGTGGCGAACAGCGACTGCGCGCCTTACCCATTTTCTCAACCAGCCGTTTGGAAAAAACAGTGTTCTAGGAGATTAACGCCGGGGATGACAGGGGGTTGCACACCATCGATAAGCGCACTTAACGCCGGGAACTTTGGGCCGAGCCCGCCCGGGGGCGAACGTCGCGTTCGATGGTGCGCCGTAACTCGTCCTGGGCAGCCTCGAGTTCGTAGGCTGATTGCGCGTTCAGCCAGAAGCGAGCGCTGGTATTGAAATAGCGGCCGAGGCGCAGGGCCGTGTCGGGGGTGATGCCCCGGCGCTCGTGGACAATCTCAGCAATACGGGTGACGGGCACATGAAGGTCCAGCGCCAGCTTGTTCATACTGATGCCCAGAGGCTTCATGAAATCCTCGCGGAGGATTTCGCCGGGATGAATCGGCGGCAGTTTTTCAGACTTGGCCCTGTTCTTTGGCATTCGATTTCCTTTCCATTCACAGTTAAGTGAATCGCCGGCGCCTTTTCAGACTTGGCAGGTTCCCCCTAGTGATAATCCACAATCTCCACGCCGTAAGCATCCCCATCGCGCCAGACAAAGCAAATACGCCACTGATCGTTGATGCGGATACTGTGCTGCCCCTCTCGGTCGCCCTTGAGGGCTTCCAGATGGTTGCCTGGAGGGAGGCCAGGTCGCGGAGTTCGGTGGCAATATCCAACTGGCGCAACTTGCGCTGCGCGACCCGCTCAATCGCCCGAAACCGTTTGACTCGCTGCCTGGCATGGAGTTGCTCGGCCTCTTTCGAGCGAAACGACTTAATCACCCTCCCACCGTATAACGCTATCCGTTAAATGTCAAGCAGAAAGCTTTATCCTACTAAGGCTCCTCCGCAAGCCGTTCGATTTCCGCAACCTCGTGCGGGACCGTCAATATTCAACTCTTCGAAGGAACCACTTGAGGAAGTACTCTTTAAGCTACGTGACGCGAATAATCAAATAGATCGGTTATTCGGGAGGTGCTCATCGAGCAGATAGAGCAGATAGAGCGTTTCAAGAGTTGTGAAAAGTAGAAGCGCAGATGACAAATGTGAAAGAGATCTGCACCAAGGTAAGATGGATCTCCCAGGTCAACTCTTGCAATCGAATTCGTTGGCCTCGTGTGACAAGCCGCAGGAGCGGCGGTCGGAATCTTCGTTAACAAAGCTGTGATCGGAGTTCAAGAATGAAACGAGTTTCACGCCTCTTGCTCACTGGCATCGTCGTTCTAATAATCGGATACCTCGTCTATGGCAGACGGACCCAGATTGCTGCCAAGGTTTGGCACTGGAGGCACGGTTATTCGACGTATGTTGGAGATTACGTGGTG
>QHYU01000208.1 GCA_003224235.1 Acidobacteriota bacterium
CGAGACCACTGTTGTCGCGGCAATCTCTTCACCGCTGGCCAGGACCACTCCGGTCACCGTGCCGGCTTTGACGCTAATGTGATTGACCTCAGCGTTGGTCCTGATCTCAGCGCCGGCGCGGTGCGCGGCTGTCGCCATGGCTTGCGTCAGGGCCCCCATTCCTCGGCGGGGGAAAGCTGCTGCGCCAGCAGGGTTGCCATCTCCCATCGCTCGAAGCAGCAAGACGGCGCTCGAGCCGGCCGACCACGGGCCGAGCGCGGTGCCAAAGATACCGCGCGCCGCGACAGTGGCGCGCAGAAGTTCAGTATCGAACCACTCCGCAACCAAGTCGGCCACCGCCATTGGGGCCCAGCGCAACAGGCGAAACATGTCTTTCCTTCCCAGCCGGCGGAATCCCCGGCCGGCCTTGAGCAAATTCCACATGTCGGCCGCGCTAGGATGATCGATCGAGGGCGGTGTGACCGAGAGTACCTGGCCGAGGGCGCTGGAAATCCGGCCAAGCACATCGTGAAATTCGACATATTTCTCAGCATCTTTTGCAGAAAACTTAACAATCTCGGCGGCGGATCGGCGAGCGTCAGAACGAAGCAGCAGGACGCGGCCATCGAGAGACGGCGCGAATACGCAGGGGTCCGGATGGATCATCTCTAAGTCGAACTGTTCGAGCTGCATGTCCTTTACGATGTCCGGACGCAGCGCGCTCGAATGCGCCAGCGTTGAACACCGGAAGCCGGGATAGAACTCCTCGGTGATCGCTGCGCCGCCGGCCACATCGCGTCGCTCGAGCACCAATGGCTTGAACCCGGCCCGGGCGAGGTAGAATGCTGCGACCAGCCCGTTGTGGCCGCCCCCGATAATGACGATGTTCTGCGCTCCGGGCATATGTTAAATCTTCCGCTTCTTCCAGTCCTTCAGAATTGCCAAGCTCGCCAGGCGCCCGGGAGCGCCCATGATTCCTCCGCCGGGATGAGTCGCTGAGCCGCACAGGTAGAGGTTCTTGATTGGCGTGCGATACTGCGCCCAGCCGGGAACGGGACGCAGGAAGAACAACTGCTCGAGCGAAAGCTCGCCCTGAAAGATATTCCCCTCGGTCAACCCGAACTCGCGCTCGAGATCAAGTGGCGTCAGGACCTGCCGGCCAAGAATGATATCTTTGAGGTTGGGAGCGTATTGGGCCAGGGCGTCAATTACTGTATCGCCAAACGCTTCCCTTTTTTCGTCCCAGGTGCCTTCCTTCAGTTTATAGGGAGCGTATTGCACAAAGCAGGAGAGCACGTGCTTGCCCGGCGGCGCCACGGAAGGATCGGTCAGGCTCGGGATGACGACATCAATGTAAGGGCGCCGGGAGAAATTGCCGTACTTGGCGTCGTCGTAGGCGCGCTCCATGTACTCGACACTCGGCGAGATGGAAATCGCGCCCCGCAGATGCGCGCCCGGCCCGGGCAAGCAGCGGAACTCTGGCAGGGCGTCCAGCGCTAGGTTAACTTTGCCGGACGAGCCGCGGAATTTGTACCGCTGGAGTTCTTCGAGGAATTCGCTGGGAAGCTGCTCCGCCTCTATCATTTTGAGGAAGGTCTGGTGCGGGTCAACGCTCGAGGAGATGACGTGGCCCAGGATCTCGTCACCGTTGGCGAGGGCCACGCCGGTGGCGCGGCCATTCTTAACCAGGATGCGCGCAATCGGCGCCTGGGTGCGGATTTCGACGCCCGCTTCGCGCGCCGCCGCGGCAATCGCGTTTGAGATCGCGCCCGTGCCCCCGCGGCTGAAGCCCCAGGCGCGAAACGCCCCGTCAATTTCACCCATGTAGTGGTGCAGCAGGACGTACGCCGTCCCCGGCGAGCGCACGCCCAGAAACGTGCCGATGATCCCCGAGGCTGACATGGTGGCTTTGAGCACGCCGGTCTCAAACCACTGGTCCAGAAAATCGGCGGCGCTCATGGTCATCAATTGGATTAGGTTGTACTTGTCCTCGGAAGAGAGCGCCTGGAACCGCCGGCCGAACGCGAGCAGCGGTTTCAGGTCGCGCAGATTGAGCCTGGTCGGATCGGGCGGCGTCATGGCAAGGATCGGCTTTACAAAGCGGCACATCGGCACCATCGCCTTGCCGAACTCCTCATAGGCCTCAGCGTCGAGCCGAGAGTGGCGCGCAATTTCGCGGCGCGTCTTGGCGTGGTCATTCACGCGCCATAGGTGGTTCCCGTCGGGCATCGGCGTGAAGGTGCCATCGAGCGGCAGGATCTCAAGGCCGTGGCGCGGTAGATCCAGCTCCCGGATGATTTCCGGTCGCAGCAGGGAGACAACATAAGAGCAGACAGAAAATTTGAAACCACGGAAAATTTCCTCGGTGACGGCCGCGCCGCCCAACACGTGCCGCCGCTCCAAAACCACGACTTTTTTCCCGGCGCGGGCCAGGTAGGCGGCGTTCACCAGGCCGTTGTGCCCGCCGCCGATGACGATCACATCATACCGAGAGCCCATCGATTCTTTCCGAGCCTCTGACAGCGCACAAAAACCATTGCGCCGGAACAAAAGAAGCGCCCATTCTACCGGGCATCACCAGCGCCTACAAGGCAGCGCCTCGCTTGAAAATCGTGCCGCCCGGTCCAAATCGGCTGTCGGAAGCCGGTGCGCGCCTTGCCGGGATCGAGACGTGGTGACTATAATTCCGCCGCCGTTGGGTGAAGTCGACCTTGCGTCGTCATGACACCAATGCGCAGCAATGTCTGAGCGGGAGGGACTGTGCCGATCGGGACTGCGGTTCACGAGAGGACGTTTCGGCTTTGCGAGAGCCTGAACTATCGCGAGTGGTCGGGCTACTACGCAGTCAGCGTATATGAAACCCACCACGAGCACGAGTACAACGCCATCCGGAATGCCGCGGCGCTGATCGACGTCACGCCGCTGTTCAAATACCTGGTCACCGGCCCGGACGCGACGAAGCTCGTGAACCGCGTCATCGCGCGCGACATCCACAAAGTCACGCCCGGCCAGGTGATCTACTGCTGCTGGTGCGACCCGCAGGGCAAGGTGGTAGACGATGGCACTATCTCGCGCCTCGGCGAGAATACTTACCGCTGGACGGCTGCGGACCCAAGCTTGCGCTGGTTCCAGCAGAACGCTTTGGGCCTCGACGTCGAGATCGAGGACATCTCCGAGCAGGTGGCAGCGCTGGCGCTGCAAGGTCCAACTTCGGGCCGGCTACTGCAGCACGTCGCGGAGGCGGACATCGCCAACCTCAAGTACTTTCGCGTCACCAGCGGAAAGATTGCCGGCGTCCCGGTGGATATTTCACGGACGGGCTACACCGGGGATCTCGGCTACGAAATCTGGATTCCCTGGAACGACGCGGTGCGCGTCTGGGATACGCTGATGGCGGAGGGCCGGGCGTTCGACATTCATCCCGCGGGGATGATTGCCCTGGATATCGCCCGGATTGAGGCGGGGTTCCTGCTGATCGATGTGGACTACATCAGCAGCAAGAAGGCACTGATCGAATCGCAGAAATATTCGCCCTACGAGATCGGCATGGGCCGGCTGGTACACCTCGAGAAGGAGCACTTCATTGGACGCTCGGCGCTGATCGAGGAACACAGCCGGAGCCCAAAGCGGCAACTGTCTGGACTGGAGCTCGAATGGACGGAAGTGGAGCAGCTCTACGAAGATGTCGAGTTGGCGCCGCAGGTGCCCAGCATGGCCTCGCGCGTCGCCGTACCCGTCTACAGAAGCAGCAAGCAAGTAGCCAAGGCGACCTCGACCACGTGGTCGCCGACGCTCAAGAAGATGATTGCTCTGGCAAGCATCGGCAGCGAATATGCCCAGCCCGGCTCCAAACTAGAGATGGAGTTGACGGTCGAAGCCGTGCGCCACAAAGTTACGGCCACGACCGTGACTCTCCCGTTCTTCAATCCTCCCCGCAAGACGAAAACGCTGGCGGTCTGAGCGCCATGAGCGCGGGCTTGCGGAATTCCCAATTGCGCTGGGCCAGCAAATCTCTCTCTTGCGCTTCGGTTCTGCTCCTCGCGGTGCTGCCAACGATGCCGGCCGCGGCGCAGACGGCCGCGCAAATCGATCTCACGAAGTACGGAGCTCGCGCCGTCGAGCTGCTTCAACAATTCCTGCGCATCGACACCAGCAATCCGCCCGGCAACGAGAAGCCTGCCGCGGAATTCCTCTGCCAACTGTTCACCCGGGAAGGCATCGAATGCCAGGTCTTCGAGGTTGCGCCGGGGCGCGCCAACGCCTACGCGCGGTTGCGCGGTGACGGCAGCAAGCGTCCCATCATCCTGCTCACCCACACCGATGTGGTGACCGCCGAGGCCCAACAATGGAGCGTGCCGCCGTTCTCGGGCGAAATTCGCGACGGCGTACTCTATGGCCGAGGCGCGCAGGACACCAAGGGCGAGGGAATGGCCAAGGCCATGGCCATGATCGCACTCAAACGCGAGCGCGCACCACTCGCCCGTGACATCATTTTTCTGGCGGTAGCCGACGAGGAGGTGAGCTCGGTCGGGACCAATTGGATGATCCAACACAAGCGCGAGCTGCTCGCCGGCGCCGAATACCTGATCAACGAAGGCAGCGCCAACGTCATCGAAGGCGGAGAGGTGCCCTTGTGGGGCGTGGACGTAGCCGAGAAAATGCCTTTTTGGCTCCGCCTGACGGCGCGCGGCATGGCCGGACACAGCTCGGTGCCGGCCCGCGACGCCACGACCCACCGCCTGGCGCGAGCGGTGGCGCGCGTGGTGAATTACGAAACGCCGCTCAAAGTGCTGCCCCTGGCCCAGCGCGAGCTGTGCGAACAGGCGCGTGTCCGCTTTCCGCACGAGGTCGAGCGCTTCTGCCGGCTGGAGAAATCGCTGGGTGACCCGGCTTTCCGCAAACGCCTGACAGAAAATTCCGAATGGAACTATTTGCTGCGGAATACCATTTCACTGACCGTGCTGCGCGGCGGCCCGCAAACCAACGTCATTCCAGCCGAAGCTTCCGCCGAACTCGACGTGCGCCTCCTGCCCGGCGAAGACCCGCAGAGATTCTTGGCCGAGATTCGCGGCGTGATCGGCGATCCGAGCATAGAAGTGCTGCCGATCTTGAGGCCCCGCCCGGCGGGCGCATCGCCGACCGACAACGAGCTGTGGCGCGTCTTCGAGCAGGTCATCGCGCGGCACTACTCGAAGGCACGGCTGGTGCCGCGCCTGCTGGCCAGCTCCACTGAAAGCCCCATGTACCGGCAGGTCGGCATCGCGTCGTATGGCTTCTACCCGTTCGCCTGCTCCGAGGCCGAAGCGGACACCGCGCACGGCACCAACGAACGCATTTCCGTCGAAGCGTACCGGCGGGGAGTGCGGGTGATGCACGATGTCGTGGCCGGCATTGCCATTCGGCCTTAACGCCAGGCCTTCGACTCTTTTAATGCAAAGCCTTCATTTCGCCAGCCGGCTGTACTTGGCGAGCGCGGCGCGCAGGCGGTCGTGCGGCAACGCAATCACCCGGTGGCCGTCCAGGCCGGTCATGGTCTCGGCAGCGACCATGGCATTGATGATGGCTTCCTCGGTGGCCTGCACGGTGGCCTCGAACACCGGGTTCATGCGCTCGTTGGACAACATAACGAGCTCGACCGTCCCAGTAGACTTGGCCGCGGCGGGATTGGCCGTCGAGAAGGCCATGAAAATATCGCCCGAACCGTTGCCCGATATGCTGCCGTTACGCGCCAGTCCCAGCGACGCGCGCCGCGCCACGCGCTTCAACTGATGCGGTAACAGGGGCGCGTCGGTGGAAACCACGATGATGATGGAGCCGACTTCAGCCTCGGCCGAATCATTCACCCGCGAAAGCGGAGCTTCTTCCGGGATTTCTAGTCCTACGGGAACGCCGGCGATGCGCAGTTGGCGGCGCAGGCCATAATTGCACTGCACGAGCACGCCGACGGTATAGCCGCCCTGGTCTTCGCGGAGCTTGCGGGAGGCGGTGCCGATGCCGCCCTTGAATTCGTGGCAGATCATGCCGGTGCCCCCACCGACGCCGCCTTCGCCGACCGGCCCTGCCCGCGCGCTTTCAATGGCCTCGAAAGCATGCGTTGACTTGACGTGGAAGCCGTTGATGTCGTTCAGATAGCCATCCCACGTCTCGGCGACCACGGGCAGCGACCACCAGTAGCCTTCCGCGTCCGGCTGGTGATTCCGCGCGCGCCAAGCGATGACGGCGTCGCGCACTACCCCGACGCTGTGCGTGTTGGTGATCATCACCGGGCCCTGCAGCATCCCCGAATCTTCCACCCAGGTCGTGCCGGTCATCTCTCCGTTGCCGTTCAGCGAAAACCAGCCGGCGAAAACTGCGCTTTCGGGGTCCTTGCCGCGCGGGAGAACCGCCGTCACGCCTGTGCGCGCCGGACCAATGCCCACCTGCAACTTCCCTTCCCCTTTGATGATTGTGCTGTGGCCGACCTCGACGCCTTTGACATCGGTGATTGCATTCAGCAGGCCCGGCGTGCCTTCAAACGGCACACCGAGGTCGCGGGCGCGCGGTTTCCCTTGCGGCGCCTGCCCAAATGCCATGGGGGGCATCGGCAGAAAAGCAATGAAGAGAACCAGAACACGCAGAGCTAGCTTTAGAACGAAGTCCTTCATCGGTTTTCCTCCAGGCTTAAATGACGTAGTTATGGACGCGCACCAGAGCCTTGGGTCGAATTATCGAGGAGGCATGACCTTGTCTCGTCTGCGGGCACTACCATCCCTTAAGACTCAGACCGCGACTCCGCCACTCGCTCGACTGCGGCGCCCAATGCACGGGCAATCTCGCTGATCTCGTCGGAGGAAATGATGAACGGCGGCGCCAGCAGGACGTGGTCGCCGCGCTCGCCGTCCACGCAGCCCTGGATGGGATAGGTAGTGATGCCTTCTTCCAGCGCGGCCTGCCGGATGCGTTCGGCAAGGTTGGCCTCGCGCGGAAAGGGCTCACGCGTCGTGCGGTCTCTGACGAACTCGACGCCAAGCAGGAGGCCACAGCCGCGCACGTCGCCTACGTACGCGTGTCCTTCCACCGACCGGAGCGCCTGGAGCAGCGCGCGGCCGGCGGGGGCGACACGTTCGAAGAGCTGGTGCTCACTGATGTAGTCCAGCACGGCCAGCCCGGCGGCCATGGCCACCGGATGGGCCTGATAGGTGAAGCCGTGCTCGAACCTCCCCGAACCCTGCGCGATTGCTTCCGCCACGCGCGGTGCGACCAACACTCCCCCCAGCGGCGCGTACCCGCTCGCCACTGCTTTGCCCACCAGAATCATGTCCGGCACGACTCCCCAATGTTCGACGGCAAAGTGCGCTCCCGTTCTGCCCAAGCCGGTCATCACCTCATCGGCGATCAGCAGAATCCCTTGGCGCCGGCAAATCTCGAAAATGCGCTGGAGGTAGCCCTCGGGTGGCGTCACAGCGCCGAGCGTTGCCCCGACCACCGGCTCGAGGATAAACGCGGCTACGGTCTCTGAGCTGACGCTGAGGAGGAACTTCTCGAGCTCATCGGCGCAGGCCACGTTGCACGCCGGGTAGGTAAGGCCCAGCGGGCAGCGGTAGCAGTAGCACGGCG
>QHYU01000229.1 GCA_003224235.1 Acidobacteriota bacterium
AGAGAAGGCCTACGCATTGGGTCACCGACTTGAATATCGGTTGCGCACGATGGTTAGCTCGTTGTCGATGATTTTCTCGAACTCCGCTTGTGGCTGGGCGCCGCTCAGAAAGACCCCGTTGATAAAGAAGCCAGGAGTCCCGGCAACGCCCACCCTGCTTCCTTCTTGCAAGTCCGCTTCGATCTTGGCCTTGAATTTTCCGCTGACGAGGCAAGACTGGAACGATTTCTCATTCAGACCCAGGGCCCGCGCCTGGGCGACCAAGCCGGTTTCGTCCAGTTTGGACTGATCCGCGAACAGCGCGTCGTGAAACTCCCAGAACTTCCCTTGCTCGCCAGCGCAGCGGGCCGCTTCCGCTGCGATTTGCGCCTGCGAGTGGCTCTCCCGCAGAGGAAAGTCCCGGAAAGCTAATTTCACCCGGCCGTTATACTTGCTGAGCAGGTCTTTCATTGTAGTCGCGGCCTTTTTGCAGTAGGGGCATTGGAAATCGGAGAACTCGACGATAGTGACCGGGGCCTTGGGATCTCCTTTCACCCGGCCTGGGTCGTAGGCGACGTCGATGCTGGGCGGCCGCAGGAGGACGGCGACCTCGATTTTGCCCCGCAGAGAATCCGCGTAGGCCTGGCGCTCCTTCTGTAATCTGGCCCGCTTTAGAGTCGCTCGGAATTGCTCTTTCACTTCGTCGAAACGGGCGTTCACTCGGTTCTGCCCAAGGAAATAGGCCTCGACCTCGCCGTCAGTCGGCTCCGCAACCTTGGAATCGGCTTCCTGTTCCAGCAGCTCTTGAGCAGAAATGCCCCGTTTGTTGGCTTCGGCTTCGATGAGCTTCTGACGGATCAGGTCGTCAAGCGCTTTGCTCTTGAGCTGGTATTCCTGGTTGCGCAATTGCAGCAACTGAGGCCCCAGCGACTGGATCAGATCCTGCTCATAGATGGGCTGCCCGCCGACGGTGGCGATGGGATTGCCGGAGCTGGTATGAGGAGCGGCCTGGCCGAAGGAGCCAAGCGGCAGAGCCAGGCACAAGACTACTTGTGAAAGTATGTGGATACGCTTCATTGTCATTCCCCCAGTTTAACAATCTAGAGGACCGCCAATCCCGGAGAGCCGCGGCGGAGGAGCCAGCTGGTTCGTCGGTAGGGGATAAAGAGCGGGGTCAGGTCCAACGTCTAAGCATTGAAACCTGACCTTCGCTTCGCCCTAGCTCTACCGAGACCCCGAGCTGCCAGTGACCGGACCGTGGCGGCTCGAGCCCCGGACAGCAAGCTCAGAACTGGAGCAGGCTGCCGCTGTTGTTGAACACCTTCATCTGTGTAACGGTGATGATCCCCGGGCCTACACAAGCGCCAATTTGTGCCGTGCTCCCTTGTGTCGCAGCCGTCTGGCCAAAGACCGACCAGGTCGCCAACACGGTGTGCGTTCCTTGTCCCACGGGAACCACGAAGTCGAAGCTGTGAGCCGACAGGGTGCTCAGTATCAGGTCGAGGTTGCAAGGAGCAGTTACACCGGTTGCATCCGCGCAAGCGGGTAGCACCGCATTAAACAGGTTGCTGCTGAGCTGCTGGAATCGTTGATCGTAGATCACGCAACTGGCGGGGAGAATCCCCGCGCCGCTCCCGTCCACAGTCACGCAGACCTGGATGCCGATGTCGGCCGTGGCGGTGGGTATGGGCAAGGGCACAACGCCGCTTGTGTTCTTGCTGATGTTGGTTTCGGTGAAAAGCCCGGTGTCCAGGGAGGGCCTGATATCCAGTGTCACACCGCTGCCATTGGACGTCTTGATGCTGGCCGCCATCATGCCGCACTCGGCGGAATAAGGAGTAGTCGTGGTCCCCGGGAGATTACACGTGGGAGAATTGTTCGTGAACTTCCCGTTGTTGCCGAAGTTAATCATACACGCCGGCGTGACCGCGGTGGCACTGAAATTGCCGCTGGCCTGCGCGAAAGCACTCCCCGTGAACAGCAACGTGGCAATGGTTGCAAGACAAAGTTTCCTCATGTCTTCCTAGGCCGTCCGAGAAACTTGCTGCCGGACGGGCAGCGCGTAGGAACGTGACACTCTCTAAATCGTGTAACTGGCCTGTCTTGGGCTCGGGGGAGCAATCATGAAACTCAGAGCAAGCAATTGGCTACTGGCCAGAGATACAGTTTTGGGACAGCTACAGTGCGGTCCGAGAGGCGCGGTAGTTTCTGTTTGAGTCGAATCGAACGGCGAGCCCGGTGTCTTTTTGAACCGCTATAAATTGTAGGAGTTGGACGGACCCAATCATGGGCCTACGGGCTCTGTTGTAGGCCCTTTTGGCATAGGGAGTGAGCAATTGAGCTGCCATGGTAAACTCATCCTTTGGGGCTATACATAAACAGTTATCAGGGATTTTCCTCGCTGAGATTACGGTGTTTACCGGATGGCGATACGCTTCGGTTTCCAGTAAAGAGTCCGATATGCTGGCCCCCCTCGAACGATACCTGCTTGAGCGAGGAGAATCTGTGACTACCCAAACGCGTTCGCAGAAGCATTGGGGCGTTGTTGCAAGCACTGCCCACCGCCCATTATTGATCATCACCGCTTTTCTGCTGCTGCTCCTGATTGGCACGCTGGTCGCAAATCGCGCCACGCTTGCCGGCAACACGGTAGGCAGCTTCGAGATCGACGGAAACCTAATCGTCGATCACTCGGTGCCACCGACGGAGCCCATCGATTGGGACAGTAGCCCCTTCCCGGCCGCCCTCACCACGTTCACCGATGGGACGGGGCCGACCGACGATATTTTCGGCATGGGCTCCAAAGAGAACGACCAGAGCAGTTGGGTTTGCACCGCGGGAAGCGCTCCCCCCAAAGACGACGTAGTAAATCAAATCTCAATAAATAGCGGTCCTCCGATCGCCGGTGAGATCGCTTTCCGCTTCTTTCCTGTCAGCGGCGTGCAGAAGCAGTTCCTCTACGCCAACTGGTCGCGCCTTCCTGCCAGTCCCCGCTGCTCGCAACTGCCGCGACGTACGTCCGGCGACCTCTTGATCTCATTTGACACACAAAATGGGGGCGCGACTATCACCGTTAGCGCCTTCATGTGGAGCGGCACTACTTTCTTGCCGCTCTCCGTGGGGAGTCAGGGGGTTCTTTGGGATGCCGCAGTAAACACCGCACCCAGCATTACCGGATTAACGGCGACAGGGACCAACCTTTTCGGTGAACTCGCCCTCAATGTCAGCGACACAATCGGAACAATCCCCTGCAACAAAGTTCTTTTCGCGTCAATGAAGACGCGGGCTTCGACGTCGTTGAGCGCCGAACTAAAGGACCGTACCAGGGTTCAGCCGCTCAATTTCACTGTCTTCAATCCTGCAGGCGCGAACGCCAGCGGCAACGCCCTGGGGGCCCGTATCCAAGACACGCTCTTGGGAATCAACCAGACGCTGCCGGCTGCCACCCCTGCCACTTGCACGCAAGGCGTTTGCAGCTCGCAGTCCGGCATCGGCTCTACGAGCAACAGCAACCAAGTCCTGAATGTAGCGGTTCCACCTCCCGGTGGCAGTGTCCTGCGCGCGAACGTGCTCAGGGCGTCGAGCACGAGCACGGTTGACCCAACGACGAACACCGCGACCGATACCGGCGTTGCCGAGTCGGCCGGGGTCAACCTCGTGAGTGGACTGGTCACTGCAGACGTGGTGCGGGGAGTGGCTACCGCACAAGCGTCTGGTTTCAACTCGTCTTTCAGTGCGGCGGGATCGGCTTTCAAGAACCTGGTGGTTAACGGCACCCAGATGAATAACGTCAACCCGAACACCACGATAGACCTGCCGGCGGCCCAGTTCGGAGCCGGCAGTTTTGTCAAGCTCTTGGAGGAGATTGGGTCGAGTTCCCAGCCTCCACCCGGCCAACTCGCTGGCGGGACCTTCGCCGCGGACTTAACCGTCAACATGATCAGAGTTCACATTAGTAGCCTGGCGCCGACCGGCGATGCCGTTGACGTGGTGGTCTCGCATGCCCAGGCGCACGCTGACTTCCCGCAGCCCGCTGGATGTCCCGCGCTGGTCGGAACGGTGAGCGGGGACGCCACGATCGTCAATGAGCAGACCAATCCATCGCAACTACCAGTGGTAGTTGGCTTCGTGAGCATTCCGCCGCAGGGCGGGCATGACCATCAGGATCTGGACCAGCTATCTACCTCGTCGGTGAGCGGCGGAACCTCGGTGAGCGACAGTGCTGGCACGGTTCTCACCTCCAGCAGCAACTCGTCGAGTTTCGCCAAGGCGCAAAATGTTTGCGTGCTGCCGGTGAACGGCGTGTGTACGGTGTCCGCCACTGCGATCATTTCTCAAGCCAACAGCGCCTCGGGTGGCGGAAAATCCTCATCCGACGCCCAGGGCACTACTCTGCTTGGACTCTCAGTCGGAGGCATGACGGTGGGCGACAATCCTCCGCCCAACACGACTATCCTGGTCTCCGGGATCGGCTCGGTCACCCTCAACGAGCAGACCTGCGATGGCGGAGGCGTTCCACCATGTTCTGGCACCGCCAGCAGCGGCATACGGGTACGCGCGATCCATGTGATCGTTGACAACCCAAATGCTACGGGCGTGCCCCAAGGCGCGCAAGTCATAGTGGGGGAGGCGCACGCCGACTCGTCTCACCCATAACAACCCCAAAGTGGACGAGGGGAGAGCCCGGCATGACGCCGGGCTCTCTTCTTTTGGCCTCTCGAAGCTCGCCTGTAGCTATCGCGTCCGCATGCTGGGCAGTCTACGTGGAGAACAACGGTCGGTGGCAAATGGCGGCACACCAATCCGGGCGCTCACCGGCGGGGGGCGAAGTGGACGTCGAGGTTCAGGACCCCGACAACAACGCCGTCTATCGCAAGAGCCTCCCGCTATCGGCAGCGGGACGATTCATGGCGATTTCAACCTCTCAGAGACCGCAGCGCTGGGCTACTATTCAATCGTCATCCACTCCGGCAAAGCTGAGGT